>NZ_JAVRHO010000008.1:0-149064 GCF_031846515.1 Autumnicola lenta
AACGTGGCATAAGGCTCCCTGAACTACGAACTACGAACTACAAACCCCGAGCTTTTAAAAGGTCGATAATTACCTTTTTTAATAGCAGACCTTTTTAGACTTTACTAGTAGCTTTCCACCTCGATCACCCCTTGGTTGTGGAGCTTTATTCCATACATGAGTGTAAAGGTACATTAATGTAAACGTAGGGATAACATCTGTTACCGGTAAAATCTCTTCAATAAATACAATCACAGAAGCCAGTTTTCCTTTTTTACCGGGATACATTTCCCTCATTTTCTTTGCTGCATAAGGAGCCCATAGCAAATCCAGAAAAGGTCCTATTAACGGAATTGCCACGGTAACCATACCTATGGCATCATAAACAACTCCTTTAATAAATAGTTTATTATTTAAGATCTTCATTGGTTATTTTTCTATTAATAAATCAAGAAAAGTGCCATAACTGAAATTATTTCAGATCTGAGCTGATGAGCTTCAGGAATTCATTTCGAGTTTCTATTTTCTCAAATTGACCTCTAAAGCCGGAAGTTGTGGTAGAACTATTCTGCTTTTGTACTCCGCGCATCATCATGCACATATGCTGTGCCTCGATAACCACGGCAACTCCCTTAGGTTTCAAGGTTTCATTTAAACATTCCAGAATATCATGGGTTAAGCGCTCCTGTACCTGCAATCTTCTTGCAAAAACATCAACAACCCGGGGCAATTTACTTAGCCCCACGATTTGCCCATCAGGAATGTAAGCAATGTGAGCTTTTCCGAAGAATGGAAGCATATGGTGCTCGCACAAAGAATAAAGTTCGATATCCTTCACCACCACCATCTCGTTGTAGCCTTCTTTAAACATGGCTTCTTCCAGAATTGTTTTAGCATCCATTTCGTAGCCCTGCGTTAAAAACTGCATTGCTTTTGCAGCACGTTCAGGTGTTTTTACAATCCCCTCCCTTTCCGGATCTTCTCCCAACTCCTGAATAATGCTTCTGAAATTACCTTTTAGGTTATCTGTGACTTCCAGGTTGTACTCTTCAAAAAGTTTGTACGGCATGAGTTTTTATTTCTTTAGTTTTTCTGAAAAATGTTCTTTCAGTTTAGTGACCTTAGGATCAATGATATATTGGCAGTAAGGCTGCTGTCTGTGCTGATTGTAATAATCCTGGTGTTCCTTTTCTGCAACGTAAAACGGTGAAGCTTCAGTAACTTCAGTCACGATAGGATCATCAAAAACGGCTTCTTTTTCAAGATTTGCAATTACTTTCTCTGCCGTCTCTTTTTGTGTTTCAGAATTATAGAAAATTGCGCTTCGGTATTGTGTTCCCACATCATTTTGTTGCCTGTTAAGGGTTGTAGGGTTATGGGTTGCGAAAAATACCAGCAATAGTTCTTCAAAAGAAATTATTTTAGGATTAAATGTTATTTCAATAGCTTCTGCATGTCCTGTTCTTCCGGTAATAATTTCGCGGTATGCAGGATTTTTAATTTTGCCACCGGTGAATCCGGAAACTACTTTTTCGACTCCGTCGAGTCTCTGGAAAACCGCTTCAGTACACCAAAAACATCCACCTGCAATTATAGCTTTTTCTAATTCTTCTCGTTCCATTTAAATCAATTTTTTGTTTAGCTAATTTAACGTCATAATAAACAAAACCCTCTACGTTTAACTATAAATTATGTCTTTCTTACTTCTCTTTTATAACAGACAAAACCCATTCCACAGTTCACTTTTACCATCTTTTTAAAAATTCATGACAATCAGGAGTAATAGAATATATTATTCTAATCTCAAATGTTGCCAATTCTTTACTATTTGGGTACTTTTCCAACTTTAACAGGAAAAAATGATTTCAGCAAATAACATCCATAAATATTACGGACATCTTCATGTTCTAAAAGGAGTTGACCTTCATATTAAAAAAGGAGAAATTGTCTCTATTGTAGGTGCTTCCGGAGCCGGGAAGACCACGCTTTTACAAATCCTGGGGACCTTGGAAAGACCTGAAAAAGGCAAGGCATCAGAATTGGCAATTAATGATATTCAAATTGATAAATTGTCTTCAAAAGAACTTTCAAAATTTCGGAACAAGCACGTAGGTTTTATTTTTCAGTTTCACCAGCTGTTACCGGAATTCACTGCTCTGGAGAATATTTGTATTCCTGCTTATATTCAGAAGAAATCGAAAGCAGAAGCTGAAAAGAGGGCAAAGGAACTGCTTCAATTTTTAGGTCTTGAACACCGGGCGAGTCATAAGCCGGGAGAATTGAGTGGTGGAGAACAACAACGTATTGCTGTTGCCCGGGCCTTAATAAATAATCCTGCGGTGATCTTTGCAGATGAACCTTCAGGAAACCTGGACAGTGAATCTGCCGAAAATCTTCACAAATTGTTCTTTAGACTAAGGGACGAATTTGATCAGACTTTTGTAATTGTCACTCATAATGGAGAACTTGCCGATATGGCAGACCGAAAGTTATCTATGGTCGACGGCGAAATTGTATAATCTGAAAGTAATTATTTCCATTGAAAAAAAGCGAATTAAAATCTTTCCTTGATTTTAAGGCTGAACAATATAATACCCCGGAATTTATTGCAACCGATCCGGTTCAGATTCCGCACCAGTTTTCTAAACAAGAGGATATCGAGATTGCCGGTTTTTTGACTGCAACCATAGCCTGGGGTAACCGAAAGAGTATCCTGAATAATGCCAACCGGCTAATGGACCTTCTGGAAAGGAGTCCGCATGATTTTGTCATAAATCATTCTGAAAATGACCTCAAAAAAATGGCAAATTTCGTCCATCGCACGTTTAACGGTTTGGATTTAGAATACTTTATAAAAGCGCTTCAGAATATCTATTTAAAGCATTCGGGAATAGAAAATATATTTATAAAATATGCTGAAGCAGATAACCTTCAGCCTGCAATTCATCAGTTCAAGAAAATCTTTTTTGAACTTCCTCACCTGTCAAGAACTGAAAAACACGTGAGTGATCCATTAAAGAATTCCGCGGCAAAAAGGATTAATATGTATTTAAGATGGATGGTGAGAAAAGATAATTGCGGGGTAGATTTTGGGTTGTGGAATGCTTTAAAACCTTCCCAACTGTCCTGCCCTTTGGATGTTCACTCGGGTAATGTTGCCCGTAAACTGAACCTGCTTAAGAGGAAACAAAACGATGCAAAAGCGCTTCAGGAACTCGATGCCGCTTTAAGGAAGTTAGATCCAAAAGACCCGGTAAAATATGATTTTGCCCTTTTTGGTCTTGGAGTTTTTGAAAAATATTGAATTAACACATTTTTAAGAATTTTTACTATATTCGCAATCTAACGCATACCATAATTTTATGTTTGAATGATTCATCCTCCTGTTCCTGCGAATGAGGAAGAGCGTTTAAAGGCTCTTCACGACCTGCACATCATAAATACTGAGCCTGAAGAGAGTTTCGACAGTATAACTGAACTCGCCTCATATATTTGCCGTATGCCTGTTTCTATGGTTACTCTTGTAGATGAAACAAAGCAATGGTTCAAATCAAAAATAGGCACAGAAATGTGCGAGTCAGACCGTGATATTTCTTTTTGTAGCCATGCGATTCTTGAACCGGATAATTTTATGGAGGTTAAGGATACCCATAAGGATGAGCGTTTTAAAGATAATCCTTTCGCTAATGCAGGAAAAGAATCTATAAGATACTATGCAGGTGTGCCCCTGGTAAACAGCACCGGAATGGCTTTGGGAACCCTTTGCGTTATAGATACGAAGGTCAACAAGCTAAATGAGCATCAAATAAAAGCACTAAAAGCACTGGCAAAGCAGGTGGAAGCGCTTTTTGAAGCCAGGCATAAAAATTACCTGCTTGAAGAAGCAAGACAGGATTTAGACGATCACAATGTCCTTTTAAAAGATTTTGCAGGTGTAGTCTCACACGACATGAAGATGCCGCTAGCCAATATGGTACTTACCGCAGATGTAATTAAGAAAAAGTATGGCGACCTTATTGGGGAAGAAGGAGTTAAATATCTCAATCAACTTAAAAAATCCGGACTCAATCTCAGCGATTATATAACGGGTATTCTCAATCATTACGAAAGTGAAAAGCTGGCTAACATAGAAATTGAAGAAATTGATTTACACAATCTTCTGGAGGATATCATCGATCTTTTAGGTATAGAAGAAGATTGTGAAATAAATTTTCCGAAGAAAAATGTTAATATCAGAGTAAACAGATCGGCTCTGGAGCAAATACTTTTAAACCTAATAAGCAACAGCCTGAAGTATAACGACAAGGAAAAAATCGTGATCAATTTAGGTTTTAAAGAAATACCAGATTACTACGTCTTTACTGTAGAAGATAACGGAATCGGCGTGAAACAGGAGGAACAGGAACTTATATTTAAGCTATTTTCTACCCTCTCCATAACAGATAGAAAAGGTAATAATGGACATGGGATAGGTCTTTCTACTGTTAAAAAATTGGTAACAAACCTCGGAGGAACTGTTAAAATCAAGTCAGAATTAGAAAAAGGCACTAAATTTACTTTTACAATACAGGCAACGTAACTTCTTAACTCCCCATATTTTGTTTTAACAGTTGCGAGTATAAACAGCAGGCAAAAATCGGGGCATGAATTTTAAAACTTCTACATCTAAGAATAATAATAATAACTGCCGGTCTTCTCTAGCGGAATATAAATTCGTAAAACGAGAGGTGGATAAGGATTATGAGGAGTTGACTTTTCTCGCTTCACAAGTGTGTAAGGTTCCTATTGCTCAAATAGGAATTATTGGTAAAAAATCGATCTGGTTTAAATCTATATATGGGGTCTCTTTAGCTGAAATACCTCACGAAACAGATCTTTTGGAAAGAACACTTCGCAATCCTTACGAAATTTCTATATTCCACAAGGAGGATGCTCCCGATGCATTTGAAGAATTAAATAAACTTTATCAAAAAGATTTTCAGTTTTACGCCGGAATTCCTCTTTTTAATCCTAAGGGTGATGTTATTGCAGTTTTTTATATTCTGGATACTGAGCCTCATAATTTTTCTCAAACTGAACAACGCTCTTTAAAGGCAATTGCAAATCAAACACTTAATCTTTTTGAGTACAGAAAGCAAAATAACAAGCTTTACCAGGTTCAGAAAAAGCTGAAGCTGAAGTATCAGGAGCTGGAAAAATTTACAAGTGTGGTGTCGCATGATATTAAATCCCCTCTGGCTAACATTATTTCCCTTTCTGAACTTTTAAAAGACGAGAATGAAGGAAAATTTGATGAGGATACTTCACAATACCTTCAATACTTAGTAGAATCTTCTTATTCTCTTCGTAACTACGTAGATGGAATCCTTGGTTATTATCGAAGTGACCATATTAGCGCGAAAGATTATGTAAATGTCGATCTTGGCGATCTTCTCAAAAAAGTTTCTGATCTCTACCAGGTTTCCGAAAATATCGAAATAACATATCCTGAAAATGTTATGCTGCACAACGTCAACAAGTCTGCATTAACACAGGTTTTTATGAACCTTATAAGCAATGCTTTAAAATACAACGATAAACAAATTCGCCGAATTGATATAGGTTTTGATGAGACCAATGACTTTTATTTATTCGAAGTTAAAGACAACGGAAAAGGAATTTCCAAGTTGAACCTGGAAAAGATTTTCGACCTTTTTACTACCCTGGATGAAAATGACAGGGATGGGAATCCCGGCACCGGAATCGGCCTCGCCACGGTAAAAAAACTTGTGGAAAATATGCATGGGAAAATTGAGGTCCAGTCTGTTCCTGGAGATGGAAGTAAATTTTCATTTAAGATCAGGCGTACTTACTTAAAATAGTTTTCATTTCCTATATTTGAAAAATATTTTAGCCGAGCATGTATTTTAAATACCCGGAACTTCTTTTTGCCCTTTTCTTGCTCATCATTCCAATTATTGTTCACCTTTTTCAGTTACGGAAATTTCAGAAGGAGGAATTTACCAACGTAAGATTTCTAAAAAAAATTTCCAGTCAAACCCGAAAGAGTTCCAAAGTAAAAAAGTGGCTGGTCCTTTGTTCGAGGTTACTCGCCCTGGGATTTTTGATTTTTGCTTTTGCGCAACCTTACCTCCCCGCCTCTACTAAAGCTTTTAGATCGAAAAACACGCTTATTTATTTGGATAACTCTTTTAGCATGCAGGCTACAGGCCAAAAAGGTCAATTATTACCGGCTGCTATTCAAAGTGTACTTGAAAGCTTACCTGAAGATGAAACTCTCGATTTGCTTACTAATGATGAAGATTATTTTAATATCGAGGCAGCAGAAAGTCAGAGAATTTTACAGGATTTAAATTACACTGCTACTCCGCTGGATTTTGAAAACCTCAAGTTAAGAACTGAAAGATTTTTTCAGGAAAATCCGGCAGACGATCAGGAGTTGGTTGTAATTTCAGATTTTCAGCAAAATTCCGGATTTCCTGTAAAGCCTGATGCCGAAAACTTTAATTTTCGACTTCTCCCCTACCAGCCTGTAAATATCACGAATGTCAGCCTTGATTCTGCTTTCATTGCTGAAAGAGACAGAGAAAATATCAGCCTGAAGGTGCAATTAAGTACTTCTTCAACCAATGAAGATCAAATTCCCGTCGCTATTATGGCAGGAGGCGAACTCATGGGGAAATCTTCAGTGACCTTTGGCCAAAATAACCAGGCTGAAGTAACTTTTAATCTTTCCAATGATTCTATAAGTGACGGAAAAATAGAAATCGAAGATAACGGACTCCAATACGACAACGAACTGTTCTTTAGCATACCGAAAATTGCCAAAATTAAGGCTGCTCTTATTACTGAAGATTCCGATTCATTTTTGAAAAGAATTTATACCGAACCCGAATTTGATCTTGCAGTTTTCCCATTTTCCGGAGTAGATTACAATCAACTTTCGAGCGCACGGCTCATTATTTTGGACGAATTGAGGGAAATTAGCCCCTCATTATCCACTATCCTTCAAAAGAGAATGGAGGAAGGGGCAATTGTGGTTCTTATCCCTTCAGGTGATGCAGAAATTGCTTCTTACAATACATTTTTACGAAATTCCGGAGCACCAGCTTTTGAAGCTTTTCAAAGTGAAGAGCGAAAAATCACAAATATCGGCTTTGATCATCCCTTGTACGGTTCGGTTTTTGAAGAACAGGTAGAGAATTTCGAATATCCTTCAGTACAATCCTATTTTACATTAAATCGGCCGGGATCGCCAGTTCTAGAATATCAGGATAATGCACCGTTTCTCACTCAAAGCGACCAGTTATTTTTATTTACTTCAGCATTAGGTGCGGAAAATGGCAATTTTCAGCAGTCACCTTTAGTCGTTCCCACGTTTTACAATATGGGCAGAATGGCGCTACAGGCAAGGCAAATCTATTACGAAATTGGTAGAAATAACCTTATTGATATTCCGGTTGTTTCAGAAAATGATGAAGTTGTTCATCTTACTTCAGAAGAAGATAATTTTATTCCGCAGCAACAAGCTTATTCAGAAAAAATTCAGATAAACACCTCTGAACTACCCGCTGTGGCTGGAAATTATAAAATTGAATACAGAAATGAGACCATTGGGCACGTAAGCTATAACTACAGCCGCCGTGAAAGTAATCTGACTTATATAAATCCTGAAGATTTTGAAAATGTCGAAATTTACGACAACATCAAAAACTATTTTGAAAGTGCAAATGCAGTAAGGCAAATAACTGCGCTTTGGAAATGGTTTGTTATTTTTGCACTAATCTTTCTAATCGTGGAAATGCTCCTGTTAAAATACCTTAAATGAAGCTACTTATAAAATCGGCCACAGTCATTGATAAAGAATCGGATTTTAATACTAAAAAGGTTGATATTCTTATCCAGGATGGTATCATTAAAAAAATTGGTGCTTCTCTAAAAGAAAAGGCAGAGAAGGAAATCTCTAAAGAAAATCTGCACGTTTCCAGAGGCTGGTTTGACAGTAGTGTAAGTTTTGGGGAACCGGGATTTGAGGAGCGCGAAACTATCGCGAACGGACTTGATACCGCAGGAAAAAGCGGATTTACCACAGTTTGCGTTAACCCCAGTACTTCTCCAGTCATTGACAACAACAGCACGGTAAATTCTTTGATTTCAAAAGCTTCCAACCACCCGGTAAAATTGGTCCCTACAGGTGCTTTAACGGTGAAAAGTGAAGGATTAGACCTGGCAGAGCTTTATGATATGAAACAGGCCGGAGCAGCTTCTTTTGGAGATTACAAAAGTGCGGTTAGAAATCCGAATCTTTTAAAAATTGCCCTGCAATACGCACAAAATTTTGATGCGCTGGTGCAATCTTTTCCGCAGGAAAACAAGATAGCCGGGAGCGGACAGGTAAATGAACATCACCACAGCACTTCTCTTGGACTAAAAGGAATTCCAAATCTTGCTGAAGAACTCCAGATTACCAGGGACTTGTATATCCTTGAGTACACCGGCGGGAAACTTCATATTCCCACAATTTCCACAGAAAAGTCGGTTAAACTAATCAAAGACGCCAAAAAGAAGGGACTGGATGTTACCTGTAGTGTCGCTATTCACAACCTGATTTTTACAGACGAACTACTAAAAGAGTTCGAGACCTGCTCGAAAGTGCTGCCTCCTTTGAGAACTTCAAAAGATATAAAAGCGCTGATAAAAGGACTTCAGGACGGTACTATTGATATGGTTACCAGCGATCATCAACCCATAGATATTGAACATAAAAAGGTAGAATTTGAAAATGCTTCTTATGGAACAATTGGACTTGAGTCTGCTTTTGGGGCGCTAATGAATATTTTTTCTGCAGAAGAAGCTATTTCGCTCCTCACTTCAGGAAAAAACAGGTTCAACATAAGCGAATCCGGAATTAAAGAAGGAGAAAGAGTAGATCTGAGTTTATTTACTACTGAAGATAAATACAACTTCTCCAAAGAAGACATTTTTTCCACTTCCCAAAACAGCATTTTTATTGGACATCAACTAAAAGGAAAGGCCTACGGCGTTGTTACTGAAAATGGACTAATTACCTACTGATTTAGATTATGAAAGAAGGAAAAATAGCAGCAATTGCAGCTTATATTACTATTATAGGAACCATAGTCGCCTACTTTATAAATCTTGATAAGAAAGATCCTGTGGCAAGTTTCCATATCAGGCAGGCACTTGGTACACATTTATTATTTTATTTAATGGGAGTTTTAGCTTCTATGTTTACAGGATATATGATCCCGACAGCTTTTTACATTTTCGTGCTCGTTCTATGGGCTTACGGTCTGATAATTGCAATAAAGGGGGAACAAAAAGAAATTCCTCTTGTTGGTAATTTCTTTCAAACAATTTTTAAAAGTATTACTTAATGACGACTGCAGATTTATCCTTACATCATCTTATAAAACCTTCTACAAAAACTGAAAATGCTCCGTTGGCAATCATGCTCCATGGCTATGGAAGCAATGAAAATGATTTGTTTTCTTTTGCGGGGGAACTTCCCGAAGAACTATTTATAATTTCTGTGCGCGCTCCACACCCAATGCAACCTTCCGGAAACGCATGGTTCGCTATCCATTGGAATAATACTGACGGAAAATTCAGCGATGAAAATCAGGCGCGGGAATCAAGCGAAACGATCTCCCGTTTTATAGATGAAGCCGTTGCTGCTTATCCCGTAGATCCTGAAAACGTTACCCTCATAGGTTTTAGCCAGGGAAGTATTTTAAGTTATGCTGCAAGCCTGTCTTATCCTGAAAAAGTGAAAAACGTGATTGCTTTAAGCGGATATGTTAATGAAGACCTTATGAAAGAAGGTTACGAAAAAAATGATTTTTCTCATTTATCGTTCTACTGTTCCCATGGTACACAGGATCAGGTTCTCCCTGTGCAATGGGCCCGGAGAACAAAGCCTTTTCTCGATAATCTAAAAATCGAAAATGTATATTCTGAATTTCCTGTAGGTCACGGTGTGGCTCCGCAGAACTTTTTTGAATTAAAGGAGTGGCTAAAAAAGAGGATTTAGTCCAGTGGATATAAAAATGATTTTTCCGGAACAAGGGAAACTTGGCCATCTTCTTCTACAGAGTAGCTGAAGAAAACTTCGCCCCAATAAGTACCGTCGGTAAAGTCTGCCAATACCCATTTGTGATTAACGATTTTTATTTTGTTAATCCTCATATTCCCTTCCATTCCTGCAAATGGAACGAACGGATTGTCCTGGGATGTACTGTTTCCACTAATCAGTTTATCCTGAATTATTGCTTTTACATCTTCAGGTGAAATGCCCCTTTCTTCAAAGTAGTTAAATGCGTCCTCGTTTCGGTCAATCGAAAAATAATCAGTTTCAGTACCTGCTGATAGTTTCAGGGAGTCGAGCTCTGCTTCTACTGCAGTTATTTGATTTTGAAGACCAGCTATACTTTCGTCCCGCGCATCGAGAATTTTTTTATCGTTTACATAAATGAATATGGTGAACAAGAGCGTGAAAATGAACAAATACAGTAATATTTTACTCCGCATGCTAAATTTCTATTTTAAGATTATCATAAGCCAGGTGAACGTTCTCAGGAAGTTCATTTTCGACCTCATCATGAAAACCCAGTAGATGGCTAATATGCGTTAAATAGGCTGTTTCCGGTTTTACTCTTTCAATAAATTTCAGGGCTTCTTCAAGATTAAAATGAGAATGGTGTGGTTCCCTGCGCAGCGCATTTACCACCAAAACCTTCACATCCCGAAGCTTTTCTACTTCTTCATCTTCAATAGACTTTAGATCTGTTAAGTAGGCGAAATCTTCAAACCTAAACCCAAAAACCTGAAGCCGGTTATGCCTAAAATCAATGGGAATTATAGTCAATCCTTCAAAAATGAAAGGCTTATTTTCTATTTCAAATTCTATAACACCCGGAGCTCCGGGATATTTATTTTCTGAAGCAAAAATATAATCGAAGCGGCTACGTAAAGCCTTCAGTACGCGTTTATGAGCAAAAATAGGGATGTCACCCTGCCTGAAAAAAAACGGACGAATATCATCGAGTCCGGCCGTATGGTCATTATGCTCATGGGTATAAATAATTGCATCCAGCTTTTTCACGTTATTGGCCAGCATCTGGGACCTGAAATCGGGTCCGCAATCTACAAGCAGATTATAACCTGCCCATTCCACCAAAACCGAAACCCTGAGACGTGTGTCTTTTGGATTTTGGCTTAAACAAACGGGATGGTCGCTACCTATAATTGGGATGCCCTGTGATGTTCCTGTGCCTAAAAATCTTACCTTCAAGAAGTGTTTATTTTATCACAAAAGTAATTATATTTTTTTGTTTACCTCCCTCTTTTAGTACCTTTGGTAGGCACGAAAATGAAATTCATTTAAAAGAAAAATTATGCCAATTACTATAATGGGCGACAAGGAATTTGAAAATATTCCTTCTATAAAAAGCAAAGCACTTCGCATTAATTTAAATGACAATATCTACGGAACTTTTTCTGAAATTGGCGCTGGCCAGGAGACAGTAAGGAATTTCTTTAGAGCAGGTGGTGCTTCCGGAACTATAGCAAAAGCTATGAGTGCTTACGATAAGGACTTTAGTGATGCAATTTATGGAGTTGAAGATGATCGCCGATATGTTACAGAAGCACGCCTTAAAAGGATGCTTAGCCACGAAATTAACCTGATCGAAAAAAGGATTTCCCGGGAAAAACATCCCGATAAACTTTTCTTTACCTATGCAAATACTGTAGCTACTATAGATTTTGCAAAGAAGTATAAAGGCCATGGATGGGTTGGTATCAAATACCAGGTGCGGCCGGAAGAAGACTACAACGAGATAAGCCTGCACGTAAGGTTTCATGAAAATGACGCCCGCCATCAACAGAATACACTAGGTATTTTGGGTGTAAATTTAATTTACGGAGCTTATTATAAATATGACAATCCGAAGAAATTACTAAGATACCTTTACGATCATATAGACAAGGATCAGATAGAAATAGATACGATCAACTTTTCAGGACCACGTTTTAAAAATGTGGATAACCGACTTATGAGTCTGCAACTGGTTAAAAACGGAATGACAGACGCTGTGATGTTCGCTCCCGACGGGAATAACGTTTTACCGGCCAAGATTCTTTACAAAAAGAACATTCTAGCGTTAAGAGGAAGTTTTCGTCCGGTAACAAAGGTGAACATGGACATGTATGAACGCTCTCTGGAACTTTTCCTCAGAGAGAATAAAGTTTCTGAAGAGAACACTGAAGTGATCTTTGAAATCACCCTCTCCAACCTTAGAGCTGAAGGGGAGATTGATGAAAGGGATTTCATGGATCGTGCAGAACTGCTCTGTTCCCTGGGACAAACTGTAATGATTTCCAATTTCCAGGAGTATTACAGAGTTGTTGAATATTTCTCCAGATATTCCAAGCAGAGAATGGGACTTGCCATGGGTGTAAATAACCTTGTGGATGTTTTTGATGAAAAATACTACCGACACCTTAGCGGCGGAATACTGGAAGCCTTCGGAAAACTATTCTTTAAAGACCTGAAGGTTTATTTATACCCACTCAAAGATCCTGAAACAGGAAAAATTACTACGAGTGAGGATATGAAAGTACATCCAAGAATGAAGGAGTTGTACAAGTTCTTTAAATACAATGGCAGGGTTGAAGATATTGAAAATTATAATCCTGAAATCCTGGATATTTACTCACGCGAAATCCTCCAGATGATAAGCGAAGGCAAAGAAGGCTGGGAGGAAATGCTGCCTGAGAACACGGCATCTATGATTAAGGAACTAAACCTTTTTCATTACAAAGAGAATAAGAAAAAAGCAGAAACCGAAAAAGCAGAAATTAAATAAATCTTTCGGATCAAATTAAAAAGCGAGGGGCTGAAAATTGCAATTTTCAGCCCCTCGCTTTTTAATTTAATATTTGTTGTTTTAAGCTATCCGCTCAATTTTGGCACCTATTGCTTTTAGGCGTTCATCAATATTCTCGTAGCCACGGTCAATTTGTTCAATATTATGAATCACCGAGGTTCCTTTTGCAGACAAAGCCGCTATTAACAAAGAAATTCCGGCACGAATATCCGGAGAACTCATTGTAGTAGCCTTTAAGGTAGATTTAAAGTCATGACCTATTACAGTGGCCCTGTGCGGATCGCAAAGAATAATCTTGGCTCCCATATCTATAAGCTTATCCACAAAAAACAAACGGCTCTCAAACATCTTTTGATGTATAAGCACACTTCCTCTTGCCTGTGTGGCAACAACAAGCAGGATGCTCAGTAAATCGGGCGTAAATCCCGGCCATGGAGCATCACTAATGTTCATTATAGAACCATCAATAAAATTTTGCACCTCATATCCATTGGTATGTGCAGGAATGTGAATATCATCCCCCTGCTGCTCTATAGTAATTCCAAGTTTTCTGAACGTATTTGGAATAACACCCAACATATTCCAATTCACGTTCTTAATAGTTATTTCGCTCCTGGTCATTGCAGCAAGCCCTATCCAGGATCCTATTTCTACCATATCTGGTAAGATCCGATGACTGCATCCGCCCAGTTCATTCACACCCTCTATAGTTAGAAGGTTAGATCCCACGCCGCCTATTTTGGCACCCATGGAATTTAACATTTTACAGAGTTGTTGTAAATAAGGTTCACAGGCAGCATTGTAAATAGTTGTAATACCTTTAGCCAGAACAGCTGCCATTACAATATTGGCAGTCCCGGTGACTGAAGCCTCTTCAAGAAGCATATAACTGCCCTTTAGGCCGCCTTCGGGTGCTTCCACCCCGTAAAAACGTTCTTCTTTATTATACCTGAATTTTGCTCCGAGCTTAATAAAACCTTCAAAGTGTGTATCAAGACGTCTTCTTCCTATTTTATCGCCGCCGGGTCTTGGAATATAACCTTTTCCAAACCTCGCCAGTAAAGGTCCAACTATCATAATAGAACCCCTTAATCCGCTACCGTCTATTTTAAATTGTTCGCTCTGTAAATAATCCAGGTCGAGCTCATCACTTGTAAAAGTGTAGCTTCCCTCCCCTCTATTTTCTACTTTAACACCCAAATTGGAAAGTAGCCGGATGAGTTTATTTACATCCAGAATATCAGGAATATTATCTATTGTAACTTGTTCTGAGGTGAGCAGAACAGCGCAAAGTATTTGGAGAGCCTCGTTCTTTGCACCCTGTGGCTGAATACTGCCACTTAGCCGTTGCCCTCCCTCTATCTGGAAAGATCCCATGTATATTTATCGATTTTAATAGCGTTTACGGCCCTTTTTAGTTGGTTTTTTAGAATTGCTCTTTGTGCTTTTCTTTCTTCCGCGCAGTAGATTGGAAGAATCACTAAGATCCTCGTCAGAGTTTTTCAGATTCAATTCCCCGCCGCTAAGCTCCCTTAGATGTTCAAAAATAACATTATCGTCAACCGTATCCCTGTTCCAGTTAAGAAAGGATTTTTTCATATGGTTGGCAATAGTAAAAACCAAAGCATCTTTTAATGGACCTTCATCATACTCCTTGGCTTCGTCTATCATCCGCTTAATATTATTTCCGTAGAAGCGATACTTCGGGAAATTTTGAGGATACGCTAAAGGTTCTGGTCGCTCTTCCAATATTTCTCTGGAAGGCTTGGGAAAAGGTGACTCTACATCCAATTTAAAATCACTGATAATAAATAACTGATCCCACAATTTATGCTGAAAATCGGGTACATCCCTTAGATGCGGATTCATGTTACCCATAACCGCAATAATGGATCGGGCAACTTTGTTGCGCTCTTTATCGTCTTCAATCTCTACGGTGTGTTCAACCATTTTTTGCAAATGGCGACCGTATTCAGGAATAATTAATTGGCTCCTTTCAGAGTTATATTCTAATGCGTTTGTCAAATTTGAAATTTATAAGGTGATAAAAAATTGCAGAAGTTTTAAAACGTTTGCAAAATACTAAATTTAATTAAGGAAAGACAGGAAATAATCTGCTTTTATTTGGCTGAATATTTAAAGCGAAATCACGCCTTTTACTTCCCTTCCAACCTCTTTATATTTCTCGATTACGGCATCGGGATTCTTCATCCTTACATTAATGGAAACACTGGTATACTTACCATTTTTGGATTTTTTTGTAGTAATTACTGCTCCCAAATTGTCAAATATCGATTCTATTTGTTTTATTTCCTTAGCATTAGTAGGAACAATAAATTTATACAGATATTCTGATGGCCATAAGGATGTATCCTGTAATTGCGTCTTTAATTTATCGTAAAATTCATCGTTTTTCTCTTCACTCATAATTTTTTCCCTTCATTTTAATATTGCAAAGATACAAGGAATGCTTTCATTTTTATAATCAAATTCAAATACCGAAATTTGCAGTGTGAAAAAGAAAAAAATTATTATCACCGGTGGCCCGGGTACTGGAAAATCTTCAATCGTTCATCATCTTGAAGAACTGAATTATAAATGCCTTCATGAAATCTCACGAGATGTTATACGCGAGGCACAACTAAACGGAATTGAACAACTATTCCTTGAGGATCCCCTACTTTTTAGCAGGAAACTTATGGAGGGCCGAATTGATCAGTTTCGTGAAGCAGAAGAGAATCCTTCAGAAATCATTTTTATAGACCGTGGAATTCCAGATGTCACTGCATATATGGATTATCTTGGCACAGAATATCCGGAAGAGTTTGTGGAGCCCTCTCGTAAGTATAAGTACGATAAAATCTTTATTCTGCCACCCTGGAGAGCAATTTATAAGAGTGACAATGAGCGTTATGAATCCTTTGACCAGGCAAGCAAAATTTCCATATATCTAAATAACACCTATGAATCTTATGGTTACCAGCCAATTCTGGTACCTGAGGCCAGTATTGAGGAAAGAGCTAACTTTATCCTCAATAATTTAGGATCTTAAAATTGCAGGAAGCACAACATATACTACAGAAGTTCTGGGGGCACTCAGAATTCAGGCCGCAGCAATGGCCAATAATTTCAGCCCTGCTAAGCAAAGAAGATGTGGTTGCCCTGCTTCCCACAGGTGGTGGTAAATCAGTTTGTTTTCAAATTCCCGCACTTATGCAGGAAGGGATTTGCATTGTGGTTTCACCTTTAATTGCACTTATAAACGACCAGGTAAACGCGCTACAGGCCAAGAACATTAAGGCTATGGCCCTCACCGGCGGCATGCGCTATAACGATCTGGATAAAAACCTGGACAACTGCATCTATGGAAATTATAAATTCCTGTACCTCTCGCCAGAACGTTTGCAGCAGGATCTTGTCCAGGAGCGCATCAGGCAGATGCATGTTAGCCTTATTGCCATAGATGAAGCGCATTGTATTTCCCAATGGGGTCACGATTTTAGGCCGGCTTACAGAAATATTGCCATTTTGCGGGACATTCAACCCGAAGTTCCTCTTGCAGCCTTAACCGCCACTGCCACTGCAGAAGTGATAGAAGATATGAAGACAGAACTGCTGATGCCAGAAGCTCAGGTAATAAAACGTTCTTTTGAGAGGGAAAATATCGCCTACAATGTTCTGAATGCTGAGGATAAATTTTATCGGCTATTTCAACTCCTGAATAGTAAAGAAGAAACTGCTATTATTTATGTTCGAAGCAGGAACGCCACTATAGAAATTACAGACCATCTAAAGAAAAGCGGCTATAGCGCTGAAGCTTTTCACGGCGGATTAAAGAATGAGGATAAAGCCGACAAACTGGAAAAATGGCTGCGCAACGATTTTTACATCATGGTGGCCACTACTGCCTTTGGAATGGGTATCGATAAGCCTGATGTTAGGCAGGTAATCCATTTGAATCTTCCCGAAAGCCTGGAAAGTTACTTTCAGGAAGCAGGACGCGCAGGAAGAGATGAAAGACCGGCTGTTTCGACGATTATTACCAATACCGGCGATATCCCAATACTTAAAAATCAATTCCTGGTAAACCTTCCCAACGTTGAAGATGTAAAACTGGTTTACAAAAAACTAAATTCCTATTTCAGGATAGCTTACGGAGAGGGTGAGAATGAAAATTTTGATTTTAATTTTTCTGAATTTTGTTCCCAGTATAACCTGAATTCCCATAAAACCTACAACACGCTTCAAATGCTGGATCGTTGCAGCATTATACGACTTTCGCAACAATTTCAAAAGAAAACAGAGATACAGTTTATAGTGTCTGCCAATCGGCTTACGCATTATCTTCAGGAAAATGAAGCTGCTGATAAAATTGTTAAATCCATCTTGAGGACCTATGGCGGAATTTTTGAAAACAAGATAAATGTTGGTCTTGCTTCAGTATGTAAGAAAGCTTCCATCCCCGAAGATAAAGCAATAGAAATTCTTAAGAAGCTGGAAAGAGATGAAGTTATAGATTTCACTTATTCCCAACAGGACGCTGCGGTGACTTTTCTTGTTCCGCGGGAAGACGACACCACTATAAATCCCGTAGCTGAATATATCCGGCTTCACCAGAAAAATAAAAAAGATAAAATTGAGGCTGTTCTTTATTATATTAATAATAGAGAGGTTTGCAGAAGCATTCAATTACTTTCCTATTTTGGAGAAAAGACAGAAAAGCCCTGTAGAATATGTTCTGTCTGTCTTGAGCACAGCATTCCGCTTTCCAGGAAAGAAATGAACAGTATATACAAAGAACTTGCTTTTCATTTAAAAGAAAAAGATTTTTCTTCGAGAGAATTGACCGAAAAAATTTCCTTTCCAGAGAAACATATATTAAAAGTGCTACAGCTGTTAATCGAAAAAGGAATTATTACGCGAACCAGCAGTAACCAATATAAAATCAATCAGAAATGAGAGACCTTAGAATCGTATTTATGGGTACACCGGAATTTGCGGTGACCAGCCTTAGAAAAATTATTGAAGCCGGTTACAACGTGGTCGGAGTAATTACAGCACCAGATCGTCCTGCCGGAAGGGGAAGAAAACTTCAGCAGAGTGACGTAAAAAAATATGCACTGGAGCAGGATCTAAAGATACTGCAACCAACAAACTTACAATCTAAAGATTTTCAGCAGGAATTACAGCAACTCCAACCAAATGTGCAGGTGGTGGTAGCCTTTAGAATGCTGCCAAAGTTGGTTTGGGCTTTACCCGAACACGGCACGTTTAATTTACATGCATCGCTCCTGCCCCAGTATCGTGGCGCGGCACCAATTAACTGGAGTATCATTAACGGCGATGAAACAACAGGAGTTTCTACATTTTATATTGATGAGAAAATAGATACGGGGGCCATGATCCTGCAACGGCAATTATCGATTGGAGAAAATGAAAATGTGGGAGAATTACATGACCGATTAATGAAAAGTGGGGCTGATCTCATTTTAGAAACACTGGAACTCATAAAGAGTGATAAAGTAAAAACCACTTTGCAGGAAGAAAATGATCATTTAAAACCTGCACCTAAACTCACAAAGGAGAATACAAAGATTAACTGGGAGAGGCCAGTAGCAGAAATTTATAACCTTATAAGAGGTCTAAATCCTTATCCTGCTGCATGGAGCATCCTGCAAAATGCTTCAGAAGAATATAAGGTGAAAATTTTTGAAGCCGAAAAAATATTAGATTTACATGAATTGCCGGCGGGCACCATAGTATTAAATGATAAAAAACTGAAAGTCGCAGCACCTGATGGTTTTCTTCAAATTGGTGAAATGCAACTTCCGGGAAAGAGAAAAATGGCAATTCATGACCTGCTAAACGGTTTCAGTTTCGATTCTGAAGCAAAAATGCTCTGAGGCCTTGTGCCTGCTGAAATCATAAAAAATCAATTTTTGCAAGACTTCTTTGTTAACAAAAAGCCAAAGTTATTAACAATAAACTGCATTTCCCTTGATATTACTTGCGTGGCCGGGAAATCCATATAAATTTGTAAAGCAATGTAACAGAATGTTTAACCAACAACTTAATTAATTTCACATTATGAACAAAACTGATTTAATCGACGCAATGGCTGAAAATGCTGGTATTTCAAAAGCAGCTGCTAAAAAAGCCTTAGAGTCTTTCCTGGAAAATGTAGAGAAATCCCTTAAAAAAGGAGATAGAGTATCTCTTGTAGGATTTGGATCTTGGTCTGTATCAAAAAGAGCTGCGCGTGAAGGTAGAAACCCGCAAACTGGAAAAACTATAAAAATTGCTGCTAAAAACGTAGTAAAATTTAAAGCCGGAGCAGATCTTCAAAAAGCTGTTAACTAATAATTTATATTAGGAAAAAAAATCAAAGCCTCCGTGGGAGGCTTTTTTTTATTAGAAAATTGGCATAATCATTTGATTTTTTTAAATAAATACTTAGATTAGTTAAAAAGAACCCATTATGATAGCTTTAAAACCAGCCAAAGGACACCTGCTTGTAGCAGAACCTACAATAATCGGGGACGTGGCATTTAACCGATCGGTGGTGCTGTTAGCTAATCATTCCGATACCGGATCTGTAGGATTTATTCTAAACAAAGTTCTCGATTTCACTCTTAAGGATCTTATTCCCGAACTTAAGTTCTCGTTTAAAATTTACAATGGTGGTCCTGTAGAACAGGACAATCTTTATTTTATACATAAAGTACCTCATCTCATTCCTGATAGTATCGAGATCGCCAATGGCATTTACTGGGGCGGTAATTTTGAAGCGGTTAAGGAACTGGTTAACCGGGAAATGATTGATGAAAATCAAATAAAATTTTTTCTGGGATATTCCGGTTGGGATGCTGACCAATTAAATGCGGAACTTGATTCGCATTCCTGGATCGTCACTACAAACGAGGATCAGACAGGTCTTATTGAGCGTCCTTACGATTCTTTCTGGAAAGATAAAATGCTTCAGCTTGGAGGGGAATATCTCTTATGGTGCAATGCGCCCGAAAATCCCAGCTACAACTAACCTAGTCGTGCTTTTACATTCAGTTTAGAAAGTAGTTCTCCTGAAACTTTAGCGGAATATTCTTTTTTCCTGTATTTTGTTACAGGTTGAATTCCTACAACAATATTTGTAATAAACAGTTCATCTGCTTTCTGAAGTTCAAAAGGAGAGATCGAAGTTTCCTGTAATTGATATTCGGGAATTTGTTTTATTATTTTTAGAAGCTGTTTACGGGTAATACCGTTTAAAGCACCGTCACTAATTGGCGGTGTCTTTATAACATTGTCTTTCACCAAAAAAATGTTTCCGTTTAAGGCTTCGACAACGCTTTTGTTCTCATTTAGAAGCAGGCAGTTTTTATAACCATTTTCACTGGCAAAAATACTCCCAAGAACGTTTACAGCCCTGTTGTTGGTTTTAATGCTGGAAAGGATTCCGCTGTTAATGTAATGGTCCTTAAACAGCTCAACTTCATAAGAGTCATCATTTAAAAGGTAAAATGAATTTTCCAGTTCTTCTGCGATAATCGTATACCCTATTTCCCTGCTGGTGGGCCTGTAAAAACCACCCTGCTCCCGAAAAATGGCAAGTTTTACCCTGGCGGGGGAATTACCTAAATTGTTATTTTCAATTAAGTTTTTGATCTCTTCTTCTAGAAATTCCGGAGAAAAAGAAGCAGGAATTTCCATGCGCATAATTCTCATTGAAGACATTAGCCGGAAATAATGGTCTTCCCAGAACCTTATCTTTCCGTTTATCACTCTAACAGTTTCAAAAACTGAATCACCATATGCAAATCCACGATTAAACACTGAGAGGATTGCGTCCTCTTCTCCAACTAAGTTTCCGTTTAGATTGATCATAAAAAAGCCCCGTTTTTAGAACGGGGCAAAGGTAATATTTTAATCAGGAATACTATACTGAACCAAGCACCTGTTTTAAATCTGAAATCATGTTTTCCCAAAGCATTTTTCCTTCATCCACTTCTCCTTCTTCAGCAAAATCTGTTATCATAATAGAAACGTCCTTAGTGATATCATCCACCTGGATTCTTATCTCAAAATAATATGGGGTGTCTTCTTCTTCAAGCCACCTGAATTTGATACGTTCATCACTCTTTTTGCTTACCAGCTTCGCCTTTTCTTCACTTCCTTCCCAGATAAATGTAAAAATTTCTCCACGAGAATTGACATTATCGGCATACCACTCGCTCAAACCTGAAGGTGTAGAGATATATTGATATAGTAAAGATGGAGAAGCATGAATAGGAAATTCCATTTCGTACTTGATCTTTTCTTCCATTGTTTTATTGGTTTTGAGCCAATATAGATATTAATTATAAAGATAGAAAGAAAAGAAAATAAATATTTCGGAAATTATTGTTTGCGCCAATTCAAATTGTTTTTATATTTGCACCCGCATTTGCACAGAGGGTGAATGCTTCGGAAATAAGGCCAGTTGTAGAATTTGGCAATTTTTGGGAATTTTGGCGAGGTAGCTCAGTTGGTTAGAGCGTCGGATTCATAACCCGGAGGTCACGAGTTCAAATCTCGTTCTCGCTACTAGGAAAAACAAGGCTTTCGAGAAATCGGGAGCCTTTTTTATTTCCTCTAGTACAGAATAAGTACAGAAATTTTAAATTTTCAAGATTTACATTTGAGTTGTTCTTTTTTGATCTCTTTTGTAGGCAGATTTTAATTTTTCAAGGAAAAATGGCACATATAGGATTCAATTATTTTTGAAAAATTGAATGTTTTAAACTTTTCATAAGATTCAGCGAAAAACTGTGGTTTGCCACCTTTTGTATAGACAAGCAGTTCTGAAATTGGGTTACTCAGAATTCTATGAACACTGGAGATGTGAGAACTACATCAGTTGAAAGCAATTGTCCAATAAGTCATAAATCCTAAAATTCTTTAAAGCTACTCTCAAGTACCTAAAGCACTTTTCCCCTAAACATTCGTACGAAATTTTTTAACAGGTCGTGAACTAAACAGAAATTTAAACTATGCTAAAAATGTGATAAAACCATGATAACTAATGTTTTATTCCGAAAATCACAGATCTTTTTACATCGTTAAACTGTAATTTCGAAAGAAATAAACTTAAAAAAGATATAACTATGAGAAATGAAGAGCTAGTAAAAGGCATGTCAAACTGCGTAAATCACTGCAACTGGTGTGCTGACGCTTGTTTAAATGAAGAAAACCTAAAGGATATGGTTGAATGCATAAGACTGGACAGAGCTTGTGCAGCAGTATGCAGGGCATTAAACGACATTCTTGTTACAGAATACAAGGATATCCAAAAATTGGTGGATTATTGTATTGAAATGTGTGAAAAATGTGCAGAAGAGTGTGAGAAATTTGACTCCAAGCACTGTAAAGATTGCGCAGAAGCTTGTAGGGAATGTGCTAAAAATCTCAGGAATTTTGCAGCTTAATCCTAAACCCAAACTTTTTAAAGGCTGCTAATAAAAAGCAGCCTTTCTTTTTTTACCCGTTATTTCTGATACAGAAACTTTTTCGCGCCCCGGATCACTTCGACAATGGTAATCCTTGTTTGATCACAGTACACAGCTACAATTCAATTTAAAATATTTAGTCCCAGTCTTAGGATTCGAAAAATTTAGTTTTTACTTCTTTTGTATGTAGCATAAAGCTTTTTCCTTCCAACAATTATTTCTCAAACTTCAATTCTGTTTTCCTCCCCCTCGTGAATATTTTCCCATCCTATTCACCAACATAATAAAATTAACAATTGATAAGTTTTTTACTAATAACTTCTTAAAACAATGAAAACTAACGAATTATCCATAAAACTAAAGCCTTCCTGACTACATATTATTGTAATTTCAATTTGGAGTGGATCTAATTTGTCTGCACTTTTTTCTACTAAGCAGGTTCATATAGCAGCCAATAAGATGTAGGAGAAAATAAACAGTACTAGATAAGGTTGTGTTTTAACCAAATCAAAAGTAAAATAGAACTCTGTTTGAGTATCTTTTTTAAGCCTGAGCAAATGGCATCAAATCATAAACAGTAAAAAATGATTACAAATAGGATTCTTAAAAGACCTACACATAAGAAGCAGGAGCTTCAGTGGAATCAAATGTCAACCAAAAATTTCCTTTGAAATGAAAAATTTATACTTCTACTATTTCTTTATTTCTTTTGCTGTTATCTCCTGTAAAGATGCTGAAAGAACCCGGGGAGATGAAGGCAACGCTACTCCTGAAGAGGTTGTAAACCAACCTTCGCAGCGGGAAATTAATACAGCAGACATTGTTGTTCCTGATGGTTTCACTATAGAAGCTGTTAATACCGGCCTCTCTTACCCTGTAGATGTCACCTTTGACGAGGAAGGCAATTACTATATAGCTGAAGCTGGCGGCCATACCTATGGCACTAAACCTCCGCAAGCACCGGAGGCACGTATTCTGAAAGTATTCCCCAATGGGCAGGTAGAAGTGCTCTACGATAAGGTGGTTTCCATGACTGAAATAAAGGAATCAGCATCTTCCGAGGATATGGTAGAAGGGCTTATCCCTCCTGTAACAGGGGTAACCTATTACAAAGGGAACCTTTATATTTCTCACCGAAGTCGCTATTCGCTTTACAATCTCGAAACAAAGGAATTTGAAACAATCATCAACGGGTTGCCTTCATGGGGGGAATTCCTTAATGCAAAGCCGATTTTTAAGGATGACAAAATGTACTGGTTCCTCTCCACTCAGGGAAACAGCGGAGTGATTGAAGCACATTGGGTGCGGGTGATAGACCTGTTCAACAAACCTCAAGCCCGGGAGATACCGGGAGAAGATATTGAACTTACGGGACAGAATTTTTGGGTTCCAACTTCAAAAATTACTATGACAGAAGCAGACTCTGTTAAAACCGGAGCCTATGCGGCTTTAGGAGAGACCACTACGGCCGGGCAAATAATTCCAGGGGAAAAGATTGCAAACGGAGCTTTTTATATAAGCAATTTGGACGGCTCCAATATTGAAAGGATCGCATGGGGACTGCGTAGTAGTCTTGGTTACCGCTTTAGTCCCGACGGAAGACTCATTGCTACAATGAACAGTGCAAACCCAATGCCACCGAGAGGTCTTATGTTTGACTGGGAACCTATTTACGAAGTTATAGAAGGGGAATGGTATGGTTGGCCTGATTTCTACAGCGGCCTTCCCATTACAGACGAAAGGTTTGGTGTCAAAAAAGAAGACCGGAATTTTGTCCTTACTCCTGAAACCCACCGAAAACTTTTAAAAGGTAAAGATCTTCCACGACAGCCCTTAGCAAAATTGCCATCACATGCTGCGATTCAGGGAATGGTGTTCGGCAATGGCCACATGGACCTGCCGGAAAACAACATTTTAGTGGCCGAATTTGGTGCTATCGTTCCTGTCTTCAAAGGAGAAAAATATCATCCTAACCGCCCTCCCGGTGTTCCCCCGGAATCTGAGGCTCCTGAAGGAGTAAAATATAATTGGCCGGGTTTTAAAGTACAGCAGGTGAATTTATCTTCAGGAGAGGCAACTAATTTTATATATAACAAATCCGGTCTTCCTGCATCAGCCAACCAGGGAGGTGGTTTGGAGCGCCCTATACAGTTGGAGTGGGACCCGCAAGGAAATTTGTATATCGTGGATTTTGGGGTAGTCGAATTTGATGATACGGGAATGAACGCCCACCCTTTTACAGGTGTAATCTGGAAAGTAAGCAAACAATAAAAAATACCAGGAATGGAAATTACAGCTACAGTTTTACTTTTTGCAGGAGCGGTTTTAGGTTTTATGGCCTTTACCCACCTAAGTATGAACATGTCGGTACCTAAAGCGACCTGGTTAAGCCACGTTGTTGGTGGTGTTTTACATAAATTCATTGCATGGATGGTGGCGGACGGTGTATGGTCTGTGGTAGGTTTGGGACAAATGTCGGCAGGAAACCGAGGTCAAGGAGCTTTTTTTGGATTTGTTGAAGGAAGTGGGATTGGAGGATTGTTTGGTAGTCTTCTATGTATAAGTTCTACTCTGCGGAAAAACGCAAAAAAAATTAAAACACAAAGGTAAAGATTAACTCTATAGACCTAGGCAGCCTTCAAAAGGAAGAACCTTATTATCAATAACTAAAAACCAGAAAACATGGAAACAGAAAGAGAAAAAAAAAGAAAGAATATGTGGTATTGGATCATAGGGACAATCATAGTCCTTCTACTAATCTGGTGGTGGTGGGCAGAAGCTGCCTAAGCTGCAATACAATTTTATGACTCAGGGGCTGTAGGCCTGGAATTAAGATATTTTGACTATGATAATCATAGTAAATAAACTTGCCTGTAGCCCTTCAATGATTTACTAGTCCAACAATAATTGTATGAAAAGCTGTCTCCACTATAGAAAAGGATAAAAAGATGAAAATAAAATATGTATTAACAGTACTCTTTGCTATTCTGCTGATCAACCAAAGTTGCTATCGCATAATGCCTTCTAAAGGCGGCGGACAGATTTCTGAGGTGCCATCAACCCGAAATATTGAACCTGCAGATGTTCTGTTGCCAGACGGCTATAACATAGAAGTTGAAGCCACAGGACTCACCTTTCCCACCGCGGTTACCTTTGACGACGTCGGAAATCTTTATGTGATCGAAGCAGGCTACTCCTACGGGGAAGTCTTCCTGGAACCTAAGTTACTTAGAGTAGAGGCAGATGGTTCCACCACTACCTTGTACACAGGCCAAAAAAATGGTCCGTGGAATGGCGTTACTTTTTACGACGGGCACTTTTTTATCGCTGAAGGAGGACAATTGGAGGGAGGAAAGATCCTTAAAGTAAGTAAGGAAGGTCAAGCTGAAGTTCTGGTAGAGGGATTACCAAGTCTTGGGGACCACCATACGAACGGACCGGTCATAAAAGATGGATATCTGTATTTTGGACAAGGCACAGCAACCAATTCCGGAATAGTGGGTAATGACAATGCCTCTTTTGGCTGGCTCCACCGCTTTCCCGATTTTCACGATATTCCATGTAAAGATATTACTGTAAACGCAATAAACAGTGAGACAAAAAACGTCCTGAGCGAAGATCCCGATGATAAAGCAGTTACAGGCCCTTTTCTTCCTTATAATCAAAAAGCCGAACCAAACGAGGTGATAAAGGGAGCAATTCCCTGTACCGGTGCTGTAATGCGGGTACCAATCAATGGAGGCGATCTTGAGCTGGTAGCCTGGGGGTTCAGAAATCCTTACGGCCTCGCATTAGCCCCAGATGGACAGATCTATGTTACCAATAACTCTTATGATGTTCGTGGTAGCCGTCCCGTTTGGGGAACAGGAGATTTGCTGTTTAAACTAGAGCAGGATGCCTGGTATGGATGGCCAGACTACAATGGAAATATGTCCATAACCCACCTGGAGGTCCCTGGAGAAGAAGACCCAAAAAAAATACTGGTGAATGATCCCGGTACGCCGCCACAGCCCGTGGCAAGTTTGGGGGTTCACTCCTCCTCCAACGGAATAAGTTTTTCCACAAACGGAAACTTTGGCTTTGAAGGACAGGCTTTTATAGCCCAGTTTGGGGATATGGCACCGGGAGTAGGAAAGGTGTTGTCGCCAGTTGGGTATCGGGTTATACGTGTAGATGTAGAATCGGGAATAGTTGAAGATTTCGCCACCAATAAAGCTAAAAAGAATGGACCTGCCTCCTGGTTGGAAACGGGAGGTCTGGAAAGACCGGTTTCAGTCCAATTCAGTCCCGATGGTAGTGCATTGTATATTACAGATTTTGGAATTCTTGCAACGAGCAAGGAAGGTGCTAACCCTGTTAAAAATTCTGGCGTGGTATGGAAAATTACAAGACAAGATTAAAAGGAAGAAATTACAGGTTTATAACTATAGCATTTTTAGCAGGCATTGTAGTTATTAGCTGCTCTGCCCCAAAAACAAAACCTTATGCTGAGGTTGTCAAGCTGCCAACAGAACAGCTTCAAAACGGGAGAATACTTTTTGATAATTATTGTGCCTCATGCCATCCTGAAGGAATGTCCGGTGTGGGGCTGGCTATTATAAATAAACCTCTGCCGAAGGCTCTTATTAAATTTCAGATAAGAAACGGAATTGGGGTTATGCCCGCATTTAATGAAGAACAACTTTCAGATGAACAGGTAGAAAATATCGCAGAATATCTGCACTACCTGCGTACAAACAGGAACAAAGACTAATTTGTAAGAAGTGAAAATTACCAACACGTGGTTTACCTGTTGTTTATTTCAGATGGAGTCCTTATTTGAAAGTCATCCTGAAAAAACACTCCCAAGACAAAAAATTAGATTTAACACAATTTTCATATCATTAAATCCATAAACTATTTAATTTGAAAAAAGCCATCAATGGCGAATTAAATTAAGCTCAAATCAAAAATAATTTCTAACCAAACAATCTAAAAAATGGAAAATAATCAAAACAACAAAAAGCCTTACATAAAGTTTTTTTTAATGATAGCAACTTCAATGGTTGCTATGTTCTTTCTGATGTATACACATTCTTACCAAATTATAGATCATTTTTGGTATAGTGAAACCCGACTGTTTATGACAATGATCATGGGAGGGGCAATGATCATTATTATGTTATTGTATATGCTTAACATGTACAAAAACAGGAAAGCTAATATGCTCACTCTTGCTTTTGGAGTCATATTAATAGGTGGGGCGATATGGCTGGTACGAAGCCAGGTAACCGTTTCGGATACAGATTATATGGAAGGCATGATACCTCACCATTCCATTGCTATATTAACGAGCGAGCGTTCTCAAATAGAAGATGTTAGGGTAAGAGAGCTTGCAGATAAAATCATTAAGGCGCAGCGTAGGGAGATCATGGAAATGCAATGGCTGATAAATGACATAAGAGAGAACGGCATAGTAGAAACAGAGGAAGAAAAAAAGGAACGCCCGACTCCAGATTTTGAAGGTACAGTCGAGAAAGAGACCATAGATCTATATGAATAACCAAACTCTTGCTAAATCGGCTAATCTTCTTAAATCACCTTTAAAACTTTAGATGAGAATCTCCAGCTCCTTGTGGGGCGAAGAGGTGACCAATGTTCAAAACCAACTTTTTGTGAAAATAGCTAATGCATTTTTTGCAGTAATTTTTCTTGTTTCTGCCTTTATACAACACAACGACCCGGACCCACTTTTGTGGATGTCCATTTACGGATATGGAGCACTGGTATGCATGCTGGCTATTTTCGGGAAGGATAGCAAGATTTTGCATTATGCAGGTCTGGTCTTTTTCGTTTCTTACGCTGTGTATTTGTTTTTTAACCACAATGGCGTCTATACCTGGTTCAGCTTGCATTCTGCGGAAAATATCACCGGTTCCATGTCTGATGATAAGCCCTGGATAGAAGCCAGCAGGGAATTCTTCGGACTGCTCATCCTAAATTTTGCACATATTCTCAACTTGCTTTTTCGAAAGTCATTTAGAAATAAAAGAACCCAAACTGTTGACCAATGAATAAAAAAATATTCTTAGGAATTTTTTTCAGCCTTTTCACCTTCCTTTTAAACGCACAGGAACCTGGCACTTTGCAGGGAAAGGTGCTTTCAGGTTCTTCTGAGCCCTTAGCAAATGTTGAGGTAAGGTTATTAAACACTTCTTTTCAAACCCGTACTGGGGTCGATGGAAATTTCTCCCTTCCGGAAGTACCCTATGGCTCATATGTAATGAGTATTCGAAAATCAGGGTTTTCAGAAACTATACGAAACGTTACCGTGGATTCAGCAATAAATAAGTTAGAAGTGATTTTAGGTTCCGAAGGAGAACGCCTCAGGGAAGTGGTTGTGACAGCTCAAAAAAGGGAAGAAGTGATCCAGGAGATTCCCCTTAGTATTACTAGTCTTTCTGCTGAAAACATAGAGCAAAGCCAGATCCAGAATGTGAATGATCTAACAGCAATTGCCCCAAACCTTTACGCCAGTGATCCTGGTGATCGCAGAACAGTGACTTCGATAAGGGGGATTGTGACCACTTCCTACGATCCGGCAATCGCCACTTATATTGACGGTGTAAACCAGTATAACCTCGACACTTATATCACTCAGCTTTTCGACATTGAAAGGATAGAAGTTTTAAGGGGACCACAAGGAACTCTTTACGGAAGAAATGCCATGGGGGGAGTGATTAATATCATAACCCGGGAGCCCCAAAATGAAACCACCATATTTGGAGAAGCTAGCCTGGGAAATTATAACCAACAGCGGTATATGGCCGGAATACGAACCCCCTTAGGAGAGAAACTATTTTTTGGTGCAGCCGGATTGTATGAGGAAAGAGAAGGATTTTACTCCAATGAATTCACCGGCTCCAGTTATGATGATCAGAAAAATTTTTCGGGAAATTACTATCTGAAATACCTTTTTAGCCCCACCTGGAATGCCACCTTAAATCTAAAGCATTTCACAGCAGAGAATGACGGTGCATTTCCTCTGAACATGGGTGTAGAAGCGGCTTTTGAAAATCCTTACACGCTAAACCAGAACCAGCTTTCCACAATGAAGGATAACACCTTCAATACATCTCTTGTCATTGACCATAAAGGGAAAAACTTCAATTTTAGTTCTCAAACTGCCTACCAGCAGAATTACAGGTATTACGAAAATCCTGTTGATGGAGATTTCTCCCCTCTGGACGCTATTTCGATTATTAATGACTACGGAAACGACTG
Organism: Autumnicola lenta; assembly: GCF_031846515.1. NCBI lineage: Bacteria > Pseudomonadati > Bacteroidota > Flavobacteriia > Flavobacteriales > Flavobacteriaceae > Autumnicola > Autumnicola lenta. The sequence goes on from NZ_JAVRHO010000008.1 coordinate 29,636, forward strand.
GAATACAGTAAAAGTTGCGACACAGGAATTTAAATTCTCCTCTGTTAGTGGCCCCGGCAGAGACCTCGAATGGACAGCAGGAACTTATTTGTTCTACCAGGAAAGTCCGGTAAAACAGGCGACCCATTTTGGGGAAGATGCCGCCCTTGTGGGATCTGAAGAAATCAACTATTCGCTAATCAATACTACAGAATCAACAGGTAAAGGAATTGCCTTTTTTGGGCAGCTAAATTATCAGCTTACTGATAAAATCGGGGTCATCGCTGGATTGCGATACGATCATGAATACAAGAAGCAGTCTGTACTTGGAGAATATCAATTGGACTCTGATACTAAACCTCTCTTTGAATATCAACCGGACTCTACCGCTACTGCGAGCTTCAATGCCTTCTCGCCTAAAGTTGGACTTACTTATGATCTTTCAGAAGAGAACCTCGTTTTCCTTACCTACAGTCGTGGTTTTAGGGCGGGAGGCCTCACTCCTTTGAGTACAGACCCTACACAGCCACCTTTGTACGAGTACAAACCGGAGTTCAGCAATAATTATGAGATAGGCACTAAAAACTCTTTTTTGGAGAATAAGCTGCTGGTGAATGCCACTGTTTTTTATACGGAAGTGACCGACGTACAGGTACCGACCTTAGTCCTACCCGACGGGGTTATCGTCACACGAAACACCGGAAAACTTACGAGCAAAGGCCTGGAAGTAGAGCTGAAAGCTTTATTGGCCACCGGGCTTGAACTGAGTTATGATTTCGGTCTTACAGACGCCGGTTATGAATCGCTCCTCATTGCGCAAGATGGCGGTGAAATTAATTTTGAAGATAACAAGCAGATCTACACCCCGGAAATAACTTCGATGCTCGCTCTGCAATACAAGTCAAGCCTGGGATTAAATGAAAAGTGGGAATTCGCGGCCCGTGCAGAATGGAAGTACCTGGGGGAACAGTATTTCGATCTTGCGAATAATTTAAGGCAGGAACCGTACAGCCTGTACAACGGGAATATAGGTGTCTCCTACCGGGATATTAAGCTCATGCTGTGGAGCCGTAATATTTTTGATAAAGAATACATTAGCTACGGCTATAACTTTGGAGCAGTTCACCTAGGAAATCCTGCTACTTACGGTGTAACTTTATCATTTAAGATATGATCTTTAATAAATAAGGAACCACCCTCAGAATGGGTGGTTCCTCGTGTGCTTTAAATGTATTTTTTTTTTAATTCCCAGAAGTCATTTTAAACACCTTCCCGGTATTGCCTACAGGGCCTTCTTCATCGGTTGTAAGAACGAACATTTCTCCTTCCTTGTTCTGACCGAAAGACAACAAATAATGTCCGATTGAAGTAGAGTTGGTCTGGGCGATTTTCAGCTCTTGAAAATCCCACATGCCGGTCTCTTTTGGAGTTGAAACGAACACTGCACCTGCAGGTTTTCCATGATGCTGCGTCCAGGTTCCAAAAATGTATTTCCCGTCCAAATTTTTAAGGTCTTCACCCCTGTAAACATAGCCTCCTATGACGACCAGGCCTTTGCCTCCATGGTCGGTACCCCCTTGTTTAAATTCAATTACAGGACTTATCAGAGGGTTGCCCATCTTATCTTTTTCAGGACATTCCTCCTTCTCTTTATCGTTGTTATAGGCATTGAAGCAGTGTGTCCCTTCCATCACATTCCATCCATAATTGCCACCTTTGGTAATGACATTTACTTCTTCCCAAAGTACCTGTCCGGCATCTCCGGCAATGAGATCATTGCTACCCTTCAAGTCAAACGAGAAACGGTATGGATTTCTAAGCCCATAGGCGTAGATCTCGTCCATTCCCTCTTTATCTACAAATGGATTGTCTTCAGGAATGGCATAAGGAGCATCTCCATTCACGTCAATTCTCAGGATACTGCCCAGCAGGTTTTGCGCCACATCCTGCCCGTTTCCACCGGCATTTTCCCCATACCAATCGGGTACATGGCCCATATCGATATCATTTGCTCCTCCTCCATCGCCAAGGGCAATGTAGAGGTAATTTTCGGGCCCGAAGGCCAAAGTCCCTGCATTGTGATTATCCTGTGGCTGATCTACCTTTAGAATGATCTTTTCTGAAGCTTTGTCAGCCATATTAGGATTATCCGGAGAGACCCTGAATTCTGAAATGTGGCTGGTATGATTCCAATTCTCGGGACCATCTTCACTAAGGGGTGCACTATAATAGACGAAGAACCTGCCGTTTTCACTGTAATCGGGGTGAAAAGCAAGTCCTAACAAACCTCGTTCTTCATGGGCATCTTTTAATTCAACTATCTTATTTTTAAGATTCAAAAATGGCTCGTCCAAAAGCCCTTTTTGGGGAGTATGAATTCGGATCACCCCTACCTGGTCAACGATGAAATATCTTCCGGATTCATCGGGAGATTCAACAAATGCGACCGGTGAAACAAGATTATCTGCTATTACCTCCAATCCTACCGATTCCTGTGAAAAAGTTGCGAAGGAAAGAGTTAATAAGCAGGTTAAGGAGAAAAAGGATTTAATTTTCATAATGACTTTTTTAATTAATATTGCTTGCTGTCAACCTAATATAAGATAATCAAAATCATATACAGCAGTGGTTAAGAGCCTGTTAAAAGGCTTACTTATGGCTGTTAAGTCTATAAGTACAAAACCGCCATTTAACCATTGTATTTAATAATGACTAAATTATAGCTATAAAATAAATATCCTGCAAAAGATTGAAATTTGGATTTTTGATCTCTCATTTTATATGATAAAGAATAACAAAGTAAGCCAGAGAATGGACTCCGAAATAGAAATATTTCGCAATGTCGATTTCATACCATAATAGGAAAATCGCATACCAAAATAGAAGAAATGATCATTCCCCAAAAATTAGGACAGTAAGTTAAGTTCAAAAAATAATCTTGATTTAACTTAATCATGACACGAAGAAAATTCATCTCAAAATTTAAAACGAAGATAGTCCTTGAAACCCTAAAAGAGTGACAAACCGTCAATGAACTAGCACAAAAATTTGAAATCACCCCTCAGCAGATCAATACCTGAAAACGGGATTTCCTAAAAGAGACCGGTACGGTTTTTTCAAAAGGCGAAAAAATCAAAAAAATCAGAGGAAGAGGAAAAGAAAGACCAGCTTCTTAAAGTAATCGGGGAACTTAAAATCGAAAATGATTTGTTAAAAAACGCATTCGATAAAACCCTTGGAAGAGCGTAGAACAATGAAAAGCAAGGATCATAAAAACTTAGCCTCCATCGACAATGTAAGCTACTAGAAATCCACCTCAGCGGCCTATATTACAAACCCTGTAGCGAAAGCAAACTCAACCTGGAACTTATGCGATTGATAGATGAACCTTATACCGACCATCCTTTTAAAGGTTCCAGGCGGATGCATACCTGGCTCACGCTTGACAAAGGATATCCAATCAACAAAAAAAGAATTGAGTGTCTCTATTCCAAAGTGATGGGCTTCAGGAAATTAGCGATCATTGACCTTCATAACCGCTTTGTGCTAAACTGGCCGGTATACAATTCTATGGATGCCCAATGGTGCAAAAAAACTCTGGAAGAAGCCATCAATATGCACGGGAAACCCGAAATACTCAATACTGATCAGGGAAGCCAGTTCACTTCAGAGATTTTCCCCTTTTGTGTGTTCTCTAAAATACTAAACTCAGCATGGATGGTAAAGGAAGGACCATAGATAACGTTTTTTAGAAAGGCTTTGGAAAAGTGTAAAATACGAAAGCATTTTTCTAAGCCCGCCAGAATCTGGAGTAGATCTATACCGCCAACTCCAAAGCTATTTTGATTTTTCCAACCATCAAAGGAGGCACCGGGGAATAGAAAATGAAATACCCTTTAACCAATATTTAAAACAACAAAGAAAAGCTGCTTAACAAATGAAAAATAGAACTTAACTTAGCAGCTAAGCTGTCCTAACAAACGAGGATACTTCAAAGAACTAGAAATAAATGGAAAAACTTTTTTTGTTGATAGATGATGATAATATAACAAACTTAGTAAACAGGAAGATCCTACAAGATCAATTCCCTACGGCGACAATTGTTGATTTTAATGTGGCTAAAACAGCTCTGGATTTTGTAATGAATGAATTTAGAAAATCAAAAATGTTTCAAATAATTATTTTTTTAGATATTAATATGCCGGAAATATCGGGATGGGAAGTTATTACTATTTTAGAAAAGGATGCTGAATTTCAATACCACCTATACCTTCTGACTTCTTCAATTGACAAAGTAGATAAGGCGAAATCTGAGGAGTTTTCTTCAGTCCTGTCTTTTATATCTAAACCATTAACAATTCAAAAAATACAGCATTTAAATCTAAATCAATAGATAGTGACTTTTTCATCTGGAACGGATTTAGGGGTATCTCTTCCGTCAGCATATGTTCTATACAATTCTTTGGTGAAGGCATCTAATTCTTCAGAAACCTGTTTAATGTACCCATTGTATTCATTGATTTCCTGCGCATCCATCGTATGATTTTCTAAGATTGAAGTAAGACTTAATAAAGTAGCCACTGGTTTTCGCAAAACATGAGAGATATCAAAAGCTAATTTTTCCATCTTGTTTTGATAGGCTTTTTCTTTTGTATAATCCTGAATAAATCCATACCAGATAACCGAATTATCATTTTGCTTTTGGGGTATAGCTTTAACCTTCCTCCATTCTATAGTGTTCTCTTTATTTATTATACGGAATTCATGCTCCCAAAGCCTAAGGTTCTCAAAAGACTTTTGAATTTTTTTCTGCACCCTTGGAAGATCTTCTTCGTGAATTAGGGTAAATATTAAATGAGGATCCTTGTATACCTGTTCCCTAGTTATTTCCGGACTTAGAAGCTCAAGACCTTTACTGATAAAATGAAATGACATTTCACCCTCTTCTGTCATTTTACATTGATAAATCATACCTGGAATTTCATCTGTTAATTTTAAAAGGTTATCTGAATGAGATTCGATCTGTTGTTTTTGGAGATGAATCATCTTCTGATCATTCAGATGATCCATGGCCTTTTTTGCCAAGATCTTTAAAGCCTTCTTCTGATTTTCTGAAATTTTTTTCGGTTTTGTGTCAATCACACATAAAGTACCTAAAACATTTCCATTAGGTGTTTCTAGAGGAGCTCCCGCATAAAAACGAATATGGGGATCTCCTTTAACAAGTACATTATTTTTAAACCTTTCATCCTTCAATGAATCGGGTACAATTAAGATTTCTTCAGGTTGATGAAGTGTATGTCGGCAGAAAGAATCTTTTCTTGAGGTTTGGGTAATAGATAATCCACGGTGAACTAAAAAATTTTGGGTATCCTTTCCTACTAGTGTAATTAAAGAAATGGGTACATTACAGACTAAAGAAGCAATTTCAACCAATTCGTCCAGTATTTTTTCTTTAGATCCTTTCAATAGGTTATAAGACTGGAGTTCTTTAATTCTTTCTGATTCATTCATTTATCCAGGGGGATTTTTTGTTATTCTCTAAAATATAAAAAAAATCTAAAAGTTTTGCCGTTTGTCGGAGATTTACGCATTTTATCGAAAAGAACAAACAATAACTTTATTTCATTAAATAAGGCTTATCCCTAATACTTGTAACTACTATTTTGACAGGAATGCTAGGTGAAGGACTCGAGGCAATTGAAATTGGATACCTCGGACTTTTTTCCTTAGGTAAAAGTCTAATGAATCAAGATTTAAGTTGTGCAATTATTAAACAGAACAATTTGTAAAACAATATTCAATTTGTTATTGGCATAACAAATTGATTGCTCTCATGGCTCTCTGAAGTTAAAATTCCTTCATGCACTTACAATCTCCACATCAGAAATTTTCTTCTTTTATAGGCTCATTTTGATATAAAGCAGAAAATCTAGCAAGACCAGCCAATCCAATAACATACAATCCTCTTTCTAGGTAGTACATCTCTTTTAATTCAATATAATAAGCAGAAAACATAATTACATCAGAAAGGGCTAAAGATAAAATACTCATAAACAACACTATAGAAGCACGATTCACTCTATTATCCCAGAAAGAGAAGGCAGCCATTACCATTGCAACAGTGATTAACCCATGAATGTAAAAGAGTATTTCCAGTCCAAGTTCTTCAATTTCTTCCGAAAATATTGAAGCAACTTTATAAAATAAATAACTATTGATCAGAATTATAGCTATAAAATAAATATTCTGCAAAAGATTGAATTTTGGCTTTTTAATCTCTGATTTTATATGAAAAAGAATAAATAAGTAAGCCAGAGAATGGATTCCGAAATAAAAGTACTTTGCAATGTCGATTTCATACCATAACAGGAAAAAATCACATAACAAAAATAAAAAAAATGCTATGAGTAAAAATCGATTTTCAAGTGCAGAGATTCTTGCTGAGCAGCCACCTAAAATTGTGACCGATATAATTCTTACCCACCTACTTTCAATGAGGTCCCATTCTAAGATGGTATAGACATTGAATAAAATAAGTAGAAATGTAATTAAAAAAAGTAAATTTTTAATTCTCATTCAAAATTATTAAAAAAAATCGCGAAGATACATGAAATCAGATAGGTGCCTAATTATTTCTCTAAATATTATAGCTATTTTCAATTCACCTTTTTCTCTAAGAAGATTCTAAATGTAAATCCTATTGGATTTAACTTTCAGCATTATGAAAAGTTATCTTAAAGCAAGTGCCCACTTGAGGTTTACTATCCACTTTTATCTGGGCATCATGTTCTTCAAGTATATTCTTTACCGAAGTTAAGCCCACACCAACTCCTGTGTTTTTATTAGTATAAAAAGCATCAAATATGCGATTTATTTCGTCTGGCTTCAGCCCATGTCCATTATCCCGGATGCTTAATACACAATTTGTAGTATGTTGGGTAATCTCTATTTCTATGATTCCTTTTTCCGGAGTAGTAGCCTCACTGGCATTTACAATAATATTGAGTAAAGCGATAATGAGCTTTTCCTTATCTGCCAAGATATAACAGTCAGAACTTTCGTAGTTCTTTCTCACCGTTATACCCGCTAAATAAATTCTGTCTGAAGCTCTCTCTATGGTTTGATCTAGAATTTCAGCAAGATTTTCTCTCTTTAATTCCGGAGACGTATAATTGGAAGAATCTAATAGATTATTTACTAAATTATTCAAAGTTTTGGTGCTTCTGGAAATAATACCTAAATAATTGGCTACCTGTTCTTCCTTACCGGGAGCGAATTTTTTATTTAATATATCGCAAGCCATTCCAATGCTTGCTAAAGGATTGCGCAATTCATGAGCAAAAATCCGGGCAACCTCCCCTTGTATAGAAAGCCTTTCTGCTTTTAATAAAGCTTCTTGTGTATTTTTCTGCTCTGTTATATTCCTTACTAACAATACATATTCGCTTACCCAATGAGCATCTCGCCGCTCAAAAATTTTTCCGCGTACACTAAACCATTCCCAGGAGATGCCCCTTAATTTCAGACGTAATTCAATTTCCAGTATATCCTGATCATCCGATTTAATTAACTTCTTATGGAAAGCAATTATTTTTTCCCGGTCCTGTGGATGTATAAAAGGAAGGATTTCCGTTAATGGAGTTCCCTGGATTCTTTCTACCGTCATTCCCGCGTCAGGAAAAATATCTTTATTAATATACCGGACACTATAGGAGTCAAGGTTAATAATAAGAATCGTTTCAGGGGAAGTGTGTTCTAATTGGGTTTTAAATCTTAAGGTTTCCTGGAGATGTTCAGACTCACTTTTTCTTATGGTGATATCTTCAATGGTGGCGATCAATAGATCATCCTGAGATTTAACTGTCATTTTGAACCAGTTATTATAACCTTCTTTATCAAAATGAAATTCTTGTTCCATAGAATTTCCTGTAAGCATAACGTTTTTCAGCGCATCGAAAATTCCCAGTTCAACTCCATATCTGGAAGTTTCCAAATAGGTTTTTCCTAAAGGATCTACATCCAAATACATTTCCTGGAGTACCTTATTTATTTTGATAAACCTGAAATCCTTTATCCCCCCCTCATTATGGTAAATCGTTTTAAAAACCGCTATTCCCTGATTAGTGGTATCAAAGACGGTTTGTAATAATCTTTTACTTGCAATGTCATGGCAATGATGCTCAAGATTTCTTTTTCGCTTGAATCTGAGCTTGTTAAATAATTTAGACATAGAAATTGAATGCACCTTAGATGGCTTGAGTGCAAATTTAACATTTTTTTAGGAAATCTTCAATGAAAGGGGATTAATATAATTGTTAAAACGATGATTTCGAAAGATAAAAACTTACAATTAATCTTTTAAGTGATCTTATTCTTCGCTTAATTTAAGGAGAGAAGTTTTATAGATTCTCTCTTTAAATTTCACAGTTGTTGATTCACTTTTAAAACTAAACTTTCAATTTTATTCAAATCCTGTCTTTCAAAAGAATAGGTTAAGAAAACTTAACAGAGGATTCGATTATAGTTAACGGAATAACGTATTAGAACCCCAAAACATGAATTAAGATCCAAACAAATCCAAAGAGGGCAATGCCTGCATGTACAACAGCCACCCATTTAGGTACATTTTTATGCCTAATATCACGGAAAAAAAGATAAAGGCCAACTACAGCTGCTATGGAAAAAATCGTAAAACTGTCCCAGTGCTTGTGGTGCGATTTCGTGGTAAGTGCATAAATAAGCAAAATGAGTATACCCAGAACAGCGAATGTACCATGGGCAAATACAATAGCTTTAGGCGGATGTTTTTTCTGTAGCACATAGATTAAAAGATAGGCCCCGAGAAGAACTGCCAGGGTGAATGAAATTACTGCTGCAACTACCATATTGTTTATTTATTTCTCAGGATTAATACTTCTTTTATCAAGTGGCGAAAACGCGGGGCCTTCAATAACTTCTCCCGTGGGTTTAAATCTGCTGCCATGGCAGGGACAGTCCCATGTCTTCTCTTCATTATTCCAGTTAACAATGCATTCCATGTGCGTACAAACTGCCGATGCGGCACATAACGTGCCATCATCACTACGGTGAACTGCCCATTTTTCATTTTTGATTTCGACAATTTTGCCTTCTCCTGCTTTTACTTCAGAAAACATTTCTGCATCGGCATTCCCCGGATAATCTTTAAGATATTCCCCAAGGACATTAAGATTTTCTTTTATAAAAGATTTAGCTGATTTTAAAGGTGTAAATCTTTTTGCCTTGTAAATTTCTGCCCAATTGTTTTCTTTTCCGGTAAACAGGTCACGGAAAATCAATGCCGAAACCACTCCATACGTGAGACCATCTGTTGAAAAACCTGTAGCAACGAAAATATTGTCATCTGTACTTTCACCAATGTAAGGAAGCCCGTCTGAAGATTTGTAGTGCTGGGCAGACCATTTATAAGCTACTGTGTCAACATCATAATGTCTTTTCAAATTCTTTTCAAGATCTCCAAAATAATCCTTGTTTTCATCGGCCTGTCCTACTTTATGGTGATAGCCAACAGTAATTAAAAACTTTCCTTCTTCAGTTTCATAAGTACGCAGGGAGGGATGTGTTTTTGATTCGGCACTCCAGAAAATACCTTCTGGATAATCCCCGGATCGTAAGCGAGCCGCCAGAGCATATTCGCGGTGAGGAAAAATAGCCATTTGAAGTCCATAAATGCCTTTAGGACTATGGGTTGCCAGCACTACTTTTTTTGCCCTCACTTTTGCTGTAGGGGTATGCAAGACGTGTAGAGAACCTTTCTCTATATGATGAACCGGCGAATTTTCATATATACTACAGTAATTTTGGTCTACCTTTTGGGCAAGACCGGCAACAAATGCAGCAGGATTGAATTGGGCCTGGTTTTCAACCCTAATACCCGATTTTATATTGAAGGGCAACGAAGTTGATGTTATATCCTGCACTTCCAGACCAAATTTTTCCAGTGTATCTTTTGTGGTTTTAATTGTTTCTTCTTCGCCTGTTTCACTGTATAACACCCATGGCTGTCTTTTAAAACTACAATCTATCGCATATTTTTTAATCAGATCTTCAATGAGATTGATCGCGGTTGTACGAGATTCAGCCACTTTCCTGGCTGTCTTGTCGTTGAACTTTGACTGGATATGATGTAGCCGGTTGTCCACCATAGTATAAAGATTACCGGTAGAACCAGCGGTTGTGCCTCCACCCACGTCCATGCTTTCCAAAACGGCGACTTGAATACCTTCCTCAGCCAGAAGGTAAGCAGTAGTAATTCCGGTAATGCCACCCCCTACAATGGCAACTTCGACCTCTATATCTTCACTTAAAGAAATGGCCTTAGCATTAGAGGCCTTCGCTTTCCAAATTGATTCCGTCATGAGTTTTATTTTTTTATAAATTTAATAGCGAATTATTGGATACTTGTTTTAGTTTTTCTGATCCTGTTCCACGACCTGACGCCAGCTAAGACCCTCACTTTTAAGCAAGCCCTCCAGGATACGCCTACGCTCGATCAACTCTTGTGAGTTTCTTTCAGTCAAACTGTGTGGTAAATCTTCACTGCTTCGGGAAGCTTCAGCTTTAGGCAAGCTGCGCGAGAAATTTTTATCCAGATTTTGAAGGAAATTTGACAGAGAAGAACGCAAAATTTCCAGTTCCTCCCGAAGATTTTCTCCCTTTTTAGATTTAAGAAGAAACGTTAAAGCCTCATCTAATCTTGCGATATTAATACTGAACGAATCTTTCACTTCGGACCGGCTGTAAAAATGAACAACCGGATAAGCCTGATGACTTACGGAATGCCCGTCTACCTTCTCCTGAAGTTCAAGAATCTGTTGGAAACTATAGGAAGAATCCAAGGCAAGTATTTTCTTTACTATGGCCTGTGGATTATGACCCAAATTATAGATACTTTTTGCCAGGGTTCTTTTCTTTACCACAGCAGATGAAACGGAAAGAAAATAAGTCATCGAGCTGGTGAAAAAAATAAAACCGAAGAAAGAAAAGCAACTTGTGACCAGTTCAAAAAAAGGCGATGTAGGCTTAAAATTTCCCATCCCCAGGGTAGAAAGTGTATAACCGGTAAAATAGAGCCGTTCCCAGTAATTTGCTACTCTGCCGCTACTGTTGGTAATAGCCTCGGGGTTTGAGGAATAAACCAGGAAAAGTCCAAGCCAAATCAGAAAAAGCCATACAACGAGGATCATAAGATTTATGAATAGCCCGTGATAATTATAGACTTTTCTCCCAAAAGTCCTTACGAAAAACTGAAGTATCCTATCGGACAAAATTGCTACATTTTTAGAAACAAAACCCGCTCCGCTGGCGGAAAGAGTAGTGTAAAAAAAATCATGTATAGCTATTAATAGTATAATGAATCCAAGGATTAGTAATGTTTCTGACATTTTATTATTTAAATAAATGTTTATTTAAACCTAAGATTGTAATTTTTGAAGAAGCCAATATAGATGTATGCTAAAATTTATCCTGAAATCCTACAAAAAAACGAATCATTAGGTGCGACTTCTTTCTCTCCTTTAGAATCAACCTGCATTATGGGCTCGCAGAAAACTTCTTCTGCTATCCACCACCCCAACTCTACAATTACTATTGAAGCGAAAATAAGATACCATAGCCGTTTATTCGCCACTCTCTCTTTTTTGGATCCCATAGTGTAATTTGCAGTCAATTTTTAACAAATTAGTTATTATTAATCTCGCCCCGTTCTATTATTATGGAAAATACATTAACTATTCCAGGATAGTGGTCATTCAGCCTATAATGTATCTTTAAGAAACCGTGTATTTTCACTAGATGCTAAACCTTTGCTGCTCTAAGGCGCAAAGCATTTGCAATCACTGAAACAGAACTCAGGCTCATAGCCAAAGCAGCAATCATAGGTGAAAGCAGTATTCCGAAAAATGGGTACAGCAGTCCTGCTGCAATTGGAATACCGAGGGTATTGTATATCAGCGCGAAAAAAAGGTTCTGTTTAATATTCTTCATAACCTTTTGGCTCAAAATTTTAGCCTTGGCAATGCCTTTTAAATCCCCTTTCACAAGAGTAATTCCTGCACTTTCAATAGCAACATCTGTCCCGGTACCCATTGCTATTCCAATATCGGCCTGAGCTAAAGCAGGCGCATCATTTATTCCGTCGCCTGCCATGGCTACTTTCTTACCTTTCATCTGTAAACGTTCAACTTCTTTTAATTTATCCTCCGGCAGCATTTGTGCTTTAAAGCCGTCCAGGTTTAAAGTTTCACTGACAGCTTTGGCAGTATCTTCATTGTCCCCGGTTAGCATGAATACCTCTATTCCCAGATCATGGAGTTCTTGGATGGCTTCTTTACTCGAAGCCTTAATTTTATCTGATATAACCACAAAGCCAATAACCCGGTTTCCTTCAGCTAAATAGGAAACGGTTTTCCCTAATTGCTGTTCTGTTCTTACCTGTTCACGAAGTTCATCAGAAATTTGAGCGTTTTCCTGCTCCATTAACCTGTCATTTCCTAAAGCTATTTTCTTCCCGTTTAGTTCAGCGGTAACCCCTTTTCCTGTGATCGCATTAAAATTAGAGACTGATTTTATTTCTATTTCCTTTTCTTCAGCGTAACGTACAGTTGCTTCTGCCAAAGGATGTTCACTACTGCTATTAACCGAAGCTATCTTCTGAAGGATCTCTTTTTCATAAAATTTTGATGATGCAGGAACTACCTTTTCTACTGAAGGTTTTCCTTCAGTGACAGTTCCTGTTTTGTCTATTATTACCACATCAACCTTATTAAACCTTTCGAGTGATTCGGCATTTTTTATAAGAACTCCCGATTGCGCACCTTTTCCCACCCCTACCATGATAGACATTGGCGTAGCCAATCCCAAAGCACAGGGACAGGCAATGATCAATACTGCAATGGCATTAACCAGCGCAAAAACGTATGAAGGTTCAGGACCAAAAATTGCCCAGATAATAAAGGTTAAAACAGACACTGCAACTACAACCGGAACAAAATAACCTGAGATCCTGTCAGCAAGTTTTTGAATTGGTGCCCGGGACCTACTCGCAGCATTTACCATTTCAATAATTTGTGAGAGAAGGGTTTCTGATCCTACTTTTTCAGCCACCATTATGAAGGTTTTGTTTCCATTTATAGTCCCCGAGCTTACTTTATCGCCTACCTCCTTATCCACCGGAATAGGTTCCCCTGTTATCATGGATTCGTCAATGTTGCTTTCCCCTTCCTTTATACTTCCATCTACAGGAATTTTCTCTCCCGGTTTTACCCGAAGCAGGTCTCCCCTATTGATGTCGTCTATCATCACCACCTGCTCTTTTCCATCGACTATACGGGTAGCTTTGTTTGGTGCGAGCTTTAAAAGTTCCTTAATGGCTGAATTTGTCTTTCCATGAGCTCGTGCTTCAAGCAACTGCCCAAGGAGCACGAGTGTGAGGATGATTGTCGCCACTTCATAATAGACAAAAACAGTACCCTGTTCTGTTTTAAATTGAGCAGGAAGAACATCTGGAAACAACATAGCTGCCACGCTGAAAAGCCAGGCCACCCCTGCACCTATCCCTATTAGCGTAAACATGTTTAGGTTCCACGTCTTTATAGATCTATAGGCACGTTCAAAAAACATCCATGTGGCATAGAAAACAACAGGAATAGATAATCCAAACTGAACCCAGTTCCAATACTCCCAATCCATTACCTCCATCAGTGGATTATCTGAAAATATTTCTTCAGACATCGCTATTATTAGAATAGGAATGGTGAAGGCAGTAGCAACCCAGAACTTCTGCAGCAGTTTCTTATAGGTCTTGTCATCTTCATCCACACCTCCTTCCATAGGAACAAGATCCATTCCGCAGATTGGGCAGGAACCCATTTCATCCTCTACTATTTCAGGATGCATGGGGCAGGTAAATCGCTGAGGCATCTTTTGCGAGGACGGTGCTTCAACGAGATCCATCCCACACACCGGGCAATCTCCGGGTTTATCATACGTTTTTTCCCCCTCACAGTGCATAGGGCAATAAAAGGAGCCAGATCCTCCCGCAACTTTTTCTGTACTTTTTTTAGAAGGCTTTTTAGCTTTCTCTCCCGGCATAGTGATAGAATAAGTTCCTCCATCATCCTCCAGTTTTTTCTGAAATGTTTTAAGTGGAATATGTTTATCCATCTCTATCACCGCCTCTTCCTTTTCCAGGTTTACCGATGTATTGGTGACCCCTTCTACTTCGCTCAAAGCTTTTTCCACATGACTTCTGCAACCGCTGCAGGTCATTCCATGAACGGCATAAGTGTGCTTCATCTTTTTTTCACTGCTACGTCCTTCTGAAGGTTGAGAAATTCTGTAATTTGAATCTTTTAAAGCCTCCTGAAATTGAATAATTTCAATATGGCGTTCCATCTCTATAGTAGCTTCCGCTTTTTCAAGATTAACAGAGGCCTTTGTGACTCCCTCTACTTCATTTAAGGTTTTTTCAACATGGCTACGGCAACCATTGCAGGTCATCCCGTGAACCGCATAGGTGTGTGTCATAGTTGAGTGTGAATCCTCTTCCTCCTCACTAGGTAGAGCAATAGAATAGCTTCCTTTCGTTTCTTCCAGTGCCTGTTGTAGCTTTGCCAGGGGCACATGCTGCTTCATCTCAATAACTGCCTGTTTATCCTGAAGGCTTACTTCAACATTAGAGACCCCTTCAACTCCCTGCAAAGCTTTCTCCACTTTACTGCGACAACCGTTGCAGGTCATACCTGAAATTGTATACCTCTGTTTCATGACATATTATTTGCTACTTATATTCTCTTACCTTTGTGTCCTAAAATAAACGGTGCATATGACCACAGCATTTCGAAAAGATCAGACTGTTTTATATTCCTCCATAAATGCTAATTAGAAAAACCCAGCAAATTGGGTTTTTATGTTTTTTGTAAAAAAAAGGAATATTTCCTCAAGGTTCTTGTAAAGCAAGAATGGAGTCGCGGACTTCTACACAGTACAAAGCTTGTCCAGCCGGATATACCGCACCCTCTTCTTAATGTTTTCCTCTTTCAAACAGGCCTCAGCATAAATTTCATACGCTGCACAATCGTAAAACGTTTTGCTTATTCTTAATTCTTGGTATTTTTTCTTTAACTTTTTCTCAATTTACAATATCTCAAGCGCATTTTTTTTGAAGTTTATGGTAAAATCATTAGGTATTATGATTTTATGAATCTTTTAGTACAAGATCATTAGTGTGCTAATTACAAGAAGCTGCGGTTTAAAAGTATTTTCAGCTTAACAATGTAGAGGGTTCTCTAGTGCTTGTCAAAGATTCTTTCTAAGTAAGGACTGGGTAAAATTAACTCCTTCGCAGTGCTAGCCAGGAAGAGGGCCATAAAAATCACCATAAGAGAAACGATAGCTCGAAATTTATGAATCTACTCAGATGATTTGGTAGTCTCTCAGAGCCTATTCAGATCTATTTTACGTTTTTCCTCTTTATTTTTATAATCCGATGGGGTTACACCGGTAGCTTTTTTAAACTGAGTTGATAAGTAAGTAGCACTGCTATATCCCATTTCATGAGCAATCTCTAAAATAGTAAGCTCGTTATACTCCAATAACTCCTTTATTCTTTCTATTTTTATTTCACTATGAAACTTCTGAATATTTTTTCCCTCAATTTTGGTAAAGATATGAGTAAGGTGGCTATAATCGTAGTGTAAACGATTGGTCAATAGATCTGAAATCTTCTGTTCTCCAAAATCTTCCTCCTTGTAAACCCGCGCAATTATTATTGATTTTATCTGGTTCACCAGTCGCTCATTCTTTTCAAAAATAAGCTCAAATCCCACTTTACGCAACTCCTCCTGGAGCAACGGAAACTCAAGATCAGAGAGATCTCTTTCCAACTCTGCCTCTCCCAAAGACACTTTCTTAAAAGGAATTTTTAATGCAGTCAATATTTCTCTTACGCTCCTTTTGCATCGCTGGCAAACCACATTTTTAATCTGAATAACTTTATGATTTTCAATATTGTTCGAATTCCTGTCAATTAAAACTTCCTTTGTCATTGTTGCTGGTTTATTAGTTCTTTAGGTTGTATGCTTAGTCATTTATCCACCGTCAATCTGCACTGACTTGAAAAGGAATATTAATTTTCTTTCTTTCCCAAGTGAGAGAAATAACTCCTTCGTCACTGTCCTTCTTTTCAACCTCATAAATCAGCTCCTCCTGGACGTTCTCTAGGGTCTCAGCATTTACCTCCAATACAACTACATTCTCAACTTCATTAAATTCATCCTTCCCGTGCTGGTCCCATCGGGAATTGAACATGACCTGCCACTTTTCTTTTCCGGGGATTACAAAAAAACCATACTTTCCGGCGGGCAATGTTTCATCACCAATTACCAAATTTATATTGGTTTCTATCCAGGTGGCTTTGTGTGCCCCGGCTTGCCAAACTGTGTTGTAGCCCACCAGTCCGCCAAAAATTATCCTGTCACGCACGCGTGGTGAAGAATAATCTATATGAATATGAGCCCCATCAATTATGGCCATGGCACCAGTATGCGGACTTAGCACCTCTTTGTCTTGTGTTGCCACCTTTTCGGCCTGGTGGTTTTCATGTTGCGCCTGCATTCCAATTGTGGAAAATAATACGAGTAGCACGTAAAAAATGTATTTTGTGGTTTTCATGGAAAATTGTGTGTTTAATTAATTGTTTTTATTAATGCTTACGCTAATATTTTCAGTTTGGATATCAGAGAAAAATTCCAGTTTTCCTGCTTCATATAGGGAGTCCAAATCACGTAACGGGGTGGAAAGCTCGTCGGTTTTATAGTTTTGGTAATCTACAAACCTGATTCCTCCTACCACCCTGGGATTCACAGCTTTCCTGAACCTTATTCCCCCGTCATTGGTATAAAACCTATAAGCTAAATAATCTACCGTGAAATTTTCTTTATGTATCCAATACAAGAACTCATCCTCAAAATCGGTCCCTCCACCTTCCTCACGAAAGGTGACTTTAACTTCGTAATAGGCATCCCCTTCCACCTCATCTTCCCCCAACAGTTCTTTATTGGCCGCAGGTGAATTGAGCACATAAGGCACCTGGACAAAATAATGAACAGAATTGACTCCATCACTTATCCTGGTAACCATTGAATCTGGAACAGTGACAGCTTTACTGTTTACTAAACGTTTCAGACCCTCATTGTCCAGAACATCATGTGTGGTGTTACCTGTGGAATCCTTTACAATACGCTCCAACCGGAAGATGTCCCCATTACGTTTGCTCTTATACCTCCTATTTCTAAAAGTGAAATCGATTTCAGCATTTACATAGTTTTCTCCACCGGAGGCCTCTATACTTTTTTCTATAATTTTCTCACCTGCTGATTTCTTTTCGGAAGTGCCACAAGCCAGGGATATTACTGAAATCAGCAAAGCAATTAAGACTTTATTTTTGCAACACAAGTTTTTCATTTTAATTTCCCCCATTTTAAAGTAATTAAAGTGGATCCATATGAAGAGTTCGTTATAAAGTTGGGCTTTTCCTAATTTTAGCGCTGTTTTTCTTTTGACCAATAATCATAATTTTTATTTGTTGCTGAAAACATTTTATAAAAACCCTGCACCTGAAATATCAATTAACTAATTAAACAAACAGTCTTCAGGCACAGGGACGGGGGATTATTTTCTTTCATCTTACTTCCATGGCCAAAGAATCCATCCAGGCAGTGAATTCTTCCTTCTCCTTATCAGAAAGTTTCGCATCCCAATGCATTAGAGTATATGATTTCAAAGGCATTTCCCCATCTTCCACCTGGCTGCTTATAGAACGTAATTTGCTGCTTTTCCGTCGCGAGGAATACTCCCCGAATTCACTAAAATTCAATTCTGCCTTACCTTCCTCAATATGATCGTTCAAATACCAGGTAAACGGCTGGATCTTATTATACCATGGATAATTGGTATAATTGCTATGGCAGTCATAACAAGAGGTTTGCAGGATGGTATTGATGTTTTCGGGCACCTCGTAGATCTCCGTAAAATCTGATTTAGAAATATAATCACTCTGATTGCGGTTTGCGGGGATAAACTGTATCCCCACAAAGGCAACCAATAAAACCAAACCGATGATCTTTAGGAATTTCATTCGTTAAATTTCCTTCTGGACCTCTCCACAGCTAAGCATATTTTGTCCAAAGTAAGGGTTCCTTATTTCCTCACTGGTGCTTAGCCAAATCGCGCCTTTATTGTTGTTGTACATAGGGCAGAACTGCTGATAAAGCGTTTCGGGGGAACCGGTAATAGCCAGCATATCGACGAGGTCAATGCTCAAAATGTCAAAATGCTCCCTTTGGTGCGCCATATCGCTCACGGCAATATGTTCGGCATGTTCTCTGGCATCTTCAATAATTTCGGTCATTTCCTGCTGCTCTCCAGCTTCATAACCGCTCCTATCAAAATTTTCAAAAGCTGTTACGAGGCTTTCACCGGCTTTCGCAGCCCCTTCCGAATTATCGGCTACCAGGGCGTCTTTTAGTTCCAGATAATCATTAACAATAATTCCCGTCTGCGAATCCTGATTTTCACCGCCCGATATATCCTCGGAAGTTTGTGTTCCACCTTCCATCATTTCTGAACCTTCGCTCATATTTTCATGGTCCATTCCTGAATTGTCAACATTTCCTTCTTCATTGTTGTTTTTACAGGATACTGCTGTTAAGCTCGCGATTACTAACATTGCAATTCCTAAGTTAACTTTTAGATTTTTCATTTTTGAATTGTTTTAAACTGATATTAATTGATATTGGTACTTCCCTAAAATCTTATGCTCAGTCCGCCCCCCGCTCCAAACCGGTTGTCATAACTTCCCATTAAAGAAAAATTCCTGGAAAGGAAATATTCGGCACCCAAATTGTAAACTTGTTCTTTTTCAAAGTCAGCGCTTTCGGGCAGCGCATTTACCCAGCCAAAATCGGCCTGGAATTCATATTCCCCGAATATGACTAATCTTGGAAATAACAGAATTTCCCGGCTTAAACTTATTTGTGGTCTTAGCTTATGATCCAACCGTACATCCAGGTTAAACATATATGGCGTAAAATAGCGTACCCCGGCAACGGCAGTAGTGCTTAGTTCATCAAGGTTACCTTCCATTTCATTTTCCACGTTCACCCCACCAAATACCCGAAACCAATCGTTCAGATAATATTCATAAGAAAACTCAGCTTCTAAATTTTCGTTCCAGCCGTATTCAGCACTTAAGTTGAACTGGTTCCTGATATTGCTGGAAACTACATTTACTTCGGTCATGTGAGAGGCTACATCTGCTAAGCCCCAGGTAAAAAAATGATTTCCTTCCTGAAAGAGAATCTCTCTGGGGTGTTCTTTCATTAGTGGGTTGCGCTCAGTCTGGTAGGTTACTGCCCTGGCCATGCCCCCAACCATGTGATACAGCACATGGCAGTGTAAAAACCAATCACTATCCTCATTGGCCTCAAATTCAATGATGGTCTTTTGCATAGGTGCAACATTCACCGTGTGCTTGAGCGGAGAATAGGCTCCATGTCTATTAAGAACGCGGAAGAAGTGACCGTGGAAGTGCATGGGGTGATGCATCATGGTGAGGTTGTTGAATACTATTCGCACCTTTTCACCTTTTTCAATTTTAATCATATCGGCTTCGGCCAGAGGTACTCCATTCATACTCCAGATGTAGCGCCACATATTGCCGGTAAGGTTCAGCAAAATCTCTCTTTCGGATTTTGTCTCATCAATGGTAGTAGGAACAGGAGCCTGTAGAAAATCATAATTGTAATCTGCAAACATTCCCATTTTTGACACATCAGATTTCCCCGTCTGCTGTCTTTTCTCTGAAGTTTTGGGGTTCTCTAAAGAGGAACGCTCTGCCTGAAGGCTGTCAGTCCTCGGTTCATGTGCGTCGTGGTTCATCTCGGGCATTCTTTGCCTGCCCATATCCTCCATTTCTTTATTGTGGTCCATACCCATATCCCCTTCCATTTTTTCACCATGTTTCATGTCCATTCCCCATTCTTTCATAAACTCGTAGGGCTCTACTTTACCTGGATTGAATTTCATGGCGGGAGCTCCCATGCGCATGTCCATTTTTGCCATCTGCATCATCATACCTATTTTATCGGGCCTTGGTAGTACCTCTGCCGGTAGTATATCTCCATTTCCGAAATAGGCATGTGTCGCCCCTGAACCATCCTGAGCCACGGCCCGCATTTCAATCTGTCTGTTTTCTGGAATGGTAATGATTACGTCGTAGGTTTCTGCGATGGAAATAAATAGTTTTTCTTTGTTCACCGGGACCACATCTAGGCCATCGGCCGAAACTAAAAGAGGCGGATTGCCCCCGAAGGTGAGCCAAAATTGTGTAGATGCGGCTGCATTTATAATGCGAAGCCTTACCTTATCCCCGGCTTCATACTTGGAATAATGTTGTACCGTATCCCCGTTAGTCAAAAAGGCAGGATAATATATGTCCGCAATATCTGCACCTTCCATACGCTGACGCCAGAAATCCAACTGGGCACCCAAAGCGCCTCTGGCAATTACACGGTTCAAAGGAGTCGCAGTTCCTTTTTTAATGCTGTACCATTCGTTGCCGCGCTTGAGGTTTCGCAGGACATTCCTCGGTTTCTCAAAAGTCCAGTCCGATAGCACCAGTACCTCATCATGGTCATAATCATAAGCGGCCGATGGTTCTTTTGGTTCTATGACGATTGAACCGTATACGCCACTTTGTTCCTGCAGCATGGTGTGGGAGTGATACCAGTAAGTACCGGCCTGAATGAGGGGAAATTCATACTTCTGTACCTCGCCTGGCTCTATGGGCGGTGTAGTGAGATAAGGCACTCCGTCATAAAAATTGGGTAGCAGGAGGCCGTGCCAGTGAATTGAAGTTTCCTCCTCCATTTCATTTTTAACATATATAACAGCATAATCCCCCTCTGTAAATTTTAAAGTTGGACCGGGAATGCTGCCGTTAACCGTCATGCCCATGCTTTCCTCTCCTGCAATATGAACCCTTTCTTCATCTATGGTTAAATGGTACTCCCGTACAGGTAAATTGTCCACATTCCCCTCTAATGATGGAGGTTGTTGGGCATACGCAAGATTTACAGTTACAACTATCAGCAATACCGCAAAAAGATGTTTTTTCATTTCTTTTTAATTTAACTAATTAATACCAGTTGAAGATGAATTCAGTTCTAGCGACTAAGTTCACCTATAAAGTATAATCTGAATGAATATTTTTATTCACTCCTATAACAGATATACCTTACCAGCAATAAATAACTGGTACTGACAAAAAAGATTAAAATCAAATAAGAAAAACCTGATCCCGAAGATAAATACTATGGATCAGCAAAGGGGGAGAATAGAATGTATAAGCTGGCACCTGCCGAGGCCTGTATTTGAATAGAGAGACATAGGAATACGCAAAAGCACCTAAAAACACCTGCTGTTCAAGATCCAGAGATAAAAATGAATTTTTCAACTCGTCCTGACCTTCAACCAGAACTTTTTCGTTACTACAACAATGATCCTTCTCTATGGAACTGCCCTTTTCGGAGTGATCATGAATTCCCATTGCACAACTTTTAGCTTCAGAAAAGACAGCCAGATCCATTAAAAGCCCCCCACAGAAATGTTTGTCTACAGTAAAGGACAAAGTAGACAACAACACTATAAGTGCCATTAAAACAGAGACAATATTACGTATTGTACTTTTCATCGTCAATGGAGAAAACATTCCCATAATAGAAATGATCTCCTGATTTTCTCGCTTAAAAAGCGAAATTAACTATAAAATAGCAGTTAGAGTTGTACTATTATGGAAAAATGTTGTACTATTTGGATAACCAAAAGGAGCATTTTTGATTCCATTACACTAGAATTTTTTGAGCGGGATCTCGGCGACACTCTATACACCAAAAACTACGAGAATCCTTCACCCTTGTAAGGACTCTATTGATGCTTTTTATCGTACATCATAAATAAATTTAAAGTACTTCCGTAATCTTTATTTTCCATTTATTGGTAACTTGACCATCTTCCTCATCCTGAACAATTCCCCGCACTTTCACCTTTCCGGGCTGAAGGGAATTTACAAGACTCTGCTCTGTATTTGAAGTGAAATAATATTCCTCATTGTTCACTCTAATTTTTAAGGTATTATCTTCTTTTACGAGTTGTCCTTCCAAAACTACTTCGGCATTTTTGGCTGAAAACCCGTTCTCTTTCACTTCTTCCTGAATTTGTTTTAGGCTTAAGCTATTGTTTGTTGTCAGATCTAAATAAGCTTTGCCATCATTTAGGCTTACCCGTACCTTTTCTATGCCTTCCATTTCATTGAGTCCGCGTTCAAGGCCATAGGCACAAGGTGCGCAATCCATTCCAAAAACTTCCTGATCTACCTTGGTGATTTGGGCATTGGAACTTAAAGTTCCAAATACTGCTAATACTATAATTAATACTATCTTTTTCATCTCTTTTAATTTAAAATTCTTCTTTAATATCTGTTATAACCAATAACTTATATTCAATGATACCCTGTACCTTTCACGAGGCATATTGGGTTTTAGATCCTGAACCACCGGGAACAATGCCCCGAATGAAATTCCCCAGGGACCAAAAAGTCCTAAAATGGAAGGACCAACCAATACATTTTCACTCCGTTCCTCCGTAGAAAAAAATTGTCCATCAATTTTACTATCTCCCGGAAATTCCGCCAGTGATTCTATAAATATCCGCCAGTCGGGTTTAGGGTAATCCCCCATAAAAATATCGGGACGGTAGCCTATCACCAAACTTACATAGGGCAAATCGCCTAATTGTTCGTTGTCCTTTTCTAAATAATATTGGTAACCGCCACCTATCCACGCGTACCAAACCCTTGAGGCATAGCCAGTGGAAATAGCCCCATGAATGGAGTTCCCCACATTCACCTGTCCACGAACATCCTCAGTAGGGGCGGATACACCTA
This sequence comes from Autumnicola lenta, assembly GCF_031846515.1. Classification (NCBI taxonomy): domain Bacteria; kingdom Pseudomonadati; phylum Bacteroidota; class Flavobacteriia; order Flavobacteriales; family Flavobacteriaceae; genus Autumnicola; species Autumnicola lenta. The sequence continues at coordinate 52,659 of NZ_JAVRHO010000008.1, forward strand.
AAATCGCTGTCGACTCAAATCTTTTCCCTACACCGAAAGCATTTGAAAAAAAACGATACCACAGGGAAGCCTCTATGTCTCCATTGGCGGGCATAATACTATTCCCTCGGGTTCGTGGAGCATTTTCTAAACCCTCAATCATAGTTGGAGTGGTAAGAGTAACCTGTAAATCTTCTGTAATGCCATAGAACAAGGTATACCGAAGCATATAAGAGGTCTCGTCTTCGGTCGCTATGCTCATCCCGGCAGCGTTCAGATTCACACCGCCTTTTGCCAGGGTGGGAGTTTGTAATCCAAAAATGGGGCCATGTCCCTGGGCTCCTACTTTATACAGCGTCGATAATCCTATAAATAGAATCAAAAAATAATTTTTCACGTTTTGTAGATTTAAACTCCTAAAAATTTTTGAATGGGTAATAGTAAATAAGCAGAAAACAATCCAAGGACATAAAGGCCAAAGGAAACCCAAAGAATGACTTTGCTCCATCTTGCTGCTGTATCGCAGGGGGTTTCATTTCCATTTCCATCAATCTCGCACGTTTGCTTTCTTTTTCTTCCGTAGAACAGCCAGAAATTAAAGCCTATCATAGTCCCGGCAATCAAGAAGGTCCAGTCTTTATATTTGCTCATGGTAATAAGCCAGGGCAGGTCAGAAGCTAATCCTGCCACCACCGCTCCCATTCCCAGGGCAACCAAGAGCGAAGGCAGGGTACAACACAGCAAGGTGGAAATCGAGGTGAAAAGGCTTCCTATGCTTACGAAGTCTTCTTTTATTTTTGTGAGGATTTGCATATTATTTTTATTTGAGTGGAATTAATCCTGTGGTATATCTCCCTTTTCGGTGACAACTTCTACCTCAAACCCCCTGCCTGTGATCAAGCTAACAATTTCTTCCTCAGAAATCAGAATGGGATCATATTCAATTACAGCTGAACTTTGGTCAAAACTCGTTTTACTTTTAATTATTCCTTGCTGTTCCTTCAGCATCGCATCTATTCCATTGGCGCAGCCGGACTCGCAGTGCATGCCCTTTATTTTTAAATGTAGTACACTACTCATCATCTTTTTATCTTCTAATTCAGTTTCATTTTGCTGTATCTCGGACTTTTGTGCATTCGCTGTGCTGTAGGAAAATAAAATTGCAGCACCAGTCAGCATCACAGCGACTACTTTTTTTATTAATTGTTTCATATATTTTTAGTGTTTTAGAGGATATATGGACATCCATACAATCTTTCTTCTGTGTGAGAAATTCTTTTCGCATGGATGTTTCATCATTTTAATTATTCAATTAATTGGCAAGTTACGAGGAACTATGGGGTGGTCTCCAAGTCAGTTTTGAATTTTTATAAAATCTATTCAGAAGTAGTCACTCATTCTACATTTCTTGATAATTCACGGATGAATCCTAAAATGGTTAGATAGAGGTAAAATAAAAAGAAGGGCAATAACATAAAAGATACTGCCCCATTTCAAACAATGTTTTTAATTCAAATGAATCTTAAGCTGCCATTTTTTCACAGCTTTTCACACATTGTCTGCACTTCTCTGCACATTGTTGGCATATTTCGCTATCAAATTTGGCACATTCATCGGCACAGGCTTTACAAAGATCGGCGCAAATGGCGCAAACACGACTTGAATAATCGGACTGGCTGGCTAGTAGTTGCACACAGGCCGTACATAAAACAATACAGTCCAAACAAAACTGATGGCACTTTTTCATATCCGGTTCCCCCAGGTGCTGGTCCAGGCAAATTCGCGATGCGGTAATACAATCGTTACAATCATCAATGCATTTCTGTAATTTTGAATTTAATGGTTTCATAATTATGTTGGTTTTAAATGATTTCCCTGCTTGCACGGAAGCCGGAAAAATTGGTTTAAAAATAAGCCGTGCCTTCTATTAATTAAGCTTTTCCTATCCCGGCTTCAATTAGTTTTTCTTTTGTGATGGCATTGCCTTTGCAGCAATCCAGTAATTTTCCATCTACTGCAATTGCCGGTAATTTCTTGATCCCATATTCACTTATTTTGGACACACAGGATTTATCGTCACACTGTTTCACCAAATCATAAGTGGTGAGCTCGCAATTATTACAAACGAGGGCTTTAACCATTTCAACAGCCGGATCACATACAGGGCAGTTGGCGGTAAATATTTCTACTTTACGTTTCATCTTATTAAATTTTATTATTAAACAATTTTTATATTCTTTTAATAGAACAATTCAAAGGTAGGGGAGACCCCAGGGTGGTCTCCTAATAATTAAAGAAGAAAAATTTAAGTTTTGGGAAGGGGAATAATGAAATATGCTTCTAGCTTTCTGCTTGTTATATTCTTACAAATCGCACTAGTGCCAAGAAAACTATATTAATGTTGAAAAGACATGGTATTGAGATATACTCTATATCTCTCGATCAGTGATTCGCTTACGGAGCTCGGCTATTTCACTCATTTTGGAAGTAAGGGTATCCAATTCCAAATCGGGGAATTGCTTTCGTATAAATTCGATGCGATCTTCATTTCCACAATCTCCGGGGCAGGCATCTACAGTTTCAGAAATTTTTATGGCCAAGGCTTTCCGGTAGGTTTCATCCAACAATAAAAAATGAGCTTTATCCAGACCCTTCTGTGCCGCTTTAAATTGAATAAGAATCTTATCGGGGTTGGCATCTTCATCAAGCATTTTTATGAGACCATGTATCTGTCCATTAATGCTCTGTAGCCTGGTTTTGATATCTTTACTTAAGTCTCGTGGTATCATTTTGTTTTATTTTTTCAAATTTAAAACATGCCCTGGGGTGGTCCACAAATTTTAAGAGATAATTTAACAGCAAGATGGATCTATTTTTCAACTTTTAGATGTTTGCTGCAGGTAAATAAGTCACTCATAGTAAAAAAACCTTACAGAGTATTTTTTTAGGAGTAAGTCCTTTATCTTTAGTATTTAAATTCTCAAATCTTCCAATTGTGATACAAATATTTTCAACCGGCGGTACCATCCAAGGACTGGATTATGATCAAAAACAAATTGATAGGAAAATTTCATTGAGAAATTTTCTGGAATCGGCGAATGTGTCAATTTCTTTTTCCATAGAAGAAGTTTTCCAAAAAGATAGCAGATCTATCACATTTGAAGACCGGGAGTATTTGGCAAAAAAAATCCAGACCTCCAAAGCTTCAAAAATTTTAGTATCTCACGGTACTTTCACTATGGAAGAAACTGCAAAACATATAGCAGACCAAAAAATAAACAAAACGATAGTTCTCACCGGTTCTTTTATTCCGGGATCCTTTCAAAATACAGATGCTCCATTCAATTTAGGTTATGCAATATGTGCCTTACAATTTTTAGAGCCAAATGTCTATGTGGCTATGAACGGAAGGATTTTTCATTGGAGCAATGTGACTAAAAATTTGAAGACAAATAAGTTCGAGTCTAAAGATGAAACACAATGATGTTTGGCACTTCAATCCATTGGGGACGACCTTTTTTTATTTATTGATTGACACCATTATTGAATTACTTGCTGTCATTCAAAATCCAAAGCTGAAATCCATATATATTGCTTTCAGTCTGCTATAGTAAAGGTTTAGCTTTTAGTGAAAATCCAATGCTTATCTTGTCAATTCATTATTGCCGAATAACTACTACTAAATAATAGTTAAGATGTTTTCCATAATAATAGAAGGTAACTGACTTGATAATGCTTAATTTCAAGATTAGATAATCAGGTGGAAAAGATAGAAGGCCTGGATAACGAATTAAAAAAAAGAAGCAACAGCTTTTATTAAAGAGTGCCCTAGAATCAGTAAATGCGTCTTTTTACCTATATCATCGAAGACACTTTAAAAAAAAGACAGCAGATCTATCACATTTGAAGACCGGAGTATTTGGTAGAAAAAATCCAAACCTCAAAAGCTTCAAAAATTTTTATATTTCACGGTACTTTCACTATGAAAGAAGCTGCAGAACATAAAGCAGACCGTAAAATAAATAAAATGATAGTTCTCACCGGTTCCTTTATTCTGGGATCCTCTCGAAATACAGATGCTCCATTCAATTTAGGCTATGTAATAGATGCCTTACAATTTTTAAAGCCAGACGTTTATGTGGCTATGAACAACAGGATTTTTCATTGGAGCAACGCGACTAATTTGAAGACAAATAAGTTCGAACGAAAAGATGAGAAACAATGATGTTTGGCACTTCAATCCATTGGACGACCTTTTTTTACCTATTGATTGACACGATTATTGTACTTATTGCTGTCATTCAAAATGCAAAGCTAAAACGCCTGAGCCTAAGAAGGTATATAACTCTCGGGTTGCTGTATATTGCTTACAACTTAACCGGGGGATTCCTGCCAACAGAAAGTTTTCCTGATCCAATAATTGTTCAATACATCATTACTTATGGCGTAGCAATAGCGCTATGTGTATACATAATTTATTATTTGTATAAGGACTATGATATTGAATTTTTAAAGTTCGGTTCCACTATTCCCAATATTGCTATACTGGTAGGTTGTAGTTTTATTCTGTTATTCTTAATTCCCTACTTCCTTACAAATTCTTTGGATTCAGCAAGGCTTCTTTTCACGATCCCGGTTTCAATTATAGCATTTATTTTTCTCGGCTTATTTTACAGAAGGATTTCAAACATCGACAATCCATATTCATTTGTTTCTAAAAAAAATAGATTAGCCATCACAAGTATCTCTTGCATAGCCCTTTTGCCCATACTAACAGTTATAGGTGATTATCAATGGTTAACCTTCACTGTAATGAACCTGGCTTTCTATGCAATAACAGTTATTGAGGTAAATAGATACCTTCGTTTTCTGAAGAATAAGCCTGAAGCCTTCGAAGTCTTTGCTTTTCAAAAAGTAGAAGGAAATGAAGCCCTGAAAAACAAAATAATTTATGGAGATCTCACAAGAAGGGAAATTGAAATTGCATTATCCATTTTACGAGGATTATCCTATAAAGAAATTGCCAGAGATTTTTTCATAGCAGAAAATACGGTTTCTAAACATGCCTCAAATATTTTTAAAAAAACTGCGGTCAAGAATAGAGGTCAATTTATATCCCGCTTCGAGCCAAAGAATAAATAGCTTCGGTATTTTGTTGGGCTTTTAGTTCTTGTTCCGTAGGAAAATACGGGCTTTTCCGTAATAAAATACGGCATCGATTACCAATAATAAAGGTATTTGTAATTATCTTCAAGGAGGTTCTTTAGCTGTCATGAAAGTATCTCCCAGTTTCCTTTTGATCATTCGTAGTCGACAGATTCGAATTGACTATCTAACCTAATCCTTGAAGAAGTTTATGATGCTTTACAGTAAAATTTGTTACAGATGGATACAGAATTGCTCTCATACAAGCTATTGGAAGAACTGGAGGAAATCAAACTTCACAGTAAGAATATCCTTGAGCAATCCTATCGCTCTATTGAAGTATGTCGTAACCTACTCATTACACTCAAAAGAGAAGTCATAGCTAGGGGCTTTGACTCAATTAAAGCCGAAATTGAATTCTTTAAAACTATAAAACAGGCTCCCCTTGTTCATCTAATTTATTTCTCAGAAGTCCATTCCTTTGAAATCCAGTTCCCAAAGGCGGATAAAAACTCTCAGCTTAAGTTCATAAAAAAGAAAATTGGTAAGCTAAACCGTTTCTTTCTGTACAATTTAGATTTTGGGCAGTATGTCAATTCCGGGGCCACCCATTTCGACAAAGAATATTACACTCGGGATTACCTGGATAGCTTTCATATAACCACTTCAAAATTCTATTTTCAGGACCCTGACTTTTGCACGCCGCGGGATATGCTTTTAGGTAAATTCAAAGCCTACAATACATTGGTTATTTATCTGGATGAACGAATGTCCAATGTTGAAAATAATCTTAATGGAAAAGAGGTAAAGCTCCATGCCACCGAAAAAATACATTGGCCATTTACGAATTCGGATTGGGTGGAATTGGTTTATGCCCTATGGTATAATGGACTTCGGAATCAGAATGGCCTTAGCATTATGAAGGTTTCACAAAAGCTCCAGGAAATTTTTGATTATACACCACGGGATATCTACAAAACCAACCAGGACATCAAAGGCAGAAAAAATAGCAGGACATTATTCCTCGATCAATTAGCGACCTCACTGCTTTCCGAAATGGATAAGAGCGAAGAATAAAAATTTCGATTTTTAGATCTTCCAAAACTGTTTAAAAAAAGACCGTACTACGGTTGACCTACCGAAAACGTGTTTTATCCAAATCACAATTCAATTTGATTCTATTTGAGCATACAAAAACAACAGAACAGAACTTAAATCTGCCCAGAACCAACCAAATTTAAAGATGTTAAATTTTGACCGTACTACGGTCGTACTGGGGAACAAAATTCAGTAATCCCTCCCAATTTTGTAGAACGAAAGTCAAATTCAGTCAGGGGCTATCAATTTAAAAAGTTTAACCCTTTGATAGTCCCTTTCTTTAAAAACCGTTCTATTATGCCAACAAGTATTATTACCACCGACGATCTTCGGGAATTCAAAATGGAATTGCTCGAGGAGATTAGAAATCTCATCACCAAACAATCATCAGGAACTTTGAAAAAATATCTGAAATCTTCAGATGTGATGGATCTGCTCCAGGTAAGTCCGGGAACTCTTCAGAACTTAAGAATTAACGGCACCCTACCCTATACCAAAATTGGAGGAATTATTTACTATGATGCAGAGGAAATCCAAAACGTGATGACCGCCAATCGGGTAAATCACAAATTCGACTAACTACTATGAACTATATTAAGCAACTGAATGCGGCTTTTGAAAAGTTCTTTTTTGATGACCGCCTGAATCCTACACATATCAGCCTGTATATGGCTTTATTTCAGGAATGGAACAGCAGCCGGTTTGCCGATGAATTTTTCGTTAACCGCAGGGAGTTGATGCGCGTAGCCAAGATCGGCTCGAAATCCACCTACCATCGGTGTATTGTCGAACTGGATAAGTGGGATTATCTTTTCTATTATCCGTCCAAAAATCCTTACAAAGGCAGTAAAATCAAGATGGCCCTTATCGAGACAAGTGATGAACCAGATATGGGACAGTACAATCCCAAATTGGAACAGCTTGCGGAACGGTACCATCCCATACGTGAACCAGTAGTGTACCAGCACCATCCCACCAATGGACAAGCTGTGTACCCACACCGTCCCGTGAGTGGACAAGCATTGGTATCTAATATAAACAATACTAAACAAGTAAACATTAATAAACAGCCAAAGGACAGGCAGGCTGTTTTATATTTTTTTAAAGAAAAAGGTTTTTCTGCCGATGAAGGAAAAAAATTCTATGAACACTACCAGGAAAGAGATTGGAAAACCAGCGATGAAAAGGAGGTAAGGGATTGGCGGGGCTTAGCCATAAACTGGATGGATCGAACCGAATTATTAGACGAGAAAAACAAACAAAACAAAAAGGGAGCGTCCCAAAATCGGGACAACTTGCGAACCACTAAAATCAAAGATTATGGACAACCCCTCTAAAATCATTGAAGGCGGCGTGGAATATTCGCTGGGAAAGTTTGATGGGAAAACCGTTATTTACGATTTTCCTAAAATCCTGGTGTATCTCAATGCAAAGGGAAAGCTTCTATTTGGAGAAAAATTCAAGATCTACGAGGAAGACCGAGAAATTATACTAAAGTTGAGTTCTTATTTTATCAAAGACAAAAAAAGCTGCCAGAAGTCCGGTATTGATGTTGAAAAAGGCCTTTTACTGTCAGGTCCCGTAGGATGTGGAAAAACCAGCCTAATGAAACTTCTCCGCCACCTGGTTCCTTTGCAAAGACCTTACGAGATGATCCCTTGCCGAAACGTTGTTTTTAGCTTTAATCATCTTGGTTATAAAACTATCGAAGATTACGGAAACAATAAATTATTTTGCTTTGATGATTTAGGGGTAGAACCTCCCGGAAGGTTCTACGGAAAAGATTGTAATGTTATGGGAGAAGTGCTGTTATCGCGTCATGAACTTTTCCTTCAGACAAATAAAAAGATTAAAACCCACGCCACAACAAACCTGAATGCCGAGGAACTGGAAGAACGTTACGGAAACAGAGTCCGAAGCCGAATGCGGGAACTATTCAATCTTGTTGCTTTTGAAGAAGGTGCTATAGATAAAAGAAAATAATTAGCGCCTAAAGGCTTTAATAATCAAAACAACTTCAGATATAAGCTGTCTCATAATTTCGCCGATACTTTTGATAACCTCTGAAAATGCTGCATTCATAACCCTGATTTTAAATGATTACTTATACCCGATAAAACAGCTAAAGCCATTGCTCTTATCCCTGATGGTCTTGAAAAATGCGCTGCCTCAACCGGATTATTTAAAAAACCCACTTCAATTAGAATAGCAGGACAAAACCTATTCATTTCCCTCAATACCTGAAAATTGTCAAACTTGATCCCCCTGTTTTTAATGTTTATATTAAGGGTAGACTCTCTTAGAATTTCATTCCCAAGAACGATGGATGTCCTGGTGTTATAGTCAAATTTTTTGGATTCAGAATTAAATGTAAAAATTTCCATTCCCCGGGCATCGCTATAAAATGAATTGCAATGCAAGGAAATAAATACATCTCCCCTTAATGATTTTGCTAAGTTGATCCTTTCTGAAAGGGTGAAAAAACTATCATCATATCTTGTAAGATAAATGTCATACTCATTTCCAAATATTGATTTATTGAGCCTGATCATTTCTTTTGCTATCGCCAGGACAACATCTTTTTCCTGGATTCCATTTATGCCGATCGCTCCAGGGTCTTTTCCTCCATGGCCAACATCTACAATAATTCTTTTTTGATGTTCTTTTCCCTGCCCAAAAATGACACACATTTTCAGGAGCAAAACCACAAAAATGACGTTTTTCAGCCTCATGAGCATTTAAATTTTTCAGGTTGTTACCAGTTCTCATGGTGATTTCAATTCAATTTGACATCATTTAATATCAAAATAACCTATTGAAAATCAAATATTATTTTTTATTTATTATGCTGATTTTCAACATATTATATTTAAATATATGTATTTTTTCTATAACAAAAACAATACAAAATTTAAAACTGTGCGTTATGAAAAAATCAATATATCCAACACTTTTTTTGTCCCTGATTTCTTTCCCGCTTTTTGCACAAATCGGGGGAATTGAAAATTCGGTTAATGATATTGCCGATACTATCCGGACCATCTTCCCCATCCTCCTTGGAGTGATTTTTCTTGTTGGTTTCCTGTTTAACGCAGGCCATTTCTTTGGGGAAAATGCAGACCTTAAAAAGGGGATTACCCGGGTGCTCGTCTTTGTCCTTATCGCAGGAGCAGTAGTTGGCATCTTCACTTACTTGATTTCAATCGTGGTCTAATGAAACAATTTGAAGTCTATAGAAACATTAGGAAAGGGGCTGTCATTTTTGGGCTTCCCATCTCCTCCTTTGCTTTAATGATGATTTGCGTAGTAGCTTCATTACTGGTCATCATTTTCTCTTTTAGCTTCTGGATCATCATTGGTGCTTTGATCTTCAATTGTATCTTTTATTTAGTACTAATCAAAATAACCAGAACATCACAGCTCTTTCAGGTGTCGGTAAGATTTCCAGAAATCATCAGCAACAGAAGAAATTCAAATTTTAATTATGAACAAGATTAATCTTTCGGACTTTACGCCCATAATCGATATTCAGGACAATATCATTTTTGCCAATAATGGTAACGTGATTCTTTGCTATGAGGGGATGTTACCTGAAATCTATTCTTTATCCGAAAAGGATTTGGAAGATATCCACGGGGTTTGGTTCCAGGCTCTAAAATCTTTGCCCACTGGAAGTGTGGTACACAAACAGGACATCTATTTAAAGAAATCATATTCTGCGGAGTTATTGCCAAATACAACCTTTTTAGAAAAGGCAACACACGATCATTTCAAAGGCAGGGAATATATGGAACATCGCTGCTATCTGTTTTTTATCCTCACTAAAAACAAAGCATTAAATAACCCGAAGTATGTCAATCCATTTCGAAAGGTTTCTAAAGGGATGCCCCAGGAACTGGATGATAATCTCAGAAGTTTTATCAGCTCGGTCAGCGATTCCGTGTCCTTTATCAATAATAGCCGTAGGATGTCTTTTCTACCCCTTGGTGAAGTGGAAATCCAGGGCTTGACCAATAGCTTCTTTAATGGTTTTCACGAAGGTTTTGATACCGATATGCTGCTAAATAAATCCAACATTCAGATTGGTGACCATTATTTTGATGCCCTGGCTATCAACAGTGAACGCTGTTTTGGCGACACTGTTCAGAGCAGCAAGATCAATGAAAGTTTTACTTCCGATGATTTCACATTCCACCAGGGCTTTATTGACGGCCTTGGATTGACTCTTAATGAAAATCATATGGTAAATCAAATTCTCTACCTGGATGACAAACAAAAATGGCGGAAGCTCCTTGATAAGAAAATTGAAGAACTACATAAAAGTTCAAATTTCGGATCTCAGAATAAGGTTGTCCTGGGTCAAATTCAAAATATTCTTAACCAGATAAATGAGGATGATACCTCCAGAATTATCCGTGGCCATTTCAATGTCATCTATTGGGCTAAGGAAGCCGGAGAGCTGGCTCAGATAGCATCGAAGGTAAAGACTGAATTTAAGGAACTTGATATTACGCCGTACTACCCGCGGGGAGAAGAACGTAAAAACTATGTAGTGAATAGCTACTGTTGTTTTTCTTCCAACTTTTCCAATGCAGATTTATATCTGACTGATCTGAAACACGCGCTGTGCCTGCTGATCAATAACTCGAATTACAAATCGGATCCTACAGGGATCATTTTCAATGATCGTGAACACAACGTCCCGGTGCTAAAGGATGTATGGGACGAACGAAAAAAGCGAATCAAAGCACGGAACTTTGCCATTTTTGCCCCTACTGGGGAAGGAAAATCTTTCCTGGCCAATAATATTCTGCGGCAGTACTTCGAGAGTGGAGTACGACTGGTGATCATTGATCTTGGAGGATCCTATACAAAGTTCGCAAAGTTATATCCTGAAAATTATATAGTACTGAGATATGAAAGCGGAAAAAATCTGGGCATTAATCCATTTTATATCAGTAACCCAAAGGATATCACGCCTGAACGTCTGGAAGATTTGTCAATGTTCCTGTTTGAATTGTTTGGTTCCGATTTAAAAGTGACCAAAACACAGTCTGTGTCGGTTAAAAAAATATTGCGCCACTACTATTCAAATGTTCCTAAAAAACATTCCCTGGATAGTTTTTATCGGTTTGTAGAAACCAATCAAAAAGATCTCCTGCAAAAACTAAAGATCCATCCCGATTACTTCAACATAGTGAACTTCCTACACGTGATGTCGGAATATGTTGGGGATGGCCTGTACAGCTTTCTTTTTGAGATTAGCGAGGACCAGACCTATAAAATCGAGGATAAACGATTGATTGTTTTTGAGCTTGATGAAGTAAAGGATAACAAGGAAGTTCTTTCGGTAATGCTTAAGCTGATCAAATCTGCTATCCAGCGGACCATTTGGAAAAACCCTGCGGAGAAAGGAATTATACTGTTTGATGAATTTGCGAAGCAGTTGAAATTCGAGAATGTACTGGAAAGCGTGGAATTTTATTATCAGGCGATTCGGAAACAGAACGGGGCAATCGGTATCATCTTACAATCTATTAACCAGCTGCCGAACAATTCCACCTCGGCAAGTATCCTGGAGAACACCCAGGTCATTTACAGCCTCCACAATGAAAAGGGATATACCGAGCTGGCAAGAAGGTTAAACCTTTCCAGTCATGATCTAAACCAGTTAAAATCCATCAGGAACAATCTTTCCGGGGAACGGAAGTACACTGAAATGTTTATCAAGATTGGAAAGGAAAGCAATGTCTTCCGTCTGGAAGTGCCCAAAGAAGTTTATGCAGCTTATTTAACCGATGGATTCGAAAATGAAGAAATAACGAGGCTCTACCGGGAACATCAGGATATGGAAAAGGCCATTATGGAATATACAACAGAAAATCGGCTAACTATAAAAATTTAATATCATGAAGAATTTACTTTTAACCTTAAGTCTGATACTACTTATAAATGTCAATTGCGCCGGTCAGGGAATGCCCGTGTACGATAACACGAACTTTATCAGCCTTGTGAAGTCGCTGGTCGAATCTGCCAAGCAAACCTCACAACTTTTAAAAACTGCGGAATTTCTAAAACAGCAGAAAGAAAATCTTGAAAAGGTGAATACTGTGGTGAAGCAACTGAAGGCAGTCCGCGAAATAGGCCGAAACAATCAACGTCTTATCGGGATAATGCAAAACGATCTAAGAGAAATCCTAAACTCGCCCTATATCAAACCGGAAGAAGTTACGCGGGTATCGGAATCCTTTAATGCCATTGTAGATAATTCTTTGGAAACAATGGATTTCATAGATGAAATCTTGTCCAACGATTATCTAAAAATGAGTGACGGGGAGCGGACAGAAATGCTTCAGGAAAAGGAAATGCAGTCCAGGGAAATGGTTATGGAGATCAATATGAAAACCCAACGCTATCGGAATATCATTTCTTTCAGAAAGATGCAGGATAAGATCAACAATCGTGAAACAAATTTTTAGAGATGAGTGCTAACATCATTTTAGGAATTGGACTGGAATATGTCGATACGGTTTTCCAGACCATCCAGAACAGTGAATTTTCACAGTACACCATTGTGGGAATGAAAACGCTTGCTGTGCTCTTTTTCCTTGTGAACATCCTTAAGAAATATAATGAAGGTATTGCCGATAAGGAAGGTTATACATGGGGACTGAGTCCCGGGGAACTTGCAAAGAATTTTGCAGTAGTGCTACTGGTAATTTTTTCCACACAAATCCTAGGCTTTTTTGATGGAATTCTAGTGGCCATTGAAGATCGCTATCGGGATACGGCTCCTGCTTTACTTCCCTTGCAAATGCAGGACATACCCATTGAAGAAGATGTAAACATACTGGATGCCGTAACAATGGCCATGTCTTTGTTGTACGAATTCCTAATTACTCCCTTGTATGGCTTTAAAATGATAGCTTTTATTTTAAGTCTCCTGTTATGGATATTGGATCTGTTCATCTACCCGTTGTTCCTGGCTGAACGTTACTTTTTACTAGGATTAATGCAGGCCTTTTTTCCACTGGTCATAAGCCTGGCCGTGTTTGAGAAGTTTCGCTCCCTGGCGTATAACTTCTTCAAGTTATATGCCGCAGTCTATATGCTTGTACCTGCATTTTTCCTGGTAAACGTTTTTATCAATGCAATTTACACAGAAATTAATACCAACTTCTGGACAAACCTGTTCGGTACTGACGTGGGTAGTGGCTTTTTTGCCCCGGTAGTTGAACTGGGGTCTATCGGGTTTATAGTTTTTCTCAAGTTTAAACTTTACAGGCGGGCAACTTCTTTTACACTAAGACTTTTTACATCATGAAAACACCTTATCAAAATATATATGCCGTGTTAAAGCTAAATAGATTTGTAGTTATAGCTGTAGTTATATGTGCATTCTCTTCGAGCATCTTTTCAGGATGGATAGCATTTTCCATTAATAAAAGAGCACTGAACAGTGCCTTTGCGGTTAATACAAACGGAGAGGTAATCCCGTTAAAACTGGTTTCCCAAAAAGAAAACTTCAGGGTGGAAGCACTGGCACATTTGGAGCTATTTCACAATTACTTCTATAACATCGATGCCAGCAATTATGAGAAAAACCTTGAAAAAGCGCTTTGGCTGGGAAACAGCTCTGTCGACAACCTATACCGGCAGAAGAAAGCTGATGGTGTTTACAACAGGTTGATTCAATATTCGCTGGTTCAAAAGGTACTTAGTATAAACTCTGAAGTAGCCGAACAAGAAGGAAAGTACAGCTTTAAAACCATTACGATTTTTGAAATCAACCGCGGATCCGTGATCGATACATATGAGCTGGTTTCCACAGGAAACCTGATCACTGTAGATCGAAATTTTCCCAACAACCCTCACGGGTTACTTATCACTAATTACTTTGAAAACACTTTAAAGAAACTAAATAATGAAAATTGAAAAGAATAAAATAGTGTTTGGGGCTGTAATCGCAGTAATTCTCCTATTTCTAATTTCCTATACGCTTATGATTCTAAACGATGACGAAAGTGAGAGCCAAAATTTGAAACAAACTTTAATCCCTGAACTGGAACAGGAATCGAAGGAATACGATTCCAAACTTGATGCTATAAATGATTTGAGGGAAGTACGGGAAACAAATGCTCCCAGTATTTACGATGAGAAGCTGATAGATTCGCTGGGTTTCTATGACACAGAACTGACCGAAAAGGAAAAGGAAAGGATTGTTGACAGTATCTATGAATCCGGACGTATAAAATATTCAGAAGGAATAGACCAGGAATTCACGCCAGAACAAAAGCTTACCACTCCCACTCCTCAATTAGAAATTGAGGAGATACAGCAGGAGCAGAAAATCGAGGCTAAGGAAATGGGATTGGAGCATCAACTGTTCTTTGCCTCCTCTCCTAAGCGAGACAGTAGGCTTGTTGCAGCAAATACCCATTCTGTTATATATGCTGTAGTCGACGGGAACCAGGTCGTAAAAGCCAATTCCCGCCTCCAGATGCGCCTGACATCGACAGCCAAGATCAATGATCAATGGATCCCGAAGAATACTATTGTCTATGGCTTTATTAGTTTTAAGCCTAACAGGACATTGGTCGAAGTTAAAAATATAGACCATCATTCGGTAAACCTGAAGGCTTTCGACCTCCAGGATGGCAGCGAAGGTATTTATGTGGTAAACAGTTTTCGGGCTGAGGCAACCAGTGAGGTTCTGGATGATATCATACAGGACATAAATATTCCAAGTGTGCCACAAATTAGTGGAATAACCAAGGTACTTAGGCGCAATAACCGGAACGTCAAAGTAACCGTCCTTAATGATTACAAACTAATTTTAAAATCTGAACTATGAAAACTAATATCTTATTTCTCCTGTTTTTCACCTCTTTTGCATTTCGTCCTTGTTTGGCTCAAGAAAGAAAAATCCTCGACACCATTTTTGCAAATGACCAAAAAAATGTGGCCCTGTTCTTTCCGAAACCTATACGGCAGGGAATAACAGGTTCTGACAATTTTGTTTTTACTTATAACCGAGAAGCGGAACAATATTTCGGACTCTTACAGGCCACACCTGGAAAAGAAAGTAATCTTCTGGTAGTCAGCTCAAACGGTTCTGTTTTTTCGTATATTGTAAAGTATAAGGATCAGCTTGACCAGCTGAATTATTTTGTTTTGAAATCTGACACCATAGGCAATGAAAAACCTGGGGTCATTGATGAATCGGAGATAAATAAGAAAGGAATAAAAGAAAGTGGGAAGACCTACTATTATGACAAATTTTGTTCCTTTCTGGTTAATCGAACACAAAGAATAGGGCGGTTAAAAAAGCGAGATCAGAATATTGTGTTGAGCGTTGAAAATATAGTATTTGATAAAGAAGAACTCTATTTCGTTATCCAGATAGAAAACAAATCATCTCTGGATTATGATATAAATTTCCTGAATTTAGGAATTGAAACCAGGCAAAAAGGAAAAAGAAAATCCTCTCAGATCATTTATAAAGAACCTCTTTTCAAATATGCAATGCCCTCTAAAATTAAAGAAGGTGGGACAGGAAAACTGGTCTATGTGCTATCTAAGTTTTCTTTGGGAGATGACCGTAGGTTAATACTGGAACTGAATGAAAAAAACGGCGGGAGAAATATCAAATTAAAAGTACCGCATAAATATATCAATAACCCTAACTAGAAACGTCATGAAAAGAATCCTCCTGTATTCTGTTATTATAGCCCTGGTAGCTTGTAATGAAAAACAAATGACCCATACAGAAACGGCTAAAATTGTTGCGGAAAGTTTTTATTACAATGATGATGCTACCCTGGAAAAATACACAACCGCCGAAAATTATGCTGTCTTGTCAAGTATCCAGGAATTGTTTGCTGAGAAGGAAAACACCGAAATCAATTTTGAAGTTATTGAAGACACCATCCATGGTAATGTAGCCTGGGTTCGCTATTCCACTTCGTTCGAAGAAAAGCCTGGAGTTTTTAAATTAATTAAGGAAGAGGGGCAGTGGAAAGTAACGGAAAGAAAACCAAGGGAGGAAGTGCCTTTTTGAATAATCATATTCTTGGAATAATGGCTTCTTTTAACCATTTAAAGGCAGCTTTTTGATCATAACGAATTTCGGACCGCAATAGACCTTCCATATCGCCTGTAAAACCCGAATCGTTTTCCTTCCCTTCTATATTCTGTAGAAACTCTTTTTGTGAAGGAGCTTGTCCTACAGAAAACTCCATATAGACGTTGAAGCAGTTTATGATTTCATCAACATCCAATTTAATATTCCGGCGGGAATAATCCAGATCAAAAAGATCCCTTCCTTTACTTCTCTGATATAAAGCCCTCAGCTTAGTTCCTAAAAGTTCATTGATGCTATAGGTTTTTATATCTGCTTTCCCTGAAAACCAAGGATTACTTACCTTCAAAGGAAAATTAATCCATTCCAGTACATTAAAGTGTTCTTTACAGTTAATCTCTAACTTGAGCCGGCGACGTTCTTCTTCATATTCCGAAGTAAACCGATATAAAGCCTTTGCTCCGTGCCCCTTTACCTGTGTGCGCCGATCCTCTTCAAAAAAAGTAATTACTTCACCAATGCGCTTCATTATAGGTTTGATGGGTCCTTCTTTGATTTGCACGAGATCAATATCTTCTGAATATCGTGGAGCAGGATCCAAATACAGTTTATGTAAGGCGGTACCACCTCGAAAAGCTAAATTCTCCCGTAGAAAATCATCAGAGAAAATTGCCACCAATGCCCTGCTAATAATTAAATCTTGTTCAACTTGTGCAAATTCTTTCCATGGGGCGTTTGTCTGCCATTGGGCTATGTAAGGTCTTGAAATCATAAATCGCTTTCTAGTTGTAGGTTGGTATCCACCTTCCATTTATTATCTACCGCCCCAGGTTTTTGCCTGGTATCAGGTTGCAATAATACCGGATATGTTTTTTGTTTTTCCAGATGTTCAAAAATCGAATCGCATAATGAATTCTCTGGATCTACTTCGGAAATCAAAAATCCCAACCGCTGTAAGGTAGCATTTTGACTATACCAACCTAGTAAATCATTAAGATCATTTTGGGTTACATCTTCCAATAATTCTTCTATTGTGGATAGCATCCGGTTAAGGCCACCCAATTTATTCTGATAATGTACAAGATCTGCCATTGTCAAAGCGGGACTGGAAATATGGTAAATCCCGGCATCTGATTTTTTGGAAAGGATATTTTTTTCCGGCCAGGCCGAGGTCGTCAAAAACCGAATATCAATAGCCGATTTTTGGATGTCCAACAATTTAGGTGCTTGAGTCATCACGTAATCGCGTTGGGCTTGTTGATGGCTTGCCCCATATGCTTTAGCTGCACTATAAAATCCCAAATAGTACCTGCGCCCTAAGTAATCAAAAAGTTTATGGATATATAGACTGATTGGTAATTTTCCAAGACTGGAATATCTTGGCGTAAGTATGAGGTAAAAGCCTTGCCGGAGATTAAACACTTCGTCTTTTTCAATCAAGCGGGCCAATTCTCGTAAAATCGCAGTTTTTCCTTTCCCGGTTTCACGCAACAGCTCATTCATTGAGAATGCATATTCTTCAACGGCTAAAAGTTTTTTGATGTATTCTGCAACAAGCATTTTAGTATTTATTCGATAAATATACCGAAAATAGGTATAACACTAAAATAAATTCTAAAAATTTATTGGTGCAATTGGGTTATTCACGCCCAAGTAATTTTCAGTACAGGATCCGAGGAATTTACGTATTATTGAAATATCGATTTAGCCTCCTGGTAAATTCTACTAAAGTTAGCCTCCAAATCAACCTTTGAAAATTGCCTCTCCTCCTGAGGAACCTGCCTATGAATTTTTTGCAATTTGAATTGCACTTTTTTATCCTCCCCATCCGCATAAGTTATAAATTCCCCCTGCTTTAAGCGAAAAAAGGCATCTGCCCTTATTTTCGGAATTTCACGTTCCCCGGTAGTAATGCGGGTATCAAAATCAAGGCTGTAACCACGGTTGATGCTGGTCGTTTCTTTTTTTACGATTTCAAAGAAGCGTTCGTAGTATTTTGCAGTATCAGGGTCATTGACCTTACCAAAGAATTGATAGGAAAGGTTGCTTAAAATAGCTTTACTCGCTTTATCACCATACATCATATCGTTCTGAATCTTGTCCTGCATCACATAAATTGTGGCAATATCATAACTCCTCAAAGTAGCCGGAATGCGGTGCATATTTAGTAATCGAATTGTTGGTGCTTCTTCCATCAACAAGAAAGAAGGCATAGAATTGCGCACACTTATTTGTTTAACGATGGTATGGATTATTGTGGCAATAACAGGAGAATAGGAGGTCTCAAATTTAGGATTGTTCACTACTGATACCACAGCAGGATTTTCCGGATTATTGATATTTAATGGTACTTCATCTGCGGAAAGAGCCATAAAAATATTTTGTGTGCTTATGCGTTTCAGAGCATTGGCCAGGGTACTCTTTACCCCTGCTGTCTGCCTTTCGGAATCTTTGCCGCTGATGAAAGCATCTGCCATCGCCCTGGAGGTGGTATTGGTCTCTAAAAACTTTATGAGACTATCAGTATCCAAAAACTGATAAATGGCTATTAGATGTGGTAAGGTACAGAATTGCGGATAAGATGTTTTCAGTTTCCAGATCAATCCACCAATCAATCCCTCTGCAGCATCATTAAAAAATTTAGAAGTTCCTGTAGTTCCCGATTCCCGCTGTTCCAGAAGATTTTCAATAAGTACCCGGGAAATCTCATTCACACTTTCTTCGTTTTCGAGATACCGGGGTGCAATGGGGTTGACCCTATGAATAATTTTGTCAAAGGAGATAATACGAAAAGGAATATCCGGATTTTTAAATAGCGGGTATGCCATTTCGGTAAGTTCAAAATCCTTATAGTCGTGAATAACCCCACAGAAATTATGTTCTTGGAAATGTTTTAAAAATCCGTAAACCACGCTTTCGGTTTTTCCACTTCCGGCGGATCCAATAATGGATGCACCGCGTTTGATGTTTTCAATTTTAAAACTTTTCTTATCTGTTTTAAAAGTTACCCGATATTTTTCAGAGGTATTTTGCTTTATATCCGTTTTATGCAGAAAAACGTAAAATATTGTATTTACCAACAATAAAGGACATCCTAAATAAAGTAGTGCTTTTATTGTATCGTGCGGATAATACAGACAGTTTATCAATCCCAAAAGCAGCACAGTATTTAAGAAAAAGGCATACTTTGAAATCCGGTACAGTCCATAAAATACTGAAGCTGTCAAAACGATAATTAGGAGCACATGGAAGGGATTGGTTAGTTGCATAATTGTTTTTCCTTTAGATACCTATTGAACTTGATTTAATGGCCACTTCCACACCACGCCTCAACCGATTGAATACTTTCATTGCCAGTTGTGCCTGTGTAACCGGAATACTTGGTAGCATTGGAACACCACTTTCCTTCATCATTTTAAAAGCAATCGCCCTTTCATTGGTGGGCAATTTCATCACCGATGCAAAATATATTTTAGGGTTTTTGATAAAATCCTTTCGAGCCTTGTAGGTCTCGGCGAAGTTCCTTTGATAGGCGAAAGTCCTGTCAAAAGTCTTTTCTGCCCGGTCAAAAAACTGGTCACGGTCAAAGCCACGTTTGACATTCTTACCGTGCATCTCGACTTCCGATGCCTTATGTTTGCTCCCCGGTGAAAGGCTGAAGGTATTGGAGGCATCCTTTCTGCTTACGATGAGATGGATATGGCTTTGGTTTCCTGCCTTTGGCATCCCCTGGACAATTCGCTTCCCGTCCTGTTGGTGCGGAGCCTCCTTTTCCAATCGGTTAATTTTATTCTGCAATAGTTTGATATTGCCTTCAGCTCGCCCCTCTTTAATGTTTCTGATTTCAGTTTTGAGCTGCAATATTTTGGTAGCAAAGGGTTGGTTTTCCTTAATCTGCCAATCCGTTCCCTTAAACGTTCGTTGGTGTTCTATTTTCGCATAATATTTTATATCATCGATGCTAATCGGTCTTCCGTTGATTTCACGATTGAAGGATGCCACATAGTCCTTCATCAGTTCACGGGTGTATCTTTTTAGATCCTCACTGTTGTTCTGTAACCGGTTCAATTCATATTTGGAAGGGCTCACCGTGATCGAATAGAATTTCGGTTCGATCTTTTTAAGTTTGGCACCATTTCCATCAATTTCCTTTACAACTTCATCCGCTGATATTTCATCATCATATTGATTGAAAAAATGTTCCATAGCTCCCTGTTCCAAACCCTGGTTTTCTTTCTCCAGATAGCCCACAAAATCCGCTGAACTTTGTGAGTAATTGTTCCCTAATTTTTGGGGTGTGATGGTAATGTACATAGCTCAAAAATTAGAGTTCGTTGCTCCCATTTAGCTTTTCTCGAAAGCGTACTTCATTCTTTTCTTCAATGATTTTCTTTTCTAAAATCAAGGGCTTCTTTTTAGGTTCTTCAGTTTGAAATAGAGATTCCAGCATTGCCACAGTGGGTTTGGTCTGGCTCTTTTCCATATCCCTCATTATGGCAATCACCGCATTGATACGTTTCTTTAGGGATGCTTCGATTGTCCTTCCCGTTGGACCTAATTTTTCTTTTGGTGAAATTTCGTTGTAGAAGAAAAAATCGAGCATTGTTGCCATTGCTTCGGTGTGCGATTTGAAGTGTGTCCTTGAAAATTCCTGAAACCGTTTTGCTGTTTCCTTTTTGAACCTGATGCCGATAAATGAGTCCATAATTCGCCAATTTGTCGCAAATCCTTCCCTAAAAATGAGCGTTCACAGGGCATTTGTCGCAAATTGTAGAAGGTCGGGAATTTTATATTTTTTCAAAATGCTGAATATCAGCATTTTAAAAACGAAAAGGAGTGCTTAACATCGCATCGCGTGTTACCCTCTTGCTACTCCTTTTCGTTCGCCACAGGCGAACAAAAATTCCGTACAATTTGGTCAAAAGCCAATTGCCAGTTCCAGGGAAATAATTTTCCTGTTATATGATTTTTCGATGGGTACGGTTATCGGCGAAAGTCAAAAAATGGATAACCCTACGTAAAATTAAATGCTGTATTTCAGCGAACTAAAGATAGATATTTTTCAACTTATGGAATATAATTTTCTTAAAAAATAGCTTCTGTTTTTAGAAAAAGCATTAAATTTAAGCAGTAGGCCTGCAAGGTCTAAATAACAAAGGGAAAATTCAGGTAACAGCGAATTTTCCCTTTTTAGTTGTTATCCCTGATAATTCAGTTGTGCTATTTTTATTTTGATGATTTTTCAATATTAAACTTATAGGTATAACTGTATAAATTCCGCAATGCTTCTTCTTCAATCATCACCTCAAAATTGGCGCAATGTTCCTTTGCATAGTTTCGGATATCATCCCCAAATTTTCGTTCCACATCCTTTTTGAAATTCTCCAAAAGCCGGTTTTGAGCCCCTTCGCTCAAGTCTGAAAAATTAAGATAAATCATAAGCTTTCCATTTAAAGGATTCCTTCATCTGCAAAACTGAAATAATTTCCATCAGGTATCAGGATCAAATGGTCCAATACCTTAATATCAAATAATTCCCCTGCATTTTTAATTTTTTGGGTCAGGCGTTTATCGGGTTCACTCGGTATCAAGGTTCCGCTCGGATGGTTGTGTGCAAGGATTACTGCCGTGGTAAGGCTTTTGAGTACTACGGCAAAGAGTATCCTTAAGTCTACCAGGGTGCCGGTAATGCCGCCTGTGGATACTTCATAAATACCTTTTACTTTATTGGCATTGTTCAGTAGCATCACTTTAAAGGTTTCGTGCAGTTCGATATTGTTTTTGTTCCATTGTCCGTAAAGGAGTTCGGCTGCATTTTGTGAAGAAGTTATTTTGGGAAGCTGATTTGTTTTAAGGTTTCCACTATAACTTATTGCGATTTCATTAACTTGTGCTTTCATTTTGATTTCTTTTAAGGAATTGATAATGAAAAGAGGGCGGTACTTTCCACAGAGACGCCCTCTTTGTTTTAATTTACTCGGCTGAAGTATTGCCGTTCTTTACGCCTAACAAAAGGATTTCGTTGGCTTCCACTTCGGTAACATAACGCTTAACGCCTTCGCTGTCCTCATAGCTTCGGGATTTTAATTTTCCGCTAACTCCAATTTCCTTACCCTTTCCTGCATATTTCTCGATGATTTCTGCAGTTTTTCCCCAGGCAATTACGGTATGCCATTCCGTATTTTGCACTTTTTCGCCCTTGGCGTTTTTGTAATACTCATTGGTGGCAAATGAAAAACGGGCTACTTTTTTACCGTTTTCAAGGTTGGTAAAGGTTGGTTCCTGACCAACGTTTCCAATTAGCTGTACGTGATTTTTAATAGTACTCATAATAAAAGAATTAAAGATTAATTAATAGACTACCTGAACCTTTCAGGCAGTTTTCGTTTATATTTTTTTGAAGCGATTTACTTATTGTATCCTGAGCGTTTTCCTTCTTTTGTTTTTTTGGCCCCACTTCCTTTTTGATGTTTTTGTACGATTTCATAATGTTCATTTTAGATTTACTTCCCGTAGTGCCGTCGCTGTTACCTTTTTTTGTTGCTTATACATTTTCAATATTTGGAATTGATAAAGACTTATAAAAGGGAGGCACGACCGGTTATGCAGTCTGTTCAACTTCCAAATGTTGGTATTTTGCTTACAAAAAAAGGGAAGGGACAGTGACGGCGCGGAAGTGGGTCTAAAGTCTTTATGTGAAGTACAAAAACATTGGAAGCGGGGCCAAAAGCAAGGATGGAAATCCAATTAAGCGGACTCCATTCCCGATTTCGAATTGGAATGAAGTGCGCTTCCCAGCATAGCGGGAAGGGCTAACGAAATGGAAAGGAGAAATTGGGGATGGTGTCCAAGACTTTTTTAGTGAAGCTCTTTCCCCGCAGTGGAGCTTTTTCTGCGGAATGAAGTGGGTGCTGAACGGGTTATGAAAAACCGAAATTCTATTATTAGCAGGATTTACAGCGGACTTAATTTTAAAGATGGAGATTGGGAATGTAGCGTTCCTGCCCTTTTTGGCAGGGGTAGCGAAATGGAAATCGGAAACTTTGAAGTTGTGTCCAAGATTTTTTGAATGAAGCGTATTTCCCGTAATGAAGCTTTTTCTGCGGAATGCAGGGGAATGGGCTGAGTGGGTTGTGAAAAAGGATTATTTTCTTGAAGTAGGATTAAAGCCGATTCGACTTCAAAGATGTAGATGGTAATGGAGTTTGGCCGCTTCCTGAATTTACCATAGGAAGGATTACCTTCAGAATCAAACCTTTAATCCATCCATCAAGAATAAAAAACCCCGAAATGGTATTTTCGGGATTTTCAAAAAATATTCTATGTTACTAAACCTTCTTGATAACCAAATCGTACACACAAGGTATCACGACTAGGTTCAGAACAGTTGCTGAAAGCAATCCCCCGAGAATCACCACAGCCATCGGGCTCTGGATCTCACTTCCCGGTTCGCCTCCTTTTAAAGCTAGCGGAATAAGTGCCAGTCCTGTCGTGAAGGCAGTCATTAAGATTGGGTTCAATCTGTCCAACGCACCACTTTTTATAAGCTCATAACCACGAAGGCCTTCTTTTCGAAGATCTTCATATCTCGACACTAGTAAAATTCCGTTTCGCGTTGCGATCCCGAATAAACTGATAAAACCAATCGTTGACGCAATACTTACAATTCCGGAAGTAAAGTACACGATCAGGATTCCACCTATCAGTGCCAGCGGTAAATTGATGAGTACAACAAATGCCAGTTTCACATTCTTAAATTCAAAGTACAGCAACAGGAAGATCACAAAAATCGCTATAATGGCAGTGGTTAAAAGCATCTGAGATGCTCTCGATTCGCTTTCAAATTGTCCGCCATATTGCACCCTGTAACCTTCGGGAATATTCACCGAAGAATTGACTGTTTGCTGAATCTCTTCAACCGCACTTCTCAAATCGCGACCCTGTACATTAGCTGCGACAACGATCTTTCGCTGTACATCTTCCCGGCTAATAGTATTAGGACTGCTTACTGAGGAAACTTGTGCAACCTGTTCAAGAGGCATCTGTGAACCGTTTGGCAATCCTATCAAAGCGGTTTTGATTTTCTCAATACTATTTCTAACATCCTCCTTATAACGAACCACCAGGTCAAAATACTTCTGACCTTCATAAATCTCACCTACCTCGTGCCCGGCAAAGGCGATATCCACCTGTTCCATCAACTGTCCTACGGTCATTCCGTATGCTGAAAGTATCTGACGTTTGGGGGTAATCTTAATTTGCGGAACTTCGATCTGCTGATCTACCGCCACATCGGCAAGCCCATTGATAGGAGTAATGCTCTCCTCCACGCTTTTACCAATTTCATACAGCTGTTGCAGGTCCGGGCCAAAAATCTTAATTGCGATATTGGCCCTGGTTCCTGAAAGCATATGGTCGATACGGTGTGCAATGGGCTGCCCTAAAGTGATATTCACCCCGGGAACTATGCTCAGTTTTTCTCTGACGTCTTCGAAGAATTCTTCCTTCGATTTATTTTCTAGGGTAAACGGCACATCGATCTCGGCGGCATTCACCCCCTGTGCATGCTCGTCCAGTTCGGCTCTACCGGTCCTTCGGGTAACCACATCCACTTCGGGCATCTCAAGCAATAATTGCTCTATTTGTTTTCCGGTTTTATTACTTTCTTCCAGAGACATAGATGGAGGCCCCACCACACTTATCACCAGTGAGCCTTCGTTGAATTCAGGAAGGAAACTTCTTCCCAATTGGGTGAATAAGGCAATGCTCAGTAAAAAAGCGATCACTGTTACTGCGATCACCATTTTAGGGATCTTTAATGCGCGATTCAGAACATCTGCATAGCCTTTCTGCAACCATCTTTCGACTTTGGTCCCTTCGGCCTGCTTCTTCAGCATATTTTCCTTTTTCAGAAGATAGCTACACAATACAGGAGTTACCGTTACCGCAACCACCAATGAAGTTAATACTGAAGTTATAAAAGCAATTCCTAAAGGTTTCAGCAGTCGACCTTCCATTCCGCCAAGGAAAAACAGCGGTACAAAAGAGACGATAATAATAAGCGTTGCTATGATAATGGAACTTCGGATCTCCACCGATGCATCTCTAACTACCTTGATCACCCCTTGTCTTTCAGCTACTGGTTTTCTAATGTTCTCCCGTAAGCGTTTATAAACGTTCTCCACGTCAATAATGGCGTCGTCTACCAATGCCCCAATTGCTATGGCCATCCCTCCCAGACTCATGGTATTGATGGTGTAGCCCAACATTTCTAAAACAATAATTGTTACAAGTAATGAAATAGGGATGGCCAGTAATGAAATAAGTGTGGTACGCCAGTTCATCAGGAAAATGAACAATACAATGACCACAAAAAAGGCTCCTTCCAGCAGGGTCATATTTAGATTACTAATGGAGGCGTCTATAAAATCTGCCTGCCGGAAGATCTGGCTTTTGATCTCCACGCTTTCCGGCAGACTGGTTTCCAGTTCTGCGATGGCCACATCCAACCTTTCGGTGAGTTCCAACGTATTTACATCGGGCTGCTTGGAAATTGTCAGAATAACCGCCGGCTCCGCGTTCAGGGAACCATCACCGATCTTATCAGCAGCTCCTATTTTTACATCTGCCACATCCTTGATCTTGATGCTCTGGCCGTTCACTTGTTTTACCACACCTTCCTCCAGATCATCTATCGCATAAGCCCTACCACTTCCTTTGATGATATACTGATTTCCATATTGATTTAAAAAACCACCGGGAGCATTGGTATTCGCCTCTTTAACCTTTTCAGATAATTCCTCAAGGCTTACATCGTAATATTTCATTTTTCCGGGATCGGCAAAAACCTGGTATTGTTTGTAATCGCCGCCTATCACTACCACGTTTGCAATCCCTCCGATAGCTTTGATCCGCGGACGGATCTGCCAGTCAGATAAAGTTCTTAATTCCATTGGGCTCAGACTGTCAGAAGTGACTCCCAATAGCATTACTTCTCCCATAATCGAGGAGATAGGTGCCATGGTTGGGGCTCCTATTCCGGTTGGTAGGTTTTCACGAACCATGGGAATACGCTCACTTACGATCTGTCTTGCCTTGTAAATATCGGTACCCCAGTCGAATTCAACCCAAACAATGGAGATTCCCGCGGCTGAAGAAGAACGGATCCTTCTTACGTTCGGCGAACCGTTCATCGCGGTTTCAAGCTGGTAGGTCACGAGTTTCTCTACCTCTTCACTTTCCATTCCGTGGGCTTCCGTAAGTATGGTCACAGTAGGTGCGGTAAGGTCTGGGAATACGTCCACGTTCATATTACGTGCGAGGTAAAATCCGGTAACGCTTAGTACCACTGCTGCCAGAAGGACAAGAAGCCTGTTTTGAAGCGAAATTGATAATATTTTGTTTAACACTTTTTTTAGTTTTTAATGTTGAATGCTTAATGTTGAATTTCATTGGGTACTACTTTGAGAAGTCTTTACAATGGAAGTCAGGATCCTGATAAGTTCTTCTGATCTTTCAAGTAATTCTGAAACCTCAATTTTCACAATCTGACTTTTCTCTATAAGCTTTAGCCAGTACAAGGTTTCCCTTGCTTCCTTAGCTGAAATAGACATTTTAGCTATAACGTCTTTTCTTCTAATTGCTGCGCCGGCTTCCTCGATATTAGCTCCAATACTGGTATACCACCACGAAGAAGCTGTTTGGAAAGAACATATTCCCTTTCCTTCAGCATCTGCTTGTACAATTCTATGATCAAGAGAGCAAAATCAAATGATTTCGATCGAATTATATTATCTCTTACTTCCTTTATAGAATTCCCAATTAAAATTCAACATTCACAATTATTTTTAATGTTCGTGACCATGTCCTGGGGTTTGCCCAGACATTGAAGTCATTTTCACCTGGTAGTTCCCAGTAGTCACTACAACATCGCCGGCCTCAAGTCCGTTAAGCACCTGTGCGTTTTTTCCGTTTCGTTTCCCGATCTTTACAGGCCTTCTTTCGAAACTTTCCCCGCCGGTTTGCACGATCACAGAATAATTACCGTAATCTTCAAGTAGTGCGGCTTCAGGCACCACGATCCCGGTTTCAGTTTGGCCAAGGGCAATCTGCACTTCGGTAAAACTACCTTCGGGCACTTCAACTACATCATTTACCTTGATATATACCGGGATCATCGGTTTGCTGTCTTCCACTTCCTTGCCTACGGAAACAATCGATCCGTCTTCCACTTCACTCCAGTTCCCATCACCATTTCTGTACCATACACTCGCAATAGCTTCTTTACTGGGGTTGTGAGAAGCACTTAACTGAGTTTTAAGCAAACGTGATTGGTCAGTTCCAATAGAGACAAGGTTAGCACCCTGTTCTACATAATCCCCGTTCGAGGTGCTGATGGATTTTATAAACCCGTCAAAAGGAGCTCTGATCTGCTTCCCGCCTGCTCCGTAATTGGAGGCAAGTGCACGGTAATTCGCTTCGGCTACACGAAAATCGCTTTCCACCTTTTCGAATTCCGCCTTGGGAACGATCCTGTCCTCATAAAGTTCCTTTTTCCGTTCGTATTCAGCTTTTGCCTGTTCATACCTGGCTTTTGCCTGCGCGATCTCCGCCTGGATATTATTGGAAGAAAGGCCTTCACTGCTCAAGTTCATCAACAATTGACCTCTTTTTACTTCACTACCTTCCGTTAGGTTTTCTGCAACGAAATTCACCATTCCGTTAGCTCCCGCAGCAAGGCTCTTATAAGTTCCCGGCGCGGCCTGCCAGACTCCGGAAGTATTAACGATGTCATAGACTTCTCCTTTAGTCACAGGTGCTGTCTGAAAATCGATCTTCCAGGCCTGTTCCTTTAAAAAGCTGATGCCGCCATCTTCTGTTTCGGCTACGTTTTCTGAAGCTTCAGCAGCAGAGGCGTACACCTGAACGTCTTCGATCACGATCCTGTCTGAATATTCAGAAGTTTTCAGCTCAAAAACCAGGTCGTAAGTTCCCGATTCTTTCGGCTGTAAGGCTGGAGAAAAAATTCCAGGTGAAGAAGGCGATTCCACCGTATGCCGAATTCCACTATCTCCTTTAATGAGACTCACCGTAACCGAACCATTTCGTACCGGCTGGTGTTTGTCCAGAACAGTAAAATGGGCAGCAAATTTGCTGGTCCTTCCTTCTACCAAAGCCGGAAATTCTACAAAAAGCTCTGTCTGGTCTGTCCAGATCGTTTTGCTGATCGCCGGAACCTCTGAACTCAAATGGTTTCCCTCTGCATCATGTTCATGGTCTTCCTCCTCGTTATTTCCGCAGGAAAATAGGAATAACGAGATGCATATTATATATAAATATTTCATGTCTAATACTGATTTTTAATGATCCTCGTGCTCCGTTCCGTCTTCGTGAGTATGACCGGATTCTTCAGGTGTGTCGAGTGAATCTTCGCCAACCTTAAATTCTTCCTGCTCCATATGGTCTCCGTCCATATGGCTGCCATCCTCATTGTGGGGATGTCCATGCTCTTCTTCCTCATGGGCGTGAGCTTCGGCTCCTTCCTCATGCTCATGGCCGTGATCTTCATTAGCGGTTTCTCTACAAGCTGAAAATCCAAATACTAATATTGTTGCGAAAAATAAATTCTTGAAATTCATATTTTTTAATTTTTAATTATAATTGATGTTTTAAAAGTTCTGCTTTAAGCTGAAGGAGTTCTTTTTCCATCTCCAGCATGTTATTATAAGCCTGCCGGTAGAACTCCACTTCCCGGTAATAATCCAGAAATGATAATTCCCCCAGCTCGTAAGCTTTAAATAAAAGTTCTTCGGAATTCAGATCCTTCAAAGTCACCTGGTATTCCTGGTACTTGCTTTCTAATAATTGATATTGCTGATAGTTTTCCTGAAACCTGGTATAAAGTTCAGCGGTTTCGGCACCGGTATTTGCCTGGGTATACTCCAGGTTCGCTTCGGCCGCTTTTACTTTATTCCTGCTGTTCCAAAGGGGAATGGAAATTCCGCCCATGATTCCTGAATAATTGCTGGAATTCACTCCCTGGTAATTATAACCGAGACTTAGGTCTGGAAGGATCTTATTTTTTTCCAGTTTTACCTGCTGCTGGGCGAGATTCTCACGAGCCTTTAACTGCAGAACTTCTGCATCTTCGGAAAGTTTTTCTTCCCAAAGAACTTGCATTTTGGCCAGTTCAGGATCTTCGAAAAATTGGACCTGTTCTGCCTCAATTGAATTTCCACCGTTCAATTTCTGAAGTTCCAGCAGGTTGTTCCTGATCCTGATGTTCATCTGGTCCAACATAAACTGCTCCTGTAACCAGGCTACTTTGGCTTTATTCAGTTCCAGAATACCGATTTGTTCTGCATCGAATAAACGCTGTATCTGGTTATATACCTGTCTTGCCTGCTCCACTCTTCTTTCCTCCAAATTTTCTCGTTTCCGCAAAATTTGCAATTCCAGAAGCTGTTTCTTGGCAGCCAGTAGTACTTCCTGCCGCATCGATTCATACTCCAGTTCCAGCAATTCTTTTTGCTTTTCAATCCGCATACTTCGAGCACCATAAACTGTAGGAAATTCAAATCGCTGCGAAACCTGGAACTCATAATAATCACTGGTCTCGTGCTCTCCGAATGGAAGATAAAAGGCTGAAACCTGAGGATCCTGCAAGTTATTTTCTGACTTATTACCCAGATCCTGACTTGCCATATAAGACTGATATGCCTTGAGTTGCCTGTTATTCTGGCTAATCTGCTCCAAAATACCGTCCATACCGGTATCCTGGGCGAATGAGCCCATAGAGATTAGTATTCCGCATACTGCGGAAACTATATTTCTGTACATAAATTTTTGATTTTAGTTTAATCTATATGTTAAGGTCGACCTGCTATTAATATATAGTGGCCTGACTATAGGTGATCAAACTAATTCGGGCGGTCCCCGAAGTGAGAGTAAGGATAAATAGGGATTAAAATATTCATTGGGAGGTTGATAAATTTCAGGATTTTCTGAATCCTGATCAGCTAAAACCCACTTATCGGAATAGTATTTATTTGAATTATTCTTTTTAATTTCTGTTTTTTGACCCCTCAAATCCTCGGAATATTCCTTAATAACCGGAATTTCATTGGAAGTACTCGTATGAGAATGAATGGCAAGTAAATAAGACAAAAATCCTCGTTGCTTCTTTTCCTGCTTCTTTTCGTGGTGATGATCTTCACCAGAGTGATGATGTGCAATTTCCTTTTTTTCCTCTTGATGCTCGTGATGCGCATGAGGTATGACCTGATGAAAAGACATCAGCATAAAAATGCCAAGCAGGAACAAAGATTTTATTTGAGGTGTAATTCGCATCAAAGACAAAAATAGTAATTTATTATTAAGATTGAGGCTCAAATAAAATAAAACGCAAGAAGTAGCTCTTATGGTTTATTTTCCCAGTAATAGAATGAAACTGCCTTAGGAACTGGGGAATCTGTCCAACATCAATTCTTAACTTTACACGAAGAAAGGGTACAACTTTAGATAAAAAGTAAAACCATTATATATTAATCATGCACACTTTACGGAATAGTTTTCCCCTATTCAAAAATTAATAACACTATCCAAGGCTTCATCAGCATCTCGATGAATGAAATTCGCTTGGTAATTCAAAGTAGTTTTTAGATTACTATGTCGATAGAGCTTTTGCAGCATCAAAGGATGTATTTTATCACCTGCAATATTCCCAAAGCTGTGTCTTGCAATGTGATTGGATAAATTTTTATCTATACCACATTCCTCTGCAATTCGTTTTAGATATTTATTGAGAAGCTTGGTAGCATTTTTTGTTTTAATATAAATCTTTTCAGCATCTTTAGGATGGACATTCCTTAGAAAAGGGAATACATATCCATTATAAAGTACCTTGTCCTTTCTGTAATAGTTTAATATTTTTTCGGCTTTATGGGGAATTTTTAGACTCAATGCCTTTTCATTCTTATTCATTACATAATAAAGACGATTATCTTTAAAATCCGACCATTTCAGTTTAACCACATCAGAAATACGTATGCCTGCAAAATAGAAAGCAAACAACCAGACATTATGAGTATGCCAAATTGAAGCACCTTCTTCCAATTTTAGAGCTTCTATTTTTTCAACCTCTTCTATAGTCAAACCGATTTTATTACCAGAACCAATTCGAATTTTCTCTTTTTCCCCTGCAAAAGGATAATATTTTTGATCAACAATACCTTCTTTTATTGCTAAGTTAAAAAGTGTTCTAATAAAAATAAGCTGATTAGTAACAGTTCTTGTTTTTTGGTTTAGATAAGAAAGACAAAAAGTTTTATATTTATTTAGAAATGCCTCATCAATTTCCTGAAATCGTAAAGCTGTATTTTTTTGGAAATAGTTCACTCCATCCATCCACATATATTCGGCTTTTTTTGCCCTACTTATACGCTCTGTACGCCGTTCTTTGATCTCCTTAATAACTTTAGCTTTATTTTTAGATTTTTTCAGGTTTAAAAATTCTTCTAAATTATAGAGGATTGACAATTCGGATTTTGCTACAGAGAATGTCCCCCTTTCATATTTGTCCTTTATGCGTTCAGCTGCTAATGCAAAAAAAGATTTTACCCCATCAGGACCTTTTAATTTTTGTTTGACTTGCTTGGGAGTAATCCGAACTTTAGAATCAAAATAAATATCATTGACCTCGGTCAGCTTTTTCATCAAGAAGTTATTCAACTTTCTAAAATTGGGATGAGTCCTCTTAACTTTTCCAGCAGTTTTATCCCAATCCTTTTCGAATACATATTGCCCAAGCCAATGATAATTTGTTTTATAATTTTCACTAATCCTCAATGCAAGGGGAATTGTTCCATCCTTTCTTATCATGTTCTTCCGTAAAACAATCTTTATATTAGCCATAACCACCTAATTTAAAACTATGTAAAGATAGTGAAAGGTTTAGCACTTAGTACAGAATAAGTACAGAATAATTTGATTTTAATAAGTTTGAATTAAAATCAATGATGATATAAAGCTCTGTAAATCATCCATTCTATGCGGTTTTAGTTGAAATTGTACAGGTAAAACATCAAGTTCATAACCCGGAGGTCGGGGGATCGTGCCCCCCTCTCGCTACCAATAAAAACAAGGCTTTCGAGAAATCGGAAGCCTTTATTTTTTTAATGGGTACAGAATAGGTACAGAATATTTTATTTTTAGGGATATGATTTGGAACGATATTATTTAACATTTTTTGTAGACAAATTTTATGGGTATTGGTAAAATATATTCAGTAATTTTAAGACAACATTCAATTCCAATAATTTTAGTCAATTTATTCAAACTATTTTTGAAATAAGCCTAAAACTTAATTCCATAAATACAAAGCGGATTGCTAAAAACGCTATGATAAAAATCGGCAGAAAATCTATGGCACTTTCTAATCCTTTAGTTGTCCAAATAATGCAAAATCCGATGAGAGGATATAATAATAAAATTGAAAATAGGATTTTGAATGCTTTGTGAAATCTCACTTCTATGTTTCCGCTGCTATTTTCAAACTTTCCCGTCAATATGCAAAGAGCACCAAAGCCTACGATTGAAGAAATAACTTTGAATCCGTTTTGGTCTACTTGTCCAATAAAATCTTCTTTTACTCCCCATTTCGAAACAATATTTGAAGTCAGTTTGGTATGCTGTTTCAGGTCATTCATCGCACTCGAGCTACTTTCACTCAATTCAACCTTAAAATTTTTATCAGGAAATAATTTCATTTAATGAGCAGTATTTTTTAAATGAGGTACAACGTCTCGTATAAAAACTGTGCGAGCGGGCGAGCGTGATTGTCCGCAGGACAATCAGGCGTTGCAAGCGAGCACGGACTTTCGAATTGAGACAGGTTTGAGCATTGTTTTTATATATTGTGCCTGTTGCACAAGTTAGCCAAAAGAGCTAATTTTCTGTATGCAAGGCAAGAAAAATTATCAGGAAAAACTCTTCACTTCCTTCCGTCTCAGTGACAGGATTCCAAAAGAAAATTTTTACAGACGTTTAAAAGAAGTCCTGAACCTGGAGTTTCTTTATCCGCTTACCCAAAAGTTCTACGGAGAGAGCGGACAGAAAAGCATCGACCCGGTGGTCTTTTTCAAGATCTGTCTGGTGGGATACCTGGAAAACATCACTACGGACCGTGGACTAATGAACCACTGCGCAATGCGGTTGGACGTCCTCTACTTCCTGGGATATGATGTGGATGAAGAACTGCCCTGGCACAGTACCATCAGCCGTACCCGCCAGCTTTTCCCTGAAGATATCTTTGAGGAAGTTTTTACCAAAGTTTTAAAGCTGTGTATTGAAATCGGATTGGTAACCGGGCACACCCAGGCAATTGATTCGGCCCCTGTAAAAGCCAATGCTTCCATGGACAGTCTGGAGATCAAAGTCCCGGCAGAAGACCTGGAGGAGCATCTCTCCAAGGTGCGTGTAGTTGAACGGGTAAAAAGCAGGCGTGGCCGTTATATGAAAGGCAAACGGCAAAGTACTGTGGAACCTGTCTTTGGCACTCTCAAAGAATTCCTTGGCTTAAGAAAAGTAAACACAGTTGGCATCAGGCAAGCAAACAAGTGCATGCACCTGGCCGCCATTGCTTATAACTTAAAGAAATATTTGAAACATACCGCAAAACGGGTAAAATCCAGAGCAGGACAGTCCGTTTTGCTTTTTCCACCTAAAAACCTATTGCAAGAGCTCCAAAGTTCACTTTTAAGGAACCTGAATTTTGTTCACCGCCAATCCAATCCATAAAAGAAAAACTGTTTAAAGCGGCTTATTTGTAGCGGGAATTCAAAAAAATTATTGGCTTGTGCAACGGTTACTACTTTTGTACGCAGTTTTTATGTCATTTGAAACGTCATCTTTATGTTGCTAAAGTTTTGATTTTTCAAGTCATTTTTTGAAATCCCAAAGTAATAAGTTCCGCTACCACCAAACCTGGTCATATCAGAATTTGAATCATTGCAGTCTAATTGTAATAATAATTCAAACGTATTAGACAATTCTAGAATATCATTCCATCTCTTCTGAAATTCAGAACTATCAGCTCCATAAAGTCCTAATTCTTTTGAAGAGAAATCATAAAGTGCACTAGATTGAATATACCTATCATATCCAAGAATTTGGTGGAGGTTATCCATAACTGAATATAGGTCCGCTATGAAGTCTTCCGTAGGCTCATTAAAATAAAAATTTAAATCATCATATTTTTTATCCAGTTCAAAAAGTTTATTGTTCTGGTCATCCGGAATTGTATAAAATTGAAAATACTTAATTATTGCTGTTTTCAAAGAATAATTTGCTTCCAGATCTTTAGGGAATTCTGCTCTGATGAGATTTTCGGATTTGCTATACAAAAATTTGAACTCCTGATTTATTCCATTAAATTCTTTGTATTGGTCGTCAAGACTTAAAAAGATGTAAAAGAAACCTTTACTTGGTAAAATATTTTCTTGGTCAAATTGAGTTAATTCCGACAAATTATATTGTGCGCAAAACAGCATTGATTTATTATCCACTTTGGGCCATATAAAGTCCTGTGGTAAATCAGGTTTACCTCCAATTTTAGAGGTGCCAATTTTTATGTTTTTATCTTCATCGGCCTTAGTTTTTATACCAATTGTCGATCTAATCATTTTGATTAAGTCCTCTTTGTCGGATTTTTGAATCCCTCCATCTTCCAAATTCCTAATGAAGGATTTTATCTTTTCTATATTACTTTTTCTGAAGCTAAACATTTATATATTTTATAGAGTTTTTGAGGATGCCTCACAACGGTTACGGTGTCGAGTTGCGGGAGTAGGGACTCGGACTTGTCGGCTTAATAATTTTCTTTCTTAGTCTCTAAAATTACACTTTTTGGATGAAACCCGTTATTTGCGATGAACCGACTTAAGTTTTTTTTTCTACGAAATTATAATTAAATGTAAATTATTAGAACTGTAACAGAACTGCTGATCATTAAAAGGTCACGAGAGGTATCGCCACTTATATTGACAATATTTGTTATGGATTATATTCGGGCACTGGAATCATAATATGTGCATAGGGCGTTCCGTCCCACATAACCCAAGGTCCGCCATTGTTCATTTTTGTTGGCAATCCTTCAAGAATAGATTTATCGGGTAAAACTACGACTATATGCGGTACTTGATGTTCCATCCATTCATTTTCTGGTGTAGGACTTGTATCCCAAGGATTCAAATTACTCCGTCCATGTCCTCCTTGTAAAAAATAGCCGAAGCCTGTCTGAGTTATATTGGGATCCCTTTTTTCTGCGGCGGCACTTAATAGTTCAAACACCTGAGAGTCCACACACATTGGATTGTTACCAGGAATATGGGGGTTGTCAGGACGACAAGTCCAACCATTGGTGCCTTTGCGCAAAACTATATTTTGACCACCTGGCTCTGTCGGGTAGCCTAAAATAGTAGCATTTTTTGAAATAGATGATGGAGCGGCACTCATGGCCTCTTCTATCTTGCTCGATATTTTTTTAGTTTCAGTTTGGCCTTGAACAACTTGAGCTGTTAACAAGCAAAATAGAATTACAATAAATGTTAGATACTTCATATTTGTCTCTTTTTAGGTATTTATTAAAAAATTATCTCGTCACATATTTTTAAATATGTCCAATTATATTCATTAGTTTCCTTTAATGTTGGGTAACATATATATAAATCTAACACTAAACCTTATTTCCTAATAAATGCATTAGTACATTTATCTCTACTTTGTTTTTACTACTCTAATGTAGAGGATTTTCAGTTTTAAAAAAATGTTTGTCGTTCTGTAATGTAAATTCAGTGGGCTTTAGTGCTCCATTAAATTGTCCATTGTATTCCGGATAGGATAAATACTGACAGTTTCAAAAATGATTGCTATTATTGTATATGTTTGACTTCCGCCTAAAAGTTTTTAGCACCGTAGCAAGAAGGCTCAGCTTTACCAAGGCTGCCGAGGAGCTACTTATCTCGCAGCCTGCGGTGACAAAGCATATTAAAGAACTGGAAAATCAATTTGGCCTGGCGCTATTCGACAGAAGGGGAAATAAGGTGTTGCTCTCCCCTGCCGGGGAAATTTTGTTAAGCCACACTACCGAAATTCAAAAAATTTACCAGCGCATAGAATTTGATCTCAATCAGTTAAATAGTGCTTTTAAGGGTACGTTGCATGTAGGATCCAGCACTTCCATAACTCAATATATCCTGCCACCGTTGCTGGCGCGGTTTCACAATATCCACCAGGAAGTAAAGGTGGAATTGCTGAGTGGAAATTCGGAACAGATTGAGCAGGCCCTGCTTAATAAAAAAATAGAACTGGGCGTAATAGAAGGTCAATCCAAACGCCGTGAAATTATTTATACGCCATTTCTAAAGGATGAAATCGTCCTGGTGTGTGGCAGTAAAAATTCCATGGCCAAAAAGGATGAAATCAAACCGGAAGAGCTCAAGAAAATTCCGCTTTTATTGAGGGAACCGGGATCGGGAACGCTGGAAGTTACCGCCGATGCTTTGAAGCAAAAGGGAATCCGACTGTCCGACCTGCAGGTGGAAATGCAGCTGGGAAGCACCGAAGCTATTAAATCTTACCTGCAACATTCAGATTGTATGGCATTTGTTTCCCTTCACGCTATCCTTAAAGAACTGGAAAGCGGGGTCCTGAAAATTATTGAAATCAAAAAACTTCCCATTCACCGAAATTTCTATTTTATTACTCCGCAAGGTCCAGAGGGTGGCCTCCCTGCCCTGCTCATCCAGTTTCTTCTCAGGAATCATAATTTATAGATGATTATATTCCTGAAACACCTAAACCTGGTTTTGTCTCCTTGAGCGGAGTCGAAAGGTCATTTAAAACATCTCGACCGCGCTACTTTAGACATGCCATTTTATTATAAAGTACAATTTGAGGTGCTTTACAAGACAAGCATAATTTATAATTATTATCAACTCGAAATCTCATATTATACACTCAGAAATTACTTCTGCAAAAAGCTCAAACTTGCAGCGAAGATTTACCTGTTCTCAAGATGTAACCTTTCTTCAGAAGTAAGATATTTCCCCATTCCTCCACTTTCATTATAACTTCAGGTTATTCTATATTATTATTTGCAATTGGCAATCCCTTTTTAGATGTCTTATTTTTGTGCTGCAAAGACATAGGAATGTCTTGATATGAAAACTGAGAACACATGGATTTAAAGAAGGGGCCTTTTAACGATAAACAAGCTGAAAAGCTACAGGATGCATTGTCCGGACTGGATTCGGGACAGCTTCAATGGTTAAGCGGATATTTTTCAGGAATTATTCAGAATGCACCTGCAGTTTCAGCAACTCCACAACAGCAGAATACTGCTGCTCCTCAGGCTGCTGCTTCCACACCGCAAAAGCTACATATTCTTTTTGGCAGTCACACAGGAAACAGCGAAGGTTTAGCTGAAAACCTGGCTACACTCGCAAAGGAGAAAGGAATAGAAACAGAGGTTTCAGACATGGCTTCCTTTAAAGGAAGGAACCTGAAGAAAATCGATAATTTAGCTGTAATAGTCAGCACTCACGGTTTAGGGGAACCTCCCGTACAGGCAGAAGATCTCTATAATTTTATACACAGCAAAAAAGCGCCGGATCTTTCTCATATGAAATTCTCTGTGCTGGCATTAGGCGATAGTAGTTATGTCGACTTCTGCCAAACCGGAAAAGATTTCGATATTGCGCTGGAAAAACTGGGCGCGCAGCGTATTGGTCCGCGACAGGATTGTGATGTAGATTACGAAGAAGATGCAGAAGCGTGGCAAGATAGTTTTTTAAATGCCCTGGCGCAGAGCTCCAGTCAGGGAGCTGAAGCAGAAGCACCAGTCGAAGTGGCTGTTCCAAAGGCCGCAGCGAAATTCTCCAGAAAGAACCCTTTTGAGGCCACTATCCTGGAAAAAATAGAATTGAACGGAAGAGGATCTTCCAAAGAAACGATTCATTTGGAATTGGACCTGGAAGGTTCCGGTTTAACTTATGAACCCGGCGATGCCCTGGGAGTTTATGGAGCAAATTCGGAATACTTGATAGGCGAAGTTTTAAAAGCCACCAAACTTTCAGGAAATGAACAGGTAGAAACCCATCAGGGAAAAAAGAACCTGCTGGAAGCATTGACTTACGATTATGAGTTAACACCGCTTTCCAAACTTTCCATTACAAAATATGCCGAACTTACAGAAAGCAAAAAACTAAAAGAAATACTTTCAGACAATAAAGAAATTCAGGATTACCTCCTGGGCCGTGATGTTCTGGATTTAATTCAGGAGGAACCCTACGAATTAAAACCGGATGAGCTGATTTCAGTATTAAGGAAAAATACTCCAAGGATGTATTCTATCGCTTCCTCGCAGCAGGCCGTGGAAGATGAAGTGCATTTGCTTGTTTCGGTGGTTCGCTACGAGGCCTTTGGCAGAAATAAAGAAGGCCACTGCTCCACTACCCTTGCCGACCGGCTTAAGGTAGACGATAAGGTAAAGGTCTTCGTTGACAAAAACAGCAGGTTTAAACTTCCGCAGGATCCTGAGGTGCCGGTTATTATGGTGGGACCCGGTACAGGTGTCGCTCCTTTCAGGGCTTTTATGCAACACAAGGAAGTGGCAGAGAACAAAGGTAAATCCTGGTTATTCTTTGGAGACCGCAACTTCAGAACAGATTTTCTGTATCAAACGGAATGGCAGCAATATCTTAACGAAGGTGTGCTAACTAAAGCAGATGTAGCTTTTTCCAGGGATCAGGAGGAAAAACAGTATGTGCAGCACAGGATGTTAGAAAACGGAAAAGAACTTTACGACTGGCTGGAGCAGGGAGCGCATTTCTATGTATGCGGCGATGCAACAAGTATGGCGAAAGATGTGGATAATGCCTTGCGGGAAATCATTCAGCAGCAAGGAGGCGTAACTCCGGAGAAAGCAGAAGAATACATTAAGTATCTTCAGGTTTCCAAGCGTTATCAAACAGATATTTACTAGAAAAGCTGCAGAATAATCAGAAAAGTGATTTATGAATCACAGTTATTTCAGTGGAGTTTTAGTAGAAATATGCAGGTAAGGTTAAAAAGGAAATTATAACTTACACAAAAGAAAGAATTATGGACGAGCAAAAATTATCGGACGACGAATATATAAAGGACAAAAGTGACTATTTAAGGGGCACGATTAAAGAGAGCCTCAGAAATCCTCTCACAGGTGCCCTTGATCCTGATGATGTAAAGCTTATAAAATACCATGGTTCCTATCAGCAATACGACCGGGATCTTGATACCGAACGGAAGAAGCAAAAACTGGAGCCACTTTATCAGTTTATGATAAGGGTTAGAACCCCGGGAGGAATCACAACTCCCGGGCAGTGGATTGCGCTGGATAAACTTTCAGATCAATACGGAAATAGTACGATGAAGCTGACCACAAGACAGTCTTTTCAGTTTCACGGTATCTTTAAAAATGAACTGAAGCCCACTATAAAAGCTATAAATGATGCGCTGTTGAGTACACTCGCCACCTGCGGGGATGTCAACAGGAATGTGATGTGCAACCCCAATCCCTATCAGTCAAAAATTCACGAAGAAGTGTATGCATTGGCCGGGGAAATTAGTGAGCATTTTCTTCCGAAGACTTCAGCTTATCACGAGATATGGCTGGATAAAGAAAAAGTTGCAGGAACACCAGATAAAGAGCCCTTATATTCAGAACATTACTTGCCACGGAAATTTAAAATCGGTTTAACTATTCCGCCTAACAATGATATTGATGTCTTTGCGAATGATCTTGGTTTTATTGGCATAGAAGAAGATAATGAAATTGTAGGTTACAATGTTTGTATAGGCGGAGGACTGGGAAGCACTTTCGGGGAAAAATCCACTTATCCACGCCTGGCAGATGTCATAGGTTTTGTGCCAAAAGACAAGGTTATTGCAGTCGGCGAAGCGGTGATTACAATTCAGAGGGATCATGGGAACCGGGTGGACAGGAAAAATGCAAGACTTAAGTATACGATAGATAAACATGGATTACAATGGTTTGTAGATGAAATTGAAAATCGTCTTGGTTCAAAAATGGAAAAACCCCGTGCTTTTGAATTCAATAAAAATGGAGATGAATATGGCTGGGTAAAAGGAACCAATGACAAGTGGTTTTATACACTGTTTGTAGAACACGGAAGGGTTAAGGACGAAGAAGGTTACCGGCTAAAAAAGGCTTTAAAAGAAGTTGCCGGAATACTCAAAGGGGATTTTAGACTTACCGGAAACCAGAACCTCATTATTGCCAATGTAGCTGAAAAAAATAAGAAAGCCATTGAAGCTGTTTTGGAAAAAAACGGAGTGCTTAATAATGAAAAGCTCACCGGACTTCGAAAAAGTTCTATGGCTTGTGTGGCGCTAAATACCTGTCCGCTGGCTTTTGCAGAAGCAGAGCGCTATTTACCTTCGCTGGTAGATAAGCTGGACGATATTATGAGAAAACATAATCTTCAGGACGAAGAAATAAATATCAGGATGACCGGATGCCCAAATAATTGCGCCAGGTCGTCTTTAGGAGAAATAGGTTTTGTGGGCCGTGCTCCAGGCAGATACAATATGTATCTTGGTGCCAGCCATAACGGGGACCGTTTAAATTCCTTATATAAAGAAATGCTTTCTGAAGAAAATATTCTGCAGGAGCTTGATCCTATTCTGGGTTCTTATGCTCAGGAAAGAGAACAAGATGAAGAATTCGGCGACTTTGTCATAAGAAAAAATCTGGTGGATACAACAGATCGTCCGCTTCAAATCTTATAGCAGGTTATATTTTTGTTGATGGATAGTTATAGCAATGCCGCTTTTATGCTGATCTAAAGGACGATAATTGACATAAAAAGCATGCCTCCCTTAAAATGGTGTTCTTCAATTTTGGCAGAGGTGCTAAAAAAAATTCTGTTTCACCTTCCATGATTTTAGTAAATTGAGAAAATAATTCAGACATTGGGAAGGAGAAAAGGTTCTTTAGCTTTTGAACAGGTATAGAAGCCGATAATTGACAAAATTTGGTTATGACCAAAAATGCTGGTGAATGGGTGCCAATCAATAATAGATAACTTTTTAGATCATAGACCAGTTTCACATTTTGGTGCAAAATTATGCAAAGAGATGGAGAAAGAATTGCCGGCGAAACTGCTACTCCCGTTGGGATTGTTGAAAATAATCAATTTATCTAAATAGAAATAAACCAATGAAAAAAAGCAGACCAAAATCCGGTGTTTTCAGAAGTGTGAAATTTTCAGTTTTGATGCTGGCAATTTTCTTTACATCCTGTGCAACGCAAAAGGACATTCCGGAAAATAAAATAGACAGAACTTTAGAATTAGCCGCAGAACAATATAAATATATGGCAGACCAGCTGCCTGAAGATGGAAGGTTTCCCAAAACCTATTATGCTAAAGAAAACCGGTTTGAGACGAGCGGGTCTGATTGGTGGGTTAGCGGTTTCTATCCCGGCACACTCCTCTACTTATATGAAGAAGTTGGGGATCCCGAGCTTATGGAAGAAGCAGAGCGAATTCTGGAAGACCTCGAAAAAGAGCAGCATAACACCTCTACCCACGACTTGGGTTTTATGATGTTTGACAGTTTTGGTGCTGCAAATCGTCTTGATCCACAAGAGGAATATGAGGAAATCCTTATGAACAGCGCTAAATCTTTAGCTACACGGTTTGACGAAGAAGTTGGCGCTATACGCTCCTGGGATTCTGATGATGACAGTTTTTTGGTAATTATCGATAATATGATGAACCTGGAACTGTTGTTCTGGGCTTCAGAATACAGTGGGGACAACAGGTATCGCGATATTGCTATCACTCATGCCAATACCACAATGCAACATCACTTTAGGCCAGACAATAGTTCTTATCACGTGATAAATTACAACGAAAACACGGGTGAAGTAAAAGATAAGAGAACAGCCCAGGGGAATGCCGACGAATCTGCCTGGGCACGTGGACAAGCCTGGGGCCTGTATGGCTTTACAGAGGTATATCGAAAAACCAAAGATCAAAAATACCTGGACCAGGCAGTGAAAATTGCAGATTTTATGCTTGACCACCCAAATATGCCTGCAGATAAAATTCCGTATTGGGATTACAACGCGCCAAAAATTCCGGATGCGTTTAGAGATTCTTCGGCAGGTGCGATTATGGCCGCTGCCCTGCTTGAGTTAAGCGAATATGTAGATAAAAATAAGCAAAAGAAGTATTTCAATGCTGCTGAAACGGCTCTCAATACACTTATGGGTCCGGAATA
This sequence comes from Autumnicola lenta, assembly GCF_031846515.1. Lineage (NCBI taxonomy): Bacteria > Pseudomonadati > Bacteroidota > Flavobacteriia > Flavobacteriales > Flavobacteriaceae > Autumnicola > Autumnicola lenta. The sequence goes on from NZ_JAVRHO010000008.1 coordinate 95,305, forward strand.
TTTAGCTAAAGAAGGTACCAACGGTGGCTTTATTCTGAAACATGGAGTTGGTCATCTCCCCAAAAATTCTGAAGTAGATGTACCACTTACTTATGGCGATTATTATTTCGTGGAGGCACTAAAGCGCTACAAGGAGGAATAAGCTTTCGGGTTAAAAACAGCATAAAATATTTAGCACATTAGAAATGAAACCAGAAAAGCTTTTAATAGTAATTATTATCCTCGCAGTGCTCACTTCCTGTGGCAACAAGTCAAAGACTGAAAAAAAGGAAGTTGCGGTAAAAGAAGAAACGAAAGAAGAACAATGGCAAACCTTATTTAACGGGGAAGACCTGGACGACTGGATCGTGAAATTCCACCATCATGAAGTTGGCGACAATTATGCAAATACTTTCCAGGTAAAAGACGGAACAGTCCTTGTGGATTACGATGAATATGAAGAATTTGGGGAACGTTACGGACATCTGTTTTACAAAGAATCTTTTTCTTCCTTTCACTTAAAATTTGAATACCGCTTTACAGATCAATGGATGGAGGATGCACCCGATTATACCTACCGTAATAGTGGCGTTATGTTTCATTCCCAGGATCCGGCGACAATTTTAAAAGAACAGGACTGGCCAATTTCTGTTGAATACCAGATGCTGGCCGATGCCGGTAACGGAGACCCAAGGCCCACCGGGAATATGTGTTCCCATGGGACCGAGATTTATTATAAAAACGAGATGTATCCGGGGCACTGCCTTAATTCTTCCTCGGAAACTTACAAACCTGACGAATGGGTACAAGCCGATCTTATTGTGTACCGTGATTCTTTAGTCATCCATAAAGTAAATGGAAATACCGTGCTGGAGTACAGCAAACCTCAGATTGGCGGCGAAGTGGTAGGTGGTTTTGACCCGGAAATAAAAAAAGATGGAAAGCCGCTAACTCAGGGTTACATTGGCTTACAGGCCGAAGGACAGGGTGTGGAATTTAAAAATATAAAGATCCTAAAGCTTGAATAAATGAAAAAGCTAGTATGGGGAATTATAGGATGCGGGGATGTGGCAGAAGTTAAAAGCGGCCCCGCATTTCAACAAATTAAAGATTCTGAATTACTTGCTGTAATGCGAAGGGATACAGAAAAAGCCAGGGATTTTGCACAACGACATAACGTTCCCGTCTGGTACGATGATGCCGAAGAACTTTTAAATGATTCGCGCATAAATGCCGTTTATATTGCCACTCCCCCATCTACACACGTTGAGCTTACCTTAAAAGCCATTAAAGCTGGTAAAAACATCTACCTCGAAAAGCCAATGGCCATGGATTCGCAGGAAGCCGTGAGCATAATAAAAGCCCTGGAACAGAGCAAAAGCAAGTTAACGGTGGCGCACTACCGGAGAAAATTACCGGCTTTCTTGAAGGTAAAGGAACTTTTGGAAGAGAAAAGTATTGGTGCAGTCCGTTTTGCAGATATAAAGATTTTACAACCGCCAAAATCTGATTTAATTGCAGAGTCTGACGAAAACTGGAGAATTGACCCTGCCATCTCGGGCGGAGGATATTTTCATGACCTGGCTCCGCATCAAATTGATCTTATGTACCACTTTTTTGGAGAAACTCAGCAGATTGAAGGTTTTTCTTCAAATCAAAATCCTTCTTATCCTGCCGATGATATTGTAAACGGAATTATCAGGTTCAAAAATGAAGTGCATTTCAATGGAATATGGAGTTTTAATGTATCGGCAGCAGATCAAAACGATGAATGCATTATCTACGGAAGTAAAGGTGCTATAAGCTTTTCCTTTTTTGGTGACAAGGTATTCCTGAAATCTGAAGATCGCAGTGAAGAGTTCAACTTTGAGCCTCTTCCGCATGTCCAACTACCAATGATTACTGCTACTGCAGACTATTTTCTTGGCAGGGGCAAAAATCCGTGCTCTGCTGAAGATGGGTTGGTGGTAATGAAAATAATGGACAGATTTTGCAGTTAATCAGGTCAAATTCCTTCTGAAAAATCTGGTTTTTTTAAACCGAATTTTCTTCCGAAGAAAAAATATGATCAGCACAATACAGGTCGATATTTGCCAAAATCTGGGATCGGCTTTGGCAACACAGGTTTAGCTATAAATCTTCAAATTCAACTGAATTTTTATTTACGCTCCTCCGGCTTCTTGAGGTGTTCTTCTTTCTTAAATAAAAGCCAAAGTAGGTTTTTCCTCATTTGAGACACAAATTTATTACTAAATTTAAGCAAATGCAGCTTCCATCAAGTGCTGAAAAAGCACGGCATTAGCCACTTTAGAGGGCTGCAGGAAATTAAAAAGTAAAGAAGCTTCAAATAATGCTGAACATATCAGAATTATCTAAAGAATCGATTAAAAAAATTTTAACAAACTTAGAGGAAGAATCAGAAACAAATTGCAAACTTCCGGGAGGCGGAATGATGCATATTGAAAAAGAACTTCCCTACCTGGTTATTTACCGGAAAAAAAGAAATGATCCTTATACCAAGAGGATGGTAATAAGTGAATCGTCTTACCTCGTGATAGGCGAAAAAGATTTTGAAGGCTACCAGCAGCTAATTTTTGCTATTTCAGACGAGTTGTCGGTGAAATTCAAATCCTATATGCTCCTTGAAATGTATGCGGGCGAAAATGGAAGTAGCACCTTTGTAATAAAAGGCCCCTCAAGAAAATTACCTACCACTTTGGAGGTATTACAGAAGGAACTGAATAATATAAATCATATTTATTCAGGATTATACCTGAAGGCAGAAATATCAGACACAAAAGACCGACAGGCCACCGGGGATAAGCCGCTGCTGACTATAGAACAAACCAAGCAATGTGGAGCAGTACTTCTGGGACTGGAAATCCCTCCGATTTACAGAGGTGACAACAAAGAATTTTATCCTGTCCTTTTCAGAAACTACAGAGATTATATTATAAAAGCGCTCCATATAGCGTTGTATGACTTTTTAAGAGTACAAACTTCCAGTAGCGTCCCCAGTTATAACGCTTTGGGAAGGCAGGTGCTCAAAGACAAAGTTTTTGAAATTGACCGGGAGCTCTCAAAAATTGAGAAATCCTATCAATTCCTATGGTTGGTTTCCCCTTCCAATATTTATGATATAAAAAAGACTTTTTTTGAAAGTAACTATGAAGAAGTTCTGGATTATCATTACCGGCTGCTTCCTGTAGATCCAGATGTGCTAAAAAGAAAACTCTATAATTTAAAAATTGAAGAAGTAGACGATCCTGCAATGTCGCAGATTTTCAGGGAAAAGCGGGAAGAACTGGATCAGCAAATAACTATGCTTAATGAGCGCGGAACGCGTAATTTCTTTTATAACAGCATCAGGCTTCACAAAGGAGTTGGAAGAGATTTGTGCAAAGAAGCAGAGCAGGTCCTTAACGAAATTGAAGAGGGACAGGAGAATTCAGACGTAGATGAGAAGGACCTCATAGATTCCCTGGAGTTTAGCAGCCTTGCACGTAAAGAATTTGACTACTTCAGGAACCAGGATGAGAATTTTAAAGGAAAGGTCCATATTCGAAAAGATGTGAATATCATGATGGTATCACAGGGGGAACTCTATGTCCCTCATGATTATAAAATGAGAAGAAAAGAATCTGAAGCGCTTATTCAGCATGAAGTAGGGACCCATGTTCTAACCTATCATAATGGTAAAAGGCAGCCGCTAGAGCAGTTAAGTATTGGCCTGGCAGATTATGATCCCCTGCAGGAAGGCCTGGCTGTAATGGCAGAGTATATGGTAGATGGGCTTACAAGAAACAGGCTTAGAACACTGGCGGGTAGAGTAATAGCCGGTAAAGCTTTAATGGATGGCGGGGATTTTCGAGAAATTTTCCGGCTTCTTAACAAAAGGTACGGATTTTCTCCGGAAAGGGCTTTTAATATTACCTCCAGGATTATGCAGGGAGGTGGTTTTTTAAAAGACATTATCTATATGCAGGGACTGGTTGAGTTAAGAAAATATCTGCAGGACGGGGGTGAGTATGAACCTCTTTTAGCAGGTAAATTCGGAATAAAACACACCGGTGTAATAAAAGAGCTTACAGATAGGGAAATATTAAATCCAGGGGCTCTGCGTCCCAGTTATTTATTAACTGAAAATGTAAAAGAGAAATTAAATTTAATCAGAGAGGGGTTACCTCTTTCAAAAATGGTAAGTAAATGAAAATATGTTTTGTATTAAACGATGTGGCCACCGAAAAAAATGGTACATCTACAGCATTAATGACAGAGGCTCATGCCAGAGGACATGAAGTTTTTGCAATGGGAGTGGGGGATTTCAGTTTTCATCACGATGCCCCAATAAGCATAAACAGCACTATTTTACCCAAAAATTCGAAAATAAAATCTCCGGAGAAATTTCTGGAGGCGCTACAAGGTTCTAAAGCAAGAAAGAAAAAGATTTCTTCTAAGGATATTGATGTACTTTTTATTAGAAACAATCCTACAGAAGAGGATTCGAGACAGTGGGCAGAGCAGGCAGGTGTGGCTTTTGGAAGAATGATACAACAGGAAGGTGTGCTGGTTTTAAATGATGCCTATGCCCTTTCCCACGCTTTTATAGATAAACTTTACTTTGAAGAACTACCTCAGGACATTAAACCGGACTCTATTATCACCAGGAGTAAGGAGGATCTCCTGGATTTTTGGGAAAAGCAGAATAAAAAGATGGTCCTTAAACCATTGGAAGGTTCCGGAGGAAAGGATGTTTTTCTTATTGACGAAAATGAAAAAAATGTGAACCAGATTATAGAAACCATTAGTTCCCAGGGATATGTTATCGCACAGGAATTTCTCCCCGCCGTTAAGGACGGTGATGTGAGGGTACTTCTTATGAATGGTCGTGTAATGGAACAAGATGGAAAAAAGGCAATTATCAGGAGGGTTAGCGGCGAAGGCGAATTCCGTAGTAATTTTAAGCTGGGAGCAACGGCAGATAGTAGTGATCTAACAGATGATATGAAACGTATTGTAGAACTTACAGCTCCAAAATTAATAAGGGACGGGCTATTTTTTGTAGGTCTTGATATTGTTAAAGATAAACTTATCGAGATAAATGTACTTAGCCCCGGTGGAATGGAACGTTTCAAAGATATCGGCCTTCCAACATTTACAGATGTGGTTATTGAAGCTATTGAGCGTAAAGTTGAATATAAGAAAATGTATAAAGGTACGCTCTCCAACCGCACCTTGGCAACTATGGATTAAATACAAAGATCATGAACAGTGAATTAAAAGAAGAAATACCAAGAATAATAGGAAAATATACTTCAGGTAAAGAGGGACCTTTACTGTTTGTAACCGGCGGAATTCACGGCAACGAACCAAGCGGGGTGAAAGCATTGGAAAAGGTTTTTTCTGAACTGGAAAAAACTCGGCCTGAGATAAACGGAACAATCGTTGGCGTTGCAGGTAACAAAATGGCACTCAATCAAAATAAGCGCTATATAGATGAAGACCTCAACAGGACATGGACTGAAGAAAACGTAAATCAGGAAAAAAAAGATTCCCACGAGAAAAAGGAAATGTTTGAAATTATAGAACTTCTCAAGAAATTTCCTGAAAAAGATTTCACTAAACGCTATTTTCTCGATTGCCATACCACCTCCTCACCCAGTCTTCCGTATGTTTCGGTTCAGGAAGTGAATGATAATGATGAATGGGCGCATAAATTTCCGACCTATATTATTAGAGGTTTCAGCGACATTATTACGGGCGATATTGACCATTATTTAAGCCGTACCGGGATGACCGGTTTTGTTTTTGAAGCAGGCCAGCATACAGATAAACGTTCTGTAGAAAATCACGAAGGCGTAATCTGGCTGGCCCTAAAAGAGGCTTGTGACCTTGATCTTGAGAGGATTTCAACTTATCCCGATTGTGTAAACCGTTTTGCTGAAAAGAATGCGCCCCCGCAAAAAACCTTCGAAATTGTACACCGTCACGGCCTGGAAGACGGTGATATTTTCGAAATGCAACCGGGTTATGAGAATTTCCAGAAAATCGAAAAAGGAGAGCTACTTGCAAAACAGAACGGAAACGAAGTTAAAAGCGAATGGGATGCCTATATTTTTATGCCACTCTACCAGGCTCAGGGAAATGATGGTTTTTTTGTAGTTCAGGAAGTGTAGCAAGCCCTTGCAGGCATAAAAAACATATTTTAGATAAGAGGTTTTCTGAAATTTTTCAGGAAACCTTTTTTATTCTGAAGGGAAACCTGAAAAATGGCAATTTTCGGCAATAGTAAGAGCTCCTCGATACAAAGGAGTGTCGCACTCGGAGTAAATACTTCGTACAACACTCGTTACACGCAAATCAACGTCAGCCAGAGCCTGTCGAAGGCCCTTCATTCTCAAATAAAAATCTTCAAATTTTCAAATCGATCAAAGCCTCTCTCCGGATCGATAATTGGCATTTTTGAGCAGTGACTTTTTCAGGAAATCGCTATCACAAAAAGCCCAATAAGAATAATTACAATACCAATAAGCCTATTCCTAAAGTTCTTTCTTTCATTCATATAAAAGAAAGCAAAGAGGATAATAAACACAGAACTTGCCCTTTTAATTGAAATTACATAGGCCACCAGGATAAATTGTATAGCAAACATTTGGGTTAGCACGCTTGCAGATCTAAAGAAGCCCACCAGTAACAAAGGCCATTTTCTCTTATTTATTTGTGATAGTGGTTTTTTGGACTTTATTGCCAGGATAGGGATAAGATAAAAAAGAATTACAAAATCTTTACTGAAAGACCAAAACACGGGCGAAGTTTCCTCCACCCCAATTTTATCGATATTTGCCGTAATACTCCATATAAAGGCCACCAACAGCATGTATCTTGGCCCCTGCTCCTTTACCAGCATTGCAAAAGGCGCAAAGAAATTTTTATTGTTTTCGCTAATGTTCGAAATATAAGTCCCCGCGACAATTAAAAGAATTCCCACAATCCCTAATAGGCTGGGGAATTCACCAATCAATATAGGGGAAGTAAGTAACATAAACAGCGGAGTAAGAGTAATTAACGGCACAGTAACCGAAAGTTCAGAACGTTTTATAGCTTTAAAGTAAAGCAGGATAACAATTAACTGAAGAACAGAACTGGCAAGGAGTGCCCAAAAAAACCTTGGTGTCATTTCTTCAAAACCAAAATAGAAAATGAGCGGAGCAAGCAAAATACTCTGCACCAAATGCATAGAAAAGGCCGCAGTGTACTCGTCGATATAATGCAGGTTGAATTTACTGGTAATATCCTTTAATGCTTCTGAAATAGCCGTCCCGAATGCCAATAAAAATCCTAACACATCTTTCTATTTTTCTGGTTCTACGGGAAAGGCAATTGTGCTCATTTCCGCATTTGAATTTGCACCGGTGTTCATCCTGCTAAACTGGATCACCACCGGAACATTGGTCTGTATAAGACAACTGTAGTTTCGCTCCAGTTGCACCGCCTCAGGAGCAATTAGATCGTTAAATCTTATTTTCCGGAGACGTTTAGCTCTTACCAGTATTTCGTAGGTCCCAACAGGTTTTTGATCTTCATAGAAAATCAACAACTCTACTATAGCATTTTCTTCGGAAGTATTTAAAACCGCGATTTTATCATGGCTTATAAATTCAGGCTCCTCCCCATTATTCTTAAATGGAATGCGTCCTGCTGAAAAGGCCCAGTCAATTTTTCCTATCGCTTTCATTCTTCAGGTATTAAAAGTTCCTCCATATACGGACTCAAAAAAACCTTATCCGGATCAAATCTTTCCCGATACTTCTGAAAATCATCCCAGCAGGGAAACAGCTCTTTTAATTCCGCTGCTTTAAGCCTATGCTTTTTCCCCCAATGTGGTCTCCCGCCGTATCTTCTGAATATTGGCTCGATAGCTTTAAAATACTCCCAGAATGGAAGTCCGGCGTTGTGGTGCAGTGATATCGTTACCGAGTCCCGCCCATACATACTGCTCAAAAAAGCATCATCTGCCTTTATTGTTCTGTAAAGAACTCTCCAGGCAACGCCTTTTCGCCACTTTTGCTTAATTTCCCTACGTACCTCCAGAAAACATTCCGGGCCATTTTTGGCGGGAAGGGCGTATTCCATTTCATCAAATTTAAGGTGCCGGGAGCGAGGTAAAACTTTATGGCTGTCTCCTTCTTTTTTGAATGTTAGCTTACCATAAGGAATTTCCGGCATCTTCTCTCCTTCCTTGTTCATCACCCTTATTTTTGCCATGTCACTCCTTGGATACCAGTAAAAGTCAAAATTGCGATTACGCTCCTGTAGTTCCTCCAGATTTCCAAGACATTTATCTAAAGGTACGCACCATTCCTTTCTTGTTAACCTGAAAAATGGCTGCAGTTGAAGTCGCATTTTAATAAAGATTCCGCAGGTTCCCATTGCTACACGTAGGGCTCGGAAGAGTTCTTCATCTTCTTCTATATTGGTATCAATTATTTCTCCCGTTCCGGTAATCATTCTTACACCAACGAGCATCGAAGAAAGATTGCGCAATTCCCTCCCCGTACCATGCGTTCCTGTACCTATAGCGCCGGCAATGGTCTGCACATCTACGTCTCCGGTGTTATGCATCGCCAGTCCATACCTGTAAAGGTCCTTGCCTGCTTCTTTTACCGTCATTCCTGCTAAAACGGTAGCACGGTTTTTCTCCAAATCTGGTGCTTCAACTCCTTTAAAATGCTTCAGGGAAAGTAGTATATCGTCAGTTTTTACAAGCGGACTTGAAGAGTGTCCGACTCCAACCACCCGCAATTTCCTTTTCTCTCTTCTTGCTCTTTTAACCAGTTGGACTATCTCCTCCTCAGATTCTGGTGTGAGAATTGCACCCGGTTTAAAGCTTAAACTTCCACTCCAGTTTTTCCACTCTTCCTCCCTCATAAAAATCTATTCTGAATAAGCTATTGTGGTTAACAAAGCATTTTCTGCCTGTCGTGAATCCAGCCTTGTATGCTGTACAACCACCGGAATATCAGATGCTATTACGCAGGCATAATCGGTGTCTTTTGGAACAGGTTCAGGATCTTCAAGATCATTAAACCGAAGATGTTTTGTTCGCTGTGCCTCTACCTCAACTTTATAAGGTCCTACAGGGTCTTTATCTGTAAAAAAAAGTGTGATTTCCACCTGGGCTTTCCTGTTGGAAGTATTCAAAATACAAGCTGTTTCATGACTTGTAAATTCCGGTTCGGGCCCTGTGCCGTAAGAAGGAATATAACCTTCAGCAATTACCCAGGTTTTCTTTCCGAATGTTCTCATATTATCTCTTTTTGCCGTTAGTAAATTCTATTGATCATTCCTTTATTTCTGCTATTAAACCTTCATTACTCTCTAATTGTACTGTTCCCTCCAAATTTTTTCCTTCCCTCCCGGCATGTGTGGACGCAAGGATAATGGCTTTGGAAAACGGTACATTTGTCTCCATAGCTTCACCCGAATCTCCCAGGTTTAGAATGACAAAAATTTTCTTTTCTTCCGAAGAACGTATATAAGCCAGCAAATTTCCAGTGGTTAATACAGGTCGATATTTGCCAATTTGGAGTGCCGGCTCTTTTTGCCGAAGGGCAATGAGTTTTCTATAAAAACTAATTATACTTTCTTCGGAATCCCACTCTTTTTCCACATTTAATTCCTTATAATTTTCCATTAACGGAAGCCAGGGTTTTCCACTTGTAAAGCCTGCATTTTCTGAAGAATCCCATTGCATCGGAGTTCTTTCGGGGTCGCGGTTGAGTCCTTTCCCCGGAATATTCTTTTCCTGTGGATCCTGAACCTGATCTGGTGCAATTGGCACATCTTCCATACCTATTTCGTCTCCGTAATATATTGTTGGTGTTCCACGTAGGGTCAAAAGCATCATTGCAGCGATTCTCGCCTGCTTCACTCCTACTCTCGTCGCAATCCTCGAGTTATCGTGATTTCCCAGAACCCAGTTTGGCCAACCACCGGGCGGCAGGGCCCCTTCATAGTTATTAATTGCTGCTTCAATCTCCCTGGCATCCCATGGTAACAGTACCAACTGAAAATTAAACGGCAAATGTGCACCGCGGTTATCTTTACCATAATACTCCACGAGCTGCTCAACCGGAAGATAAATTTCCCCAATAAGAAGCCGCTCATCAAATTCATCTATAACCGACCTCATTTTTTCTACAATATCGTGCACCTCTGGCTGGTCTGTGGTGTATGTCTGGAGATGTTTGTCATATGGCGAATAGTCTTCGGTATAATTTGGGTTTGGAGGATTATCCCTAAATTGCGCATCTTTTATAAGATGCCACATTACGTCTACCCTAAAGCCGTCTACACCTTTATCTAACCAAAATCGCAATACATTAAACATTGCTTCCTGCACTTCAGGATTACGCCAGTTCAAATCTGGCTGCTCTTTCAAAAAAGCATGATAGTAATATTGATTCGTCTCTTTGTCGTACTCCCATCCACTTCCGCCGAAAACACTTCCCCAGTTTGTTGGTGGGCCACCATCTGGCGCCGGATCTTTCCATATATACCAATCCCGTTTAGGGTTATTTTTAGAACTTCTTGAATCCAGGAACCACTCATGCATATTTGAGGAATGATTGGGAACAAAATCAAGGATCAGTTTCATCTCTCTTTTATGAATTTCCTCAAGCAGGCTGTTGAAATCTTCCATCGTTCCAAACATGGGGTGAATTCCTGTGTAGTCGCTTACATCGTATCCAAAATCGGCCATTGGGGAAGGATAAATTGGTGAAATCCAGACTACTTTTACTCCGAGATCTTTAATATGATCCAGCTTTTCGATGATCCCGGGGAGATCTCCTATTCCGTCGCCGTTGTTATCCTTATAAGAACGCGGATAAATTTGATACACAATTTCCTTTTGCCACCATTTATACTTTTCCGTTTGAATCTCCTTCATATTTTGAATTTTCTGTTGTTAGTTCTTTTTCCTGTGCTATCGCATTATTAAAGGGTGATTTATAAAAATCGTTTTCTTTTGTGCAACCACCGGTAGCCGTATGGGTTCAATTTAATTTCCTGTGAATCTGAATCAAAGGCTTTATAACGCTCATCCCCAAAAATATCCACGATCTCTTCGGGATTTTCAAATTTGGTTTTAACCATAACTTCTTCATCAGAAAAGTTGTGGAACGCGATTGCTGTTCCTTTATCTGAATTCCGGCAGTGGGCAAGGACACTTTTGTTACCAGTATCCATCACGACGTAATCGCCCCAACCAAATTCACGGAATTCCTTTCTAAATTTTATGGCATGTGCCATCCAGTTCAGTAAAGAATCATGATCGCGATGTTGATCGTGTACATTGATCTTTTTGTAACTGAAATCTCCTTCAGAAACAACGCTGCGTATAAGTTGATCTTCAGGAGCGCTAGAAAATCCTCCATTTTTATCGTCAGACCACTGCATTACAGTCCGCACACTGGAGCGGCCTTCCATAGAAAGATCTTCGCCCATTCCTATTTCCTGCCCGTATCTTATAACAGGAGTTCCCGGGAGGGTAAACAATAAACTGTAGGCCATTTCAATTCTTTTGCGGTCGTTGTCCAACATAGAAGCAAGACGCCTCCTGATTCCACGCCCGAAAATCTGCATGTTTTCCTGCGGAGCAAAGGCTTGAAACACCTCCTGCTGTTCCTCATTGGATAATTTACTAAGATTCAACTCATCGTGATTCCTTACAAATATTGCCATTTGTTCCTTTTCAGAAATCTGTGGCATTTTTTTAAGTGCATCTGCCAATGGAGTAGCTTCTTTTCTGGCAAAAGATAAAAACATGTAATTGTTTACATAGAAATTGAAAAGCATGTGCATTTCATCTTCATCTCCAAAGAATTTATCATAATCATCAGGAGGAAGATCTACTTCTGCCAGGAGAATAGAATCTTTCTTCTGTGTTTCCACAAATTCCCGAAAATGCCTGAAAACCGAGTGTGGATCTTTACAGAAATTTACTGTGCCTTTTTCATTGAACATGTGCGGCGCAGCATCAATCCTGAATCCGGAAACGCCCATCTTTAACCAGAACTGCATAATCCTGAAGATTTCTTCCTGTACATTTTCGTTAGAAATGTTAAGGTCTGGCTGGTGGGTATAAAAGGTATGGAAATAGTAGGCCCCGGCTTCCTCATCCCATTCCCAATTAGAACCATCCTCTTCACCGCCGCTCATTATATTTTCCCCTTTATCTTCTGGTTTTTCATCTAGCCAGATATAGAAATCGCGATATTTGGAATCTTTATTTTTTCTGGCTTCCTGGAACCACGTATGTTCTGTAGAGGTATGGTTTACCGCCAGGTCAATAAGAATCCTAATCCCTACTTCATCTGCAGCATCTATAAGCTGTGCAAAATGCCCTAAATCGCCAAGCCTGGGATCCACTTTGTAGTAATCTCTTACATCGTATCCATTATCCTTATTGGGGGAATCAAAAAAAGGCATTAGCCAGAGGCAGTTCACACCTAAGCTTGACAAATAAGTAAGACCATTCGTAAGACCTTGAAAATCTCCAATTCCGTCACCGTTCGAGTCTTTGAAGGTTTCCACATCCAGGCAGTAAATCACTGCATTTTTATACCAGTATTTGTTCATCTTTTTCTGATTTTATTTCTGAAATTCAGGTCTCAGTTTGTTTCCGAAGAATTCTATAAATTTCTCCTGTTCTTCATTTACATTATGCAGGATTATTTTTTCGAACCCAAGTTCTTTAAAAGCATATATTTTGTCTAAAAACAACTGGGGATCGCTTCCCGTGATTACATACTTTTCGATATCTTCCTTGCGCACCTTTTCTCCCATATCGTCAAACTGTTCCGGAGTAATTAATTCTGAAGTGAGTTTACTGGGAAAAATATTGTTCTTCCATTGGTCCTTTGCTCCCTGTAATGCCTTTTCTTTAGTAGATGAATAGGAAACCTGGACTTTTAAAGCCATTGGTTTATTTTCTCCGCCGTTACTCCTAAAAGCTTCAACCATTTCTTTTAACTCTTCAATGGGTTTGGAGATCGTTATTAATCCGTCGGCCCAGCTGGCAAGCCATTTTGCAGTCTTTAACGTTAGAGCAGCACCAAAAACGGTAGGCGTATGGGTGGGAGTTGTAAATAATTTTGCTTTCTCTACTTTTACAATTCCATGATGACTTACGTAATCACCTTTCCAAAGTTCCTGCATGACTTCTACAGACTCTTTAAGACGCTGATTTCGGATTTCTTTAGAGGGCCATTTGTCTCCGGTAATATTTTCATTTAAAGCCTGGCCGCTTCCTGTAGCTATCCAGAAACGCCTGGGAAACATTTCGTCCAGGGTAGCCACGGCCTGCGCAATTATTGCAGGATGGTAGCGCTGCCCGGGAGCATTTACAATACCGAATTCGAGATTTGTAGCCTGCATCGCAGCGCCAAGCCAGCTCCAGGCAAAACCGCTTTCCCCCTGTCTATTGCTCCAGGGGTGGAAATGATCTGAAGAGAGTACAGCTTCAAAACCGGCTTCTTCGGCTTTTTGTACAAGTTTTAGTAATGCTGAAGGGGAAAACTGTTCATGAGAAGCATGATATCCTAATTTCATACGATTCTTTCATTGGTTCGTCCTCTGTAAGATAAAAAAATGAAAGCGCCTCTTAAAATGACAGAGAAGCCTTAAGTCATAAAAAAAAGATAAAGTTTTTCAACATTGATTTTCGGAATGGAATCAAAAGGAGGTATTTCTAATGAAAATATAAACTGCCAGGTAGCGGATATTATTCTACCGGCACAAATTCTATACACACCGGAGTCTTTACTTCAACGTTAGGAAGTTTTTGGGTTAGCTCACCTGTTTTCTGATTTATGCTAAAAATTGATATTTCACCCGAATCCTGGTTGGCTACATAAAGAAAATCTCCTTTGGGAGCAATAGCAAAGTTGCGCGGAGTTTTACCGTCTGTAGGATAAAAATCCAGTGTAGACAATTTTCCTTCTTCATCTACCGCAAAAGCAGCAATACTATTATGACCGCGATTAGAGGTGTAAAGAAAATTTCCGGAAGAGTGTAAATGAATATCCGCCGCCGAATTCCTTTCTGAAAAATCTTCCGGAAGTGCAGATATATTCTGGATGATTTCCAATCCACCGGAATCCTTAATTTTAAATACTGTTACAGTGCTGTTTAATTCATTTACAGAATAGGCCAATTTTATTTCTTCATAAATTGTGAAATGCCGCGGACCTGCTCCTTCTTCAAGAGCAACAAAAGCTTGTTCATGAGGTGTAAGTTCTCCCTGATCTGCATCAAAATTGTATATGAAAATCTTATCATTACCCAAATCAGCAATATAAGCGTACTTATTGTCTTCAGAAAGCGTAACAGAATGTGCATGTGATTCTTCAGGGTTCTCAAGATCGATGCGTTGCTGTTTTTTTAGGCTTCCATCCTCCTGTCTCTTATACAACATTACCACTCCGCCCATATAATTGGCAACAAAAACATACTCTCCGCTCCTGTCCAGAGCCACGTGACATGGTGCCGTACTTTCAGTAGAAAGTTTGTTTAATTCTTCAAGATTTTGATTATCCTTTATTTTAAAGGAATATACAAATCCGTTTTCTTCTCCCTGTCCGCCCAGTTCACTCACGGCATAAAGATTCTTCCCGTCCCCGGAAACTTTTACAAATGACGGATTGGTAATTTCAGCAACAGTAGTTCCCAGCCTCAGGCTTCCGCTTTCCGGTTCCTGATAAATTGTGTAAATTCCCTCTGCCTCGCCGTCTACATGGCCTTCTTCACGGGTATATGTTCCAACATATGCTGTTTTCATGTTATCTAAATATTCTGTATTTGGTTCAGATTTGTCTTTACAGGAAGTAAAAGCCAGGCATACTATTAGTACCTGAACGAGGTAATTTCTTTTCATGTGATATAAGTAGCTAGATAAATTAAAATATAAAACAGGTACCAACAAGTTTACTTCTACTCCTTTTTTTTCTAAGCAGCACAAGCCTGATTTTATACAAAGTTAGAGAAATATTCGATTTTCCTGTTCTTACGGACTGGGTATAAATTTAAAACTTGAAAACATTATAAACAGTGAACTTTTCAAATTTTTATGAAAAATGTAAGAGTTGTAGTCAAAGCCATTTCTTCCTTTTGAAGTAAAAAATCATACCAATAAAAAGCAGCAGCATTATTCCCCACAGCACAAAGTAACTGTATTTCCATTGCAGCTCAGGCATATATTCAAAGTTCATCCCATAGATTCCTGCAATAAAGGTGAGAGGAATAAAAATAGAAGCCATAATGGTTAGGACCTTCATTACTTCATTCATTTTATTGCTAATGGTACTCATATACATGTCAAGTAGACTCCTAATCATTTCCCTGTAAAGATCAATGTTTTCTGAAATCTGAATCATATGATCGTGCAAATCCCGAATATAACTTTCGGTTTTTTTCTCTATTATTTCGTGGTTTACCTTCAGTAACCTGTTAACCACTTCCCTTAGTGGAAAAACGGCACGTCTTATTCTTAAAATAGTACGTTTTAATTCCTGAATTTCCAGCACAAGATTATCTTCTGTCCTTGCATTAAAAATCCGGTCTTCAAAAAGTTCAATTTTATCGCTAATGTCGTCAACTACTGCAAAATAATTATCAATTACAGCATCCAAAAGGGCAAACATTAAATAATCTGCACCATTACTTCGTATACGTCCTTTGCCAATTTTTATTCGCTCCCGTAGTCCGTCAAAAACATCACCACCCGCTTCCTGAAAAGTCAGTACATAATCTTTGCCCACCACAATGCTAAGGTGCTCATTATTAATGCTGCCGTCGCTATTGTAATACAGCATTTTGGCAACGATAAAAAGATATTCCGGGTATTCATCAATTTTTGGACGCTGCCCTGTATTTACAATATCTTCCAGGATAAGCGGGTGTAAATCGTAATATTTTCCAAGCTTTTCAATTTCCTCAGTATTATTTAAACCGTCAATATTTATCCAGGTAATATTCTGCTCTTCTTCAAACTTAAAAGCGTCCTCGGGGGAGTTAGAAGTATATCGCTGATAATGGTTCTTATTATAATCAATAACTTCCAGAAGTGTCTCCTTTGTTTCTTTATTACCAACATAGGTCATCGTCCCCGGAGCCTGGTGAAGTGCTTTGGTGAATTTAGGTCGTTTTAGCGAGCGTTTTAATTTTGACATGCGGAAAAATTTTTATAAAAGTAGTAATAATCGCTATACACTACAGCATTTGTGCAGGAAAGCCAAACTGAAGTTATATTTCT
Source organism: Autumnicola lenta (assembly GCF_031846515.1). Classification (NCBI taxonomy): domain Bacteria; kingdom Pseudomonadati; phylum Bacteroidota; class Flavobacteriia; order Flavobacteriales; family Flavobacteriaceae; genus Autumnicola; species Autumnicola lenta. The sequence goes on from NZ_JAVRHO010000008.1 coordinate 111,599, forward strand.
TCTGAAGTCAATAAACATTTTTTTACTCCTGAAGGTGTTCCTTCTACTTCCAAGTTTTACCTTTGCGATATGGAAGAAGCCACGCTCTTAAACACGCTTAAAGAATATTTTGGATACGATAGTTTTCGTCCCCTTCAAAAAAAGGTAATTGACTCCATTTTCGACGGAAAAGATAACCTTGTAATTATGCCCACCGGCGGCGGAAAATCCATTTGCTACCAGCTTCCGGCCATTTTACTTCCTGAAATCACGCTCGTAATTTCCCCTCTAATTGCATTAATGAAGGACCAGGTTGATGGTTTAACAGCTAACGGAGTTCCGGCAGCGTACCTTAACAGCAGCCAGCAGGAAGCAGATCAACAGGCTATTTTTCAGAAGATCGATAATAGAGAATTAAAGCTGCTCTATGTTGCTCCGGAGAGCCTTCAATTTATCGATAAAATTTTAACTGAAGGAAAAATAAGCCTTATCGCCATAGATGAAGCGCACTGCATTTCCAGTTGGGGCCACGATTTTCGGCCTGCCTACACCCAGTTGGGCTACCTTAAAAACCGCTTCCCCTCTACTCCCGTTATAGCACTCACCGCTACTGCAGATAAAGCCACACGTAGTGATATCGCGCAACAACTTAATATCCCGAAGGCGAAAAAACATGTAGCTTCTTTTGATCGTAAAAACCTGAGCCTGGAAGTACGACCGGGGATTAAACGCTTTGAACAGATTGCAACTTTCGTAAAAAACCGGAAAAAAGAAAGCGGAATTATTTATTGTTTAAGCCGAAAAACTACTGAAGAAATTGCTGCGAAATTAAAAGCAAAAGGTTTTAAAGCCGAAGCTTATCACGCCGGACTAAGTCACGATGATCGCACCAGGATTCAGGATGATTTTATTAATGATGAAAAACAGATTATTTGTGCGACCATCGCCTTTGGAATGGGGATCGACAAATCCAACATTCGTTGGGTGATCCATTATAACATGCCGAAGAATATGGAAGGTTATTACCAGGAAATTGGGCGTGCAGGCCGTGATGGATTACCTTCAGACACGCTTCTTTTTCACAGTTATGCAGATGTGGTCCAGTTGCAGCGCTTTGCTTCCAATGCGGCGAATGAAGAGGTACAGCTGGCAAAACTGGATCGCATGAAGCAATATTCTGAAGCTTTAACGTGCCGGAGAAAAATTCTGCTCAATTACTTTGGGGAGCTTAAACAGGAAGACTGCGGAAACTGCGATATTTGCCAAAATCCGCCTGCCTTTTTTGATGGGACTGTCATTGCGCAAAAAGCGCTTTCATGTATTTTCAGGCTTAAAGGAAGCGAACCTATAAGCACGATAATTGACGTTTTAAGAGGTTCACAAAATGAAGCCGTTTTGTCTAAGAATTATCAAAAATTACCGACTTATGGCGTGGGCAGTAGCATTTCCTGGCATCACTGGCAGCAATATATAATCCAATTGATCAATATTGGTTATGCTGAAGTCGCTTTTCACAAAAACAATCACCTTCAGCTTACAAAAGCAGCCAAAAATGTACTTTTTGAAGGCGAAAAAGTCCGTTTAGCTGAAGTTCCTGACAGAAAAACTATTCAGCAGGAAACTGAAGCTTCTACAAAGAAAAAAGACAACTCGTTATTTGAAAAATTGAGGAAATTGCGACTTGAAATAGCCAGAGAAGAGGAAATTCCGGCCTACCTTATTTTTAATGATGCCACCCTCAAGGAAATGGAGAAGGAAAGGCCAATGACCGATGATGATTTTATGCAAATTAACGGAGTTGGTCGTCAAAAAATGAAGGATTATGGCTATCGTTTTATAAAAGAAATTATCGCTTTCAGCAAAGAAAAACGCGAGCGGAAATCAGCTAAAAAAGGTAAAACTTATCAAATTACCGGCGAACTTTATAAAGAAGGACTAAGTGTGGAAGAAATTGCCAAAAAACGGAAGTTAGCAAGCACTACAATTTTTTCTCATTTGCTAAAACTTTATGATGAAGGCAAAGATATTAACCTAAACCAGTTTGTCTCCAAAGCCGATCTGGACGCCGTTAAAAAAGCTAAAAAGGACTTGAATGATCCTGATTCCTTAAAGGCTTATTTTGAGCATTTTCAGGAAGCAATAGGTTACGAGACAATTAAAATTTCCCTAAAGATTTTGGAGAAGGAAGAGTAACGTACAGAGCAGTTCAATGAAAAACATAAAATTTGAATTCACAGGAATTCTTATGGCCAAGCGAAAAAATGGTATCTTAATCAGATGCCAGGTGGTGATAAGAATAACTACGATGAGTCAAAATCCCCTCCTTTGGAGGGGTCGTCGAAGACCGGGATGGAGAAAACAGCTTCAAAAGATATAGTCACCCATATTGGCACCGTTCCCATATACCGAAACTTCACCTATAATCTTCCGCGAAACTCAGCTCTTAGCAACAGGTCCAAAGCTCTTAGAAAAGCCGGAAACCTCCCTGAAATTATTTTTTGGAAACAGGTGCATAAAGGAAAGTTCCACAAAATTGATTTTGACCGGCAACGGGTAATAGGAAATTTTATCGTGGATTTTTATGTAAAGACATTGAGCCTGGTGGTAGAAATAGATGGCTCCAGCCATATTAATAAAGAGAAATACGATCAGGAAAGAGAAGAGTATTTAAAGAATCTCGGGCTTCGGATTTATAGAATTCCCTCCTCCAGAGTTCGGAACGAATTAAAAAATGTAATGCAAGAACTGGAACGTTTTATAGTAGAGCATTTTGGAAAAAAATGAAATACCACCCCGTCCTTCGGACACCCCTCCGCCGGAGGGGAATACTTTCACAGAAAAAATTTTACTATAAATCCTTAAACCCCACTTTGTTCAAAATAAGCCCGGATGCGGGAGCAATATAATCCATTTGTAAATCTGGAGTACCTGTAAGACTTTGTTGTATTTGCTCTACGCTCAGTTCCCCTTTTCCCACCTGGATTAAAGCGCCCATCATTAGGCGCACCTGGTGCCGCAAAAAACCTTCTCCATGCACATGAAAAACATACGTTTGCTTCGGAAAAAAACTCGCACTAAAAAGATCATTTTCGGCAATTTCCGCTTTATTGATTTCCCTTTCAAATTTGCTGTTTTCAGAAACGCGCACGCAATAATTCCGAAAATTATGAGTGCCTTCAAACAATTTTGCTGCCTTCTGCATCTCTTCAATATTAAGATCAAATATGAAATTAGCCATCATTGGCGCACAAAACGGATGATTTTTTTTTCCATAAGAAAATAAGTAAGCGTACTCTTTTACCTTTGGATGCTGAATAATGTTGAATTTTGCATCTACTTCTTCTACCGCTAAAGCTCTTATATCCTGTGGTAGATTAAGATTAAAAACTGCCAAAAAATCATCCAGATCTTCCAATGGCTCGTTATCCAGAAAAAGTTCAAAAGCCGACTCCTGTGCAGATACCATCGCATCTGTACGGCTACTGCCAAGAATCTTGAATTTAGCATCTGGCATTGCCCATTGCAACGTTTTGGTGACCAGTCCTTCAACCGTTTTCACATCGGGTTGTTTTTGCCAGCCATGCAATCTATAGCCTAAAAACTGAATTTTAATAAGATAGTAATAGCGTTTTCGCTGCAAAATTGTTGTTTTCAACAAAGGTAACAAACCAATGGAATTTTAGTTCATTTCAGGTTTTCAGGATGAGGTGAAATTTCAGTATAAAATGAAAAGAACATTCTAAAAATTTAAAGTTAATAATTACAACTTACCAAAATTATTTCTAGTTTAGTACAAATTAATTATCTGAAACTTTCTTGTAAAGGAATTGCATGATTTAAGCACTTCAGGCAGTTTAAAAACAATTTTCATGAAAAAATTACTCTTTATATTAAGCATTTTTCTTCTGGCTGCCTGCGGTACAACCCGTGATCCACAGTTGCGGGAACAGTTAGATAGAGATTTTGGATTTGATCCCAGGCACCCAATACTTGTTGGTAGTGATAATTTAGAATCGGGTCCCGGTAATCAACAAGATTACCTAAACAATCTTAGCGGACCCAATGGAGAAGTGATCACCTACACAAGGCTAGGCAGTTGCTGTGATTTTAGAACTGAAAACGGAATTCTTGGCAACGGTATGCTGGATAAATATGAGATAAATTATGAAGGACTTGAAGAGCCTATTATCCTATATTTTAATATGTACGATCCGGCACCTCAAGACATTCAGGTGCCGGCAGGTTTGATTCTCAAAGAATAATTTTTTCAGAAATCTTATTTTGTTTCTTTCTGAATCTAACGGGTTCAAATTTCACTTTTTACATTCTAAAATCAGGCTCGAAATTTGGCAATTATTGAGATTACATTCTTTAGTCACCAAAAATGTACTTCATCAAAATAGGATTCGTGAAGCACAACTTCAAGAATAATCTATGAAAGCTCTTCTTACTTTTTGCCTCGCACTCATAATTTTTTCCTTCGGAAATATTGACAGCAGCAAAGCTCATGAAGATCAACAAGTTTCTTTTGACTGGATGCTGGGCAGCTGGAAACGCACCAACAATACAGACAATAGCAGCACCTTCGAAAACTGGATAAAAAAATCTTCTGAAGAATATTCCGGTGTTGGCTATACCTTAAATAATAGAGACACGATTTTTAAGGAAGACCTGAGATTTTTTTACAAAGCGGGGAATTGGAATCTTGAAGTAACCGGAGAAAATGAAAAACCTGTCATTTTTCCAGTTAGCACTTATGCTTCAAATAAATTCATTGCAGAAAATGAAGAAAATGAATTTCCGAAGAAAATCACATATCAATTGCAAAACGATCAACTGTTAGCTACAATAACAGATGGAGAAACGGAAATTCCATTTATCTTTTCCAAAACAACCAGAAAGTAATCATATAAAAACAGCTAAAATTTTTCACATCACAAACACATCATCAATCAAACAAAAATGAAAAAAATCCTCTTATTGCTTGTGCTGATTGGCTCTTCAGCATTTGCTCAAAATTTTAAAGAAATTCCTTTATCTACTTCCATTAAGAACGTCACCGTTTTTCTTCAGGGAGCGCAAATTAGCCGTGAAGGAGAAGTGCAAATACCCGCAGGAAATTCTTTGCTTGTCTTAGATGGCCTATCGCCACACATCAATGACAAAAGTTTACAGGTTAGTGCAGATGGTAATTTCACCATTCTTTCTGTAAACCATAAACAAAACTTCCTTAATGAGCGCCAGAAGAATGGTAGAATTGACAGCATCCAAAGCCTGATAAGTAACCTGGAACTCCAAATTTCAGAAAATAAAGCGCGCCTGGAAATCCTTCAGGAAAAACAGAGTCTGCTCGATAAAAATAAAAACCTTGGCGGAACAAATTCCGGGGCATCGCTTTCCCAATTAAGAGAAGCCATTAATTTTTATGATGAACAACTTTCGGCTATAAAGAATGAAGAAATAGAGACAAGAATTGAAATTGAGGAACTTACCAAAAGAAAATCACGTTTAGAGCAACAAATTGCTGATGTGAGCAGAGAAGAGAATTTACCTTCAGGACAAATAGAAATAAGAATAGAAGCAGATAATGCCACCCGCGGAGAGTTTACAATTAATTATCTGGTAGCAAACGCGGGATGGTTTCCTAATTATGACATACGGGTAGAAGACATTGACAATCCGCTACAGCTTCAATACAAAGCAGATGTTTATCAAAATACCGGTGTGGACTGGGATAATGTAAAACTGAAATTTTCCAATGGCAATCCCAACGAGAGCGGCGTGGCTCCGGAACTTTCCACATGGTATCTCAATTACGCCAGAAATACCATTTTTCGTCCCACATTTAATGGAGCAGTAGATCGCTCTGTCCGTACTGTCACGGGAGTAGTGCTTGATGAAGATAATCTGTCACTTCCCGGTGCAAATATAATGGTGGAAGGTAGCACGGTTGGCACCCAGACAGATTTTGATGGGAATTATCAACTAACATTACCAAATAATGCTGAAAGGCTCATTTTTTCTTTCGTGGGAATGAAAACACAGGAAGTTCCTATAACAAGTTCCCGAATAGATGTAAAGTTAGAAGCAGACTCACAAGCGCTGGAAGAAGTTGTGGTAACAGGTTATGGAGGAAAATTGCAGGGCAGTGTGGCAGGAATAAGAATTAGAGGAGCCTCTTCCCTACCACAATCTAAAAAAATCACCACCACCGCAGTAGAGAATCAGACCACTGTAGAGTTTGAAGTAGAAAAACCTTATTCCATTAAATCCAACGGAGAGAAACTCGCCATTGAATTAAATGAATATGATATTGAAACCGCTTATGAATATTATGCGGTTCCAAAACTGGATAAAGATGCTTTTCTAATTGCCAATATTACCGACTGGGATCAATATAACCTGTTGGAAGGAGAAGCAAATTTATTCTTTGAAGATGCTTTTGTTGGTCGAACGGTTCTGGACGCAAAATCCCTTAGCGATACCTTGGACATTTCCCTTGGGCGGGATCGCAATATTGTGATTGGAAGAACAAAAGTAGATCAATTCTCTAAGCAAAGATTTTTAGGCAGTAACAAAGTTGATAGTCGGGAATTCAGAATTCTTGTGAAAAATAAGAAATCCCAGCCGATCCAGATTACTCTTTTTGATCAGATTCCGGTTTCGGCAATTGGTGAGATTGAAGTGGAGGCAACAGAACTTTCGGGAGGAAAACTGGATGAAAAAACCGGTGAGGTAAAATGGCAATTATCGCTGGCCCCACAACAACAAAGGGAACTCATCCTTGGCTACGAAGTGAAATATCCTCGTCGGGAAAAGGTGATACTGGAATAAGGATTTCTATGGATAAAAAGAGTCTTCAGCAGGTTTTGGGTTTTCTATCTACCCCTCCCCTCTGGAAGCACACCCTTTTTGGATTATCTCAGTTTGATTTTCCTAAGGACATTTTAATAACCGATCCTGCTGCTATTCCCGATTTTCCATATTCTATTCTGGGAAAAAGGATGGAGAGTGCTTTTGAAGCACTCATAAATATTTCTGCTGATTATGAGGTGATTGCCTCAAATATTCAAATTCATACTAACAAAATTACTGTTGGGGAGCTGGATTTTCTTCTGAAGAGCATTTCCCGCAATCAAGAATATCATGTAGAACTGGTCTATAAATTCTACGTCTACGATCCTTCCATTAAAAAAGAACTGGAACGATGGATTGGCCCAAACAGAAAAGATTCGCTCCTTCAGAAGGTAAAAAAACTAAAGGAAAAGCAATTTCCTCTACTATATAAGCACGAAACTATAGATTATCTCTCTGCTTTTCAGGTCAATCCGAAGAAATTGAAGCAGGAAGTTTGTTTTAAGGCAAATTTATTCCTTCCGAAGCATCTAAAGCAGCTCGAAACCGGAGAAATCAACACCGAATGTATTGCAGGATATTGGATACATTCAGAAAACTTTTGCGGTGAGGAATATGAGAAATATTCGTTCTATTCTCCTAAAAAGCAACAATGGCCTGTCCATCCACAGTATGCCGAAAACTGGCATTCTTATGAGGTCATTAAAAAACAAGTAGACTACTTTATAGGATGTAAAAGATCACCTCTGCTCTGGATGAAAAAAAATGAATCAGAATTTGAACTTTTTTTTGTGGTTTGGTGGTAAAGAGTGCCTGGAAAAGCGGTAAAACCGCAGTACTAAAGGGAATGGTATAAAATTCCTCCTGAAGTAAAAAATGAGGTCCTTCAAAATGGCAATTACTGGCTTCTTATGCTGTTGACAACAAAAAACTTTCACCACACCAGCCGGGCTGGAATGCGAGCGTTCAAAATTGGCAATTATCGACCTATAGCAATTGCAGGTAATATCTTTTATAACAACATAGTTGTTGAGAACAGCCAAAACTCTTTTATACTGTTCGCTCTTCCCCGATTTATTTTCAAAACATAAACATTAATTAAGAAAGATTTAGCAGATACAGCGCCTGTGAGCCTTTGAATTGGCTACAATTCGGCTTATCTTGAGAATAAGAGAAACTAAACGAAGAACAGGGAATGAAAATAATTTTTCACTCCCTTTTTTAACCCAAAAAATACAACAATATGGCATTGATAAGTCAGGAAGAATTCAAAAAAATAACAGACTTTAAGCAGGATATCTGTGTTTCCATCTTTATTCCTACTCAAAGAGGAGGAAAAGAAGTATTGGAGCAAAAAAATAAGAAACATCTTAAATCTACCTGGGACCAGGTAAAAAGAGAATTGGAAGCTAAAAAAGTTTCCGAAGAAGAAATCGAAAAAATCGGAGAACCAATAACAGAATTATTGAATAATGCTGAATTCTGGAGACATCAGTCCGACGGACTTGCGATATTTTCTTCCGAAGGATTTTTTGAAAAGTATACGGTTCCCGTAAACTTTGAAGCCCATCATTATATTTCCAATGACTTTTATGTAAAACCACTGGTACCACTTACTACAGATGATGGAAGATTTTACTTACTCGCTGTACAGCAGGATAAAGTGGAATTTTATGAAACTACAAAAAATACGATTGGAGAAATTTACATAGAAGATTTAACTCCTTCAAAACTTGAAGACCGCGTAGGTTACGATTTTGAGGAAAAAAACCGAAAGACAAAAACACAAAACAGTTCAATGGGAACTGCGACCAGTCACGGTTACGATGCGGCTAACAGGGACGACAAAAATGAAATTCTGCGATTTTTTAATGCGATAGATAAAGGTCTGCACGAAATTCTGCGGGATGAAAATGTGCCTTTGGTAGTAGCTTGCCAGGATTATCTTTTCCCTATTTACAAAGAAGCGAATTCCTATAAAAATTTGTTTGATCAGGTAGTTCCAGGAAACCCCTCTGATACCGATATGTTTGGTCTGCATGAAAAAGCATTAAATGTGATGGAACCTCACCTTGAAAAGAAGAAACGTACTAAACTGGAAAGCTTTGGGGAATTGACGCCCGATAAAACATCTTCCAGTATTTCTGATATTATTCCTGCAGCTTTTGAAGGAAAAGTAGATACGTTGTTCTTAGAAAACCGTTCCGAAATCTGGGGTACTTATGATGAACAAAACCGCAAAGTAGAAGTTAATGAAGAGCAATCTTCAAATAACACTTCATTAATGAACATGGCAGCAGCAAAAGTCATAGAAACAGGAGGATCTGTATTCTTAATTGAAGGTGCCTTTATGCCAGGTAAAGAGGCTAAGGTAAACGCGATCTTTAGATACAGCTAAGATTATCCTCTTACACGCATCAACAGGGCGGCAACTGCCGCCTTTTTTAGTCAAATACACTATCTTTATAGTTTAAGAAATCATAAACTCATATATGGAAATAAACCTTGCAGTATTAATTGATGGGGATAACATCCCTTCTGCATATGTTAAGGAAATGATGGAAGAGATTGCAAAATACGGTAATCCAACCATTAAAAGAATCTATGGCGACTGGACGAAGCCTCACCTGGCAAAATGGAAAGCAGTTCTGCTGGAAAATGCGATTAACCCTATGCAGCAATACGGCTATACCCAGGGAAAAAATGCGACAGATTCCGCAATGATCATAGATGCCATGGATATTTTATATTCCAACAAAGTCGATGGCTTTTGCATCGTTTCCAGTGATAGCGATTTTACACGTCTGGCTACAAGATTGCGGGAAGCAGGGAAAAAGGTGATTGGGATTGGTGAGAAAAAGACTCCTGAGCCATTTATCGTTGCCTGCGACCGATTTATATATATTGAAATCCTTAAAAATAAGGACAAAGATTCGAGCTTGGGAACCAGCAAAGAAAAGACCGAAAAGAAAAACAATGTAGATAAAATTAATCCGAAATTAATACGTCTACTTGCCAACACAATTTCTGATGTAGCCGATGAAGACGGCTGGGCATTTTTAGGAGATGTTGGAAGCCTTCTTCAAAAGAAACAGCCAAATTTCGATTCCAGAAACTACGGATATCAGAAATTAACTCCTATGATAAATGCTATAGACAAATTTGAAATTGAATCCCGGGAGAATCACAATTCCAGGTTCAAACTTATTTACGTTAGGAACAAATAAAAAAATTGAAAATGCGAAGCATAAAACAAATACATAAAGCAGAATATCGACCCATTGCAGATCTCACTACCTATTCTCCCATGCCCACGGGGAGTATCCAAATGATCGATCCCTTTCTCTTTCTCAATCATCACGGGCCGCAAAAATATCCACCAAATAATAACGGTTTGCCGTTTGGCCCGCACCCACATCGTGGCATGGAAACGGTGACTTTTATTCTTGATGGTGACATTGCACATAAAGATTCCGGGGGACACAAGAGCGTTATCGAGAGTGGAGGCGTACAATGGATGACCGCCGGCAGCGGACTTCTACATGCTGAAGTTTCTTCAGAAAAATTTAAAAAAGAAGGAGGTGATCTTGAAATCTTACAATTATGGGTAAACCTTCCCGCAAAATATAAAATCACAGAACCGAAATATCTGGGCTTTCAAAAAGATCAGATCCCTACAATATCTCTGGACGAGGGGAAAGTCACGGGCCAGGTTGTTTCCGGTACATTAGAAGGAACAGCCGGGGCTTTCAATACTTTTACCGATGTTAATCTGGCTACTTTAAATTTTGAAGAAAACGCTCAATTAACACTGAATATTCCTGAAGATCATAATATCTTTTTCTATGTTATTAAAGGAGAATTCGAAGCAAATGGTGAGCAGGTAAAAGCCCTACACTTAGCCGAATTCAACAATGATGGGGAAAAGCTAAAGATCGAATCCAAAGCTGAAAGTGTATTACTTTTTGGACATGCTAAACCCTTTGATGAGCCTGTAGTGGCAAGAGGTCCGTTTGTTATGAATACAATGGATGAAATCGACGAAGCTTATGCCGATTTCCAGACTGGGAAAATGGGTGCCTGGAAAGAATAAACGAAACCCATGTTATTATCCTCTTAAATAAAGTTGTGTTTGAATAGTTATACTTAATTTGAAGAAAATCAAAATAATAGAAGATTATGAATATTACTCTTGAACAAGCACAGACTGCCATAGAGGCCGCTAAAAAGAAATCAGCTGAAATAGGAGTGGCAATGAATATCGCCATTGTAGATTCCGGTGCAAATCTTACCGCTTTTGCACGAATGGATGGTGCATGGCTGGGGTCAGTAGATATTGCCATAAAGAAAGCAGAAACTGCCCGCTATTTCGATATGGAAACCGGAGAAATAGGGAAATTATCCCAACCGGGACAGCCACTATTTAATATAGAACATTCCAATGCCGGACTTATTACCTTCCCGGGCGGTGTACCTATTAAAGACATTAACGGTGACATCATTGGCGCAATTGGAGTTTCCGGAGGTGCTGTAGATCAGGATCACGAAGTCGCTACTTACGGCATGAATGCGGTGAAGTAGTTTTTTGAAGTTGGGAGTTCGGAGTTCGGGGTTCGGGCTTCGGGCTTCGGGGTTCGGGGTTCGGGGTTCGGAGTTCGGAGTTCGGAGTTCGGAGTTCGGAGTTCGGAGTTCGGAGTTCGGAGTTTTAAGCTAAAAAAAATATTTTATTGAGCTATTCTCTACAAGCCGATAATTGCCATTTTTAAGCTTTCTCTAATTCTCTTCTGAATGAAGAAATAAGGACCGCAGGTTAGTTGAAGTTCATATAAGAAAGCTCTCCTTCTTTTAAAGGAGCAGTGGCCTTAGGTCGGGATGGTTATTCAGTTCTTAGTCAGGAGTTCGTAGTTCGGAGAACTTATTAATGATAGATTGCCGATAATTGGGAATTTTGCGGTACTGTTTCATAAAGCCATTACATTAGGATTCAAACTAAGACTGAAGTATAAATGCAGTATATTCCTGCAAGGTTTTAAAAACTTTGTAGGTTTAAATGGAGGTGACCCGATGCTGATAATTTCCATTTTCAAGGTATTACGTTTTAAAGGAGGGGTGGCCGTAGGTCGGGGTGGAAATTCCAGTTCAAAGTTAGGAGTTCGTAGTTCAGAATTCATTGCCGATAATTGCCATTTTCAAGGCACCACTAAAAATTAGCAGGAATCCTAGATTCTGCTCATCAAGCACCAAATAAAATGCTCCCCTCCTTATAAAGGATGGGTGGCCGTAGGTCGGGATGGCTATTTTGGAAGCAAGTCGCAGTACCAGAATTTCGAATCCCACGTCTGGGGTTCGTCAGAAAAGCAATTGTCTTCTTTATTTTTTTTCGGAGAATAGGTTCTTTCGACTTTCTCCCCCATTTCAAATGCAACCGGATTTTCAAAAACAGGTCCGTCAAAAACAAAAGTGTGAAATTCCCCATTTTCGCCACAAGGATCTACACCTTCAGGTAGATCATCTAAAAAAGCCTGATCAATTACTCTTCCGCAGAAAGATTTATCAAGTACTTTGGAGTTTACACAAACAACAATGGCTTTAAAATTTAGCTCTAAAAATTCCTGAATTAATTCCGAAGTATCTTTTTTCCAAAGTGGATATATTCCTTTCAATCCCACTTTTTCTAGCTGTTCTTCTCTATAATTCCTGAGATCCTCCAGAAAAATATCACCAAAAATGCTATATCTAAACCCTTCCTGAAGCAAGGATTCTGTAGCTTTTTGCATGGTCGCATTGTATTCCTGCATGGAAACATCACCATTTAAAGCAATCACCTGAAGTGGCAGCCCCATATTTTGCGCCTGCTGAAAAAGCAGCTCATTTCGCAGCCCGTGCATCGAAACCCGGTCAACATCGGTATTTACGGTCGTTACCAGTTTTTCTACAGAATATTCCTTTTGCTGCTGAAGTTTGTAAAGTGCTAATGCTGAGTCTTTCCCACTACTCCAGTTGAGATAGGCTTTCTTCATTCTTCATCTTTAATGAAGCTGGTAATTGCCAGATCGTAACTTTTAAGCCCGAAGCCCAAAATAACGCCCTTTGCATTTGCTGCAATAAAAGATTTATGACGGAATTCCTCACGAGCATGAGTATTAGAGATATGAACTTCTACTACCGGAGTTTCAATCGCTTTTACAGCATCGCCAATAGCCAAAGAAGTATGAGTATAGGCCGCCGCATTAAGCACAATTCCGTCAAAAGTTTTGTCTGCATTGTGCAGTTCGCTAATTATTTCCCCTTCTATATTGCTCTGTACATAGGAAAGTTCCAGGCTTCTGAATTTAAATTGAAGGTGAGAGAAATATTCTTCAAAGGTTTTACCTCCGTAGATGTCAGGTTCCCGGGTTCCTAACAAGTTAAGATTAGGACCATTGATAATAAGTATTTTCATACCGTAAATATATCGAAATCTCAACGTATTTTCTTCAACCTGGATCTAGAAAATAGAAAAGCAGGATCTCTCCTGCTCTTCTGTTCAAGCTTTGTTTCTTAAAGTTCAAATTCCAAACCAATATTAAACGTGGAGACACTGAAATTATCTTCAATACTTATGTTGGTATAAGATGCGACAATGTTCAACATCGCCAAAGAAAAACCTATTTTGGGCCTGTAGAAAAATCCACCGTCGTTTCCGTCATTCACTCCTATGGCATAGCCAAGGTCCAGACCTGCAACAAGAAAAATCAAATCTACGCGGCCGGCAGCACCCACAGGAATAAACTGAAAATCACTTGCTTCAAAAGACAGATCGTCATCTTCACCATCTTCTGAAAAGAAATGCATGTAACCAGCTGTAGGTCCTACTTTCACAATTTCAGCTAATCCAAAAAGATAGGCAACATCTGCTCCAACGTCAAAATTGGAATAATCTTTTATATCCCCCGTAGGAAGCCCCAAGTTTACCCCCAATACAAAGTCTCCCTGACTAAAAGAAGATTGAACACCGAATACTAAAAATCCTAAAAGTAAAATTGCTTTTTTCATTATAATATATTTAGTTGGTTCTCCTACTAAATGTAAACAATTAAAACACATATTATTGAACATTAACACTTTAGAGAATTTATGCGCATATAATAATTTAAGATAAAAACATACTTTATCTTGTCGGTAAAGAGAGCACTTATGGCTGACTTCTACGTATTCCATTCCACATCTACCTACAACTTATCACCTTTTTATAAAGCTATTTAAGACCAGATGTTGCTGGTGCAGCCCCTGTTCAGTAGTTAATTAAGAAACGAAACCAGAATTTCCAGCCATAAAAAAAAGCGGAAGAAAAAATTCTTCCGCTTTTGCAATAATAATATTTTCCGTTTCCTAAAATAAATATCCAATTCCAGCCTGGAAAACGGAATTATGAACATCATAATCTTCAATTAAATCAGAAAATCCATAGTTATATCTTCCCTGGATAAAAAATCCGTTATTGAATTTATACTCTAAACCGGCAACACCACCAAATTCAAAATCCTGTACGTTACTAACATCTGAAACATCAGTATCTCCTCCATCCTCGAGAGGTGCATTATCGATTTCTTCATTTACCTTAAAATTGAAAGAAGGTCCTGCCTGTACACTAAGCCCTTCTACAAGATAAATCTTTACCAATACAGGAACACTAATGTAGTCCAACTGATATTCTACATTATCATCGATATCAAAAATATTGTCTTGCTCATCATCTGAAAGATCAAAACCCTGTGCAGAATAAAGCACTTCCGGCTGGATAGAAAATTTATCTGCCAAAGGTATTTCTGCTAATAGACCCAAATTGAAACCCGTACGCATGTCTGGATCCTCAAAGCCACGTATTCCGTCGCCTGTAAAGGTCGAGAAATTGACACCTCCCTTAATACCAAATTGTAAAAATTCCTGCGCACTTACTGCTGTAGTTGCAAGAAAAACCATTGCAACCAATAGAAATCCTTTTTTCATTTTCATAATTTTCTTTTTAAAAGTTGAAGCAAATGTAAGAGTCAGCTCGTTAAGGAAATGTTTAATTCGGGCTAAAGTATTACTAAGAAAACTTTCGAAATTGTCCTTATATTTAACAAATGGAATGGGAAAACGCTTTAAAGGACTACTGTCATTATTTAAGAATAGAACGCGGACTTTCTGCTAATTCGATCGAGAATTACAGTTTAGATATCATCAAGCTCACCAAGTTTTTGGAAGCCAATAATATAAAAATTTCCCCTATTAATATTTCTGAAGAAATTGTTCAGCAATTTATGTATGAAACTGCAAAAATCTTAAATGCACGTTCCCGGGCAAGGATAATTTCCGGCCTTCGGGGCTTTTTCAATTTCCTGGTTTTTGAAAATTACCGAAAGGACAATCCTTTGGATTTAGTTGAATCTCCAAAAATTGGAAGAAAACTTCCCGATACGATTTCTACAGCAGAAATTGATGAGATTATTGCAGCAATAGACCTTTCTAAAAATGAAGGTGAGCGTAACCGGGCGATTATTGAAACCCTGTACGGCTGCGGATTAAGGGTTTCGGAATTGATCGAACTCAAAATTTCAGATCTTTTCTTTGAAGAAGGCTTTATTAAAGTCACCGGAAAGGGCGATAAGCAGCGTTTCGTTCCTATTTCTGAATATACTCAAAAGTATATCAACATATACAGAAATGAAGTCCGTGTTCACCAGGAAGTTGAAAAATTATCATCAGACACTTTATTTTTAAACCGAAGGGGAAAAAAACTTACCCGGGCAATGATCTTCACTATTGTACGGAGGCTGGCAGAAAAAGCCGGGATCCGGAAAAAAATTAGTCCGCATACCTTCAGACACTCTTTTGCAACCCATCTCCTGGAAAATGGAGCTGATTTAAGAGCTATTCAGCAAATGATGGGGCATGAGAGTATTACTACCACAGAAGTTTATATGCACGTAGACAGAAGTCACCTGCGCAAAGTGATGGAAGAGTTCCACCCGCGGCGATAATTATTAGTTCGGGAGTTCTTCGTTCGGAGAAAAGCTTTGAGCCGGTAATTGTCATTTTAGGAGTGCACCTTATCGCTCCCCTCCTTTTTTTTAAGAAGGGGTGGCCAAAGGTCGGGGTGGTCAAAGACTTCCTTTCAACACTATTTTCCTTGCTGAAACTGGTAATTAGCATTTAAAATACCGTTAAAAACTGTTCGGAACTGGAATTCATGGTCTGGAAAAATTTTTCAGGCCAATAATTGCCATTTCACAATACTCTCTTTAAAAACACCACTAATTCACTAATAAACCAAAGTTTTGATTCGTGGATTGGCGGCACCAGAGAATACAGGCCGAAAATTGCCATTTTGAGGATGCACTTTGTCCACACTTATAACGCTCTCCTCCTTTTTTAAGGAGGGGTGGCCGAAGGCCGGGGTGGTTTTGCTCCCCCTCTGGAAAAGGAGGGGTGGCCAAAGGCCGGGGTGGTTAAACTTCTGCTAAACCAGCCAAATTCCTTCTAAAAACCTGTAATTATTGGTACTTTAAAAGAAAAACACATACTATGAATAAATTAAAATTCAGAAACGGCGACGAAATGGCCGCCATAGGACTCGGTACCTGGAAATCTGATAAAGGTAAAGTAGGAGAAGCTGTAAAAACAGCTTTAAATTCCGGTTACCGGCATATAGACTGTGCTGCGACCTACGGCAATGAAGCGGAAGTTGGGGAAGCTTTTTCAGAAATCTTTTCAGAAGGAAACATTAAGCGTGAAGAGATTTGGATAACTTCCAAACTATGGAACAATGCACATAAAAAAGAGGACGTAATCCCGGCTTTAAAACAAACACTAAAAGACCTTCAACTGGATTACCTAGATTTATATTTAATCCATTGGCCTGTTGCTTTTAAGTCTGGTGTTGCTTCGCCTAAAAGTGATGATGATTATCTGTCCCTGGAAGATGCACCAATTATTGAAACCTGGAAAATGATGCTGGAAGCCAAAAAGCAGGGGCTTGTAAGACACGTGGGAGTTTCAAACTTCAGTATAAACAAACTAAAAGACCTAATGGCAAAAACCGATGATATTCCTGAAATGAACCAGGTGGAACTTCATCCCTATCTTCAGCAAAATAAATTACTGGAGTTTTGTAAAGAAAACAATATAAATATTACGGCCTTTTCACCTCTTGGTAGTGGCGACAGACCAGACGGAATGAAAGCTGACAACGAACCTTCTTTGCTGGAAAATGAAGTTATTACGAAAATTGCCAAAAAGCATGATGCTTCTGCTGGACAGATTCTTATTAAATGGAGTGAACATCGTGGTACAGGTGTAATTCCTAAAAGTACCAATCCCGGGAGAATTAAGGAAAACCTCGAAAGTGCAAACATTGAACTTGACGGTGATGACCTTAAGGAAATCGCGAACCTGGACAGGCATTTTAGGTACGTAACCGGAGAGTTTTTTGTTACAGAAGGAAATAGTTACGAGAATATCTACGATGATTAACCGACTGCTTCTGAATAAGAAAACATAAAAAAATCCCGCGAAATCTGTTTCACGGGATTTTTTTATGCTCTTGTTATGCTCCTGGGAACGATTTATTTGGCAATATTTACCGCCCTCGTTTCCCTAATTACTGTGACTTTTACCTGCCCCGGGTAAGTCATGTCTGTCTGGATTTTCTGTGAAATCTCGAAAGAAAGGTTGGAAGCTTTTTCATCATTTACCCTTTCACTTTCTACAATTACACGTAATTCCCGGCCGGCCTGGATCGCATAGGCCTTTTTCACTCCGCCAAAACCAAAGGCAATTTCTTCAAGATCTTTTAAACGCTGAATGTAAGAATCCAGCACCTGCCTTCTCGCTCCCGGTCTTGCGCCGCTAATAGCATCACAAACCTGCACAATTGGCGATAACAGGGAAGTCATTTCCACTTCATCATGGTGAGCTCCAATTGCGTTACAAACTTCCGGTTTTTCACCGTATTTCTCAGCCCATTGCATTCCTAGAATAGCATGTGGAACTTCTGTCTCTGTATCCGGTACTTTTCCTATATCGTGAAGAAGACCGGCTCTTTTTGCCAGTTTTGGGTTTAAACCGAGCTCTGCTGCCATTACTCCGCACAACTTGGCAACTTCCCTGGAATGCTGAAGCAGGTTCTGACCATAAGAAGAACGATACTTCATACGACCGATAACTTTAATCAGTTCTGGATTTAATCCATGAATCCCAAGATCTATAACGGTACGCTTACCAATGTCGATAATTTCTTCGTCTATTTGCTTCCGCGTTTTCTTTACGACTTCTTCAATACGGGCCGGATGAATCCTACCGTCTGTTACCAGTTTATGCAAGGATAAACGGGCCACTTCCCTCCTAACAGAATCAAAGCAGGAAAGAATAATTGCTTCCGGAGTGTCATCTACAATAATTTCCACACCGGTAGCGGCCTCGATAGCACGAATATTCCGTCCTTCCCGGCCAATTATCCTACCTTTTACATCGTCGCTCTCCAGGTTAAATACTGAAACGCAATTCTCCACCGCCTCTTCTGTACCAATCCTCTGGATCGTATTTATAATAATTTTCTTAGCTTCCTGTTGTGCGGTAAGTTTTGCTTCTTCTACTGTATCCTGGATCATTGCCATAGCGTCAGCCTTTGCCACATCTTTTAAAGATTCTGTAAGCTGTGCCTTGGCATCTTCTGCAGAAAGGCCAGAAATCACCTCTAACTGCTGTACTTTGCTGTTATGCAGCTTGTCAATTTCTTCCTGTTTTTTCTCCAGGTACGCCGTCCTATTCTCGTAATCTGCTAACTTCTCTTCAAGGTCTTTATTGAGTTTTTTATTCTTGGCAATCTCACCAGAAACCTGGGATTCTTTATCCCGAATACGTTTTTCTGCATCACCAATTTTCTTATCACGGCTAAGGATAACCTTTTCGTGTTCAGATTTAAGTTCAATAAATTTTTCTTTTGCCTGAAGAATTTTATCCTTCTTAATGCTTTCACCTTCAGCTTTTGCTTCTTTAATAATACTGGCAGCAGATTGCTCGGCACTTTTTATAGTTCCTGAAGCTTTTTTCCGCTCCATCGTTTTAGCAATTGCAAAACCAATGGCAATGCCTACCAGTCCTACAACAATCATTATAATTATTTCCATTTAGTTAAAATTTATGTATAAAAAAAGCCTGTATTAGTTGTGTTTTGGATTAAACTCCTTAAAATCAAGTTTAGGGCTAACAAGCTGATCAAGAATCCGCTCAAAGGCGGCGCGCTTTTACAACTTAGACTCACCCTCTTTAAAGAATCCGTGTTGAGTTTATCAAAAAATCACTAATACAGGCAGTAACCTATTTATTTAAAGAACTTAATTCGCTAAATGACTTTGTAACAAATCATTAAGTGATTTCAATTTATCTTCTGCATCAAGCATTTCGGCTGACTTATCTATGCCCTGTTGTTCAGTTTGAGCGGCAAACTGTAAGGCACACATAGCAAGTACATCCTGCTTATCCCTAACGGCATAACTCTGCTCAAATTGCTTGATCATAGCTTCGATTTTCTTTGCAGCCTTGCGCAATCCTTCTTCCTGTTTTGGTTGAATGGTTAAAGGATACACACGATCTGCTATCGATATTTTGATCTTTAATTTATCGGCCATTGCTTTTAATTTAGTCGGATAATTGAACAATACACTGGTCAATTTCCCTTATCAGACTATTTATCTTGAGCTTTGTTTCTCTTTTATAATCATTACTGCCCAGCATCGCATTTGCAGCTTTTAAAGACTGAATACGCTCTCCGGAATTTTCCAGTTCCTTTTTCAAGGCCGCGTTTTCAGATTTAACAGTTGTCAATTCTTCCTGTAAAGAAGCCTGCATCTGCTTTAAAACTTCATATTTGTGAAGCAACTTGCTGATTCTATTTTCAAGACTATCAACTATTTCCGTTAATTCACTCATAAAAGCTGGATATGATGCCAATCCCTACAAAGTTAGCATACCGTTTGAAATATCCCAATACTTTTAATTCTATTTTTATAAAAATCCTCTAGCAGGCTTAATAAACTCAGGGAAAGCCATTTAATTTTGCACGGAGTTTGATTATCTTTATCCCGCTATGAATTTGCTTAAACAAGTCCTATGAAATTTTATTATCTACTTATTTTTTTTACCATATCTCAAATTGCGCAATCTCAACCTAAAGTACCACAGGAATATTTTGAAAATCCGCTTGATGTTCCCCTGGTACTTTCAGGAACTTTTGGGGAATTAAGATCGAATCATTTCCATAGTGGCCTTGATATTAAGACACAGCAACGGGAAGGCCTGGAGGTAAAATCTGCCGCGCCCGGGCATGTTAGCCGGATTAAAATTCAGCATTATGGCTATGGGAAAGCGCTTTATATTCAGCATCCAAACGGTTACACCACAGTTTATGGCCACCTGCAGCGTTTTTCTCCGGAAATTGAAGCCTACGTGAAAAAACAGCAATACGCCAACGAATCTTATGAAATTGAACTTTTTCCTGAAGCCGGAGAACTTCAGCTTGAAAGCGGGGATCTTGTTGCCTACAGCGGGAATACCGGTGGCAGCGGAGGCCCTCATCTTCATTTTGAAATAAGGGACGGCAGCCAGCGACCTATGAATCCAAAACTATTCGGAATAGAAATTCAGGATCATAGAAAACCCATAATTAACGGACTTTTTGCTTATCCCATGGACGAAGATTCGCATGTAAACCATTCCGCAGAGAGGCAAAGAATAAGGCTAATTCCTTTAAAAGATGGCACTTATACTACTGAAAAAATAAATGCGTGTGGCAAAGTGGGATTCGGGATTTCTACTGTAGACCAGCAGGATATGGCTTCCAACCAAAACGGGGTATATAAAATTGAAGCGAACTTAAATGGCGACAATGTGTTTCAGCTTAATTTCGACAGATTTTCCTTTGCTGAAACCCGTCACCTCAATCAATTAATAGATTATGAATATTATACCAATAACCGGTCACGGGTTCAGAAGCTATTTGTAGAGGAAAGTAATCCACTAAGCCTTTACGCAAATGTCCAATCTGAAGGAAGGCTGGAGATACAGGACAGTCTGGATTACAATTACACCATAAAAGTCACCGATTTTGCCGGGAACGAAAGTGTAATTAGAGTACCTATTCAAGGTGAATATAGTGAGAAGGTTCAGCCGAAGCAATTGGAGGAAACCGAATATTTTGTGCAGGCAAATCAATCTTTTTCTACAGAACAGAATGGAATTGATGTTTATATTCCAAAGGGAAGTTTATACCAGGATAAATATCTGGATATCAGCTTTAACGGTGATACTATTAACCTGCATAAAGATGATACTCCAATTCATCAAAATATCACGATTGGCTTTGATGTGAGCAAGTATGAGCCGGCAGAAAAGGAGAAAATGTTTATCGCAAAACTTGGTTACAGAGGGCGTCCCGGTTATTCTTCAACGTATAAAAAAGCAGATAGGTTTACCACCGGGATCAGGACTTTTGGTAATTATACCCTGGCTTCAGATAATAAGGAGCCATGGATAAGTCCGGTAAATTTTTCTGACGGGCAGTGGATTTCCAACAACAGTAACCTTAAGGTTAAGATAAGTGATGATCTTTCGGGAATTAAGAGCTATCGCGCTACGGTAAACGGGAAATTTATCCTTATGGAATACGAATATAAAGATAATACCCTTACCCACGATTTTAGTGACGGCGCTGTTACAGAGACAGAAAACAACTTTAAGCTGATTGTAACAGATAATGTGGGAAATACTAATACCTACGAAGCAAAATTCTTTAGAAAATAATAGATGCTGAAAAATGGCAATTATCGAGCTAGAGGTTTTTGCCACGAATTCGCGAATAAGTTCTGAATTTTCCCTGCCTTTTTAGAACTTATGCAATGTAAAAAGGCAATTTAATATGCTGTTGTTTTTAGACCTCACAGGTTTTAAAAACCTGTGAGGTCTGCGCAGTGGTTGATTTTGGCACGCATGAAAAAATGACAAATTTTGGGCTGTAGAAGAACTTTTGTGCTTCTTAAAATTGTAAATCTTCAGAAAAATAAGCCTCCAGGGAAAAGTTTTATGCTGCGGAAGAGGATAAAACCTACAAAAAGCGGAAATAGAATTAAAATAATCTTTTAAAGTTCTGAACATCTAAAGCCTAACCTTTAAAATTTCAATTTTCGCCCTTCGGTTTGTTAGACCTCACAGGTTTTAAAAAACCTGTGAGGTCTGGCGTAAAGACTGATTTCTGCCTGCCCTCAAAAACGCCAATTATCGATCTTGTATTGAATCAGGCTTCAATAAACTCTTTTAGAACCTCCACAACATAATCGATTTCTTCTGTGGTATTGTATTTCGAAAAGCTAAAACGGATAGAAGGCTTTGCTAAATCTTCTTCAGCTAAAAAAGCGCTTAGAACATGGGATTCTTTGCTGCTTCCGCTTTGGCAGGCACTGCCTTTTGAACAAGCTATACCTTTTAAATCCAACTGAAACAACAGCATTAGCGCTTTTTCCGAAGAAACCGGGAGGCAGATATTGATAAGCGTGTAAGTGCTGCTTTCAGGGTCTTCGCAATTACCATTGAATTTCACCCCCGGAATTTGACTCTTTAGGGCAGCGATGAAGTGCTTCTTTAAAGCTAAAACTTCAGCTTTTTCTTCTTCAAGTTTATCGTATGCAATTTTTATAGCTTCCTCCAGTCCTACAATATTGTGTACACCTTCTGTTCCGGCACGATGCCCCCGCTCCTGCTCTCCTCCAAAAATAAGCGGTTTTAGTCCGCTGTTTTTCCTTACAAATGCAAATCCCACACCTTTTGGTCCGTGGAATTTATGAGCACTGGCGGCCAAGAAATCTATTGGGATCTCCTTCAGGTCGAGTTGATAATGTCCAACAGACTGTACTGTATCTGAATGAAAAAGGGCATTATTTGCCTTGCATATTTCAGCTACTTCTTTAAGGTCGATTTTATTGCCAATTTCGTTGTTTACGTGCATTAAACTCACCAGCGTTTTTTCTTCCGAAGCAGCCAGCAAACGCTTGAGATCTTCCAAAACGACATTGCCTTTCCCGTCCAGCTTTATACAATCCACTTCTATTCCGAAGGATCTTTGCAACTGCTCTACAGTATAAAGTACCGCATGGTGCTCTATCCTTGAAGTAATTATTCGCTTTACCCCAAGATCACGTACAGCACTATTTAGCACCAGATTATCGGCCTCTGTACCTCCCGAAGTAAAGATAATTTCAGATGCAGAAACGTTAAGTAAAGACGCAACCGTCTTTCTTGCCTGTTCAACTAAAGTTTTAGATGATCTACCATAACTGTGAGCAGATGAGGGGTTTCCGAAATTTTCCTTCATCACTACACTCATTCTGTCAATGACTTTTCCCCTTATTTGGGTAGTTGCTGCTGAATCTAAATATACTTTTTTCATGGGTTGTAAAAATAGCGGATTTTAAATTATTTATAAGAAGCTTCCTTATAAATCTATATTTCCTCTACTTTTGTTTTGGAACATAAATCCAAAAGATCGCGTTCCAATTTTTAAAGTTTTAAAAATGAAAAAGATTTTTGCCCTGATAATTTTTGGCTGTGTGATGATCGCGTGTGATAGTGGAGACATTATTGTGACAAGTTTTGATCTGGAAGACAGTCAGCTGCAACTTTGCGGACGTGAAACAAAAGTACTTTTCGCCACCAACAGCGAAGATGTATATGAATCTATGTCTCTCTTAGTTTCAGGAAATGAAATAAGTTCTGAAGTCAATAAATTAAGAACCCGTCCGGGATCTGTGGAAATACCGCTAAATAATACTAACCGACTGGTTTATCGCATCTATGATGATGCACTTCCTACTTCCAGTAGCAATCCCTATTTTTGTAGTGATATACCTCCCAGTGAACCACAAGTACTGGAAGAATACAAGAGTTCCACCAGAGGAGTTATTTTAATTACCACCATTTTTCGTGATGAAACAAACGATGCTGACGCTGATGGCGATGGTGTTTCGAACTTAATAGAAGGTTTTGACCTGGAAAACGGCGAACATCTGGATTCTGATGGAGATGGGATTCCCGATTATCTGGATATAGATGATGATAATGATAACGTGCCAACGAGGCTGGAAACAAATCCAAGCAGAGATCCTGTAGTTATGATAAATGACCGGGATTTTCGTGATACCGACGAAGATGGTATCCCCAACTTCCTGGATGCAGATGATGATGAAGACGGGTCACCAACCAGGAATGAAGTTAATGAAGATAACAGAAGTACTCCAAATTTATACGTGAATGCGGCAAATATCCCATACTACCTTGACCGTCAAAATGCTATTTTTCTTGAAAATCCTGTATACCTGGAGAACGTAATCCAGAACAGGAGAATAAGAACGTATGTAGAACTAAGAGATTTTTCTCTGATAAAACAAGATGGTAGCGGAGAAGAAATTAAATTTGTTGAATATAACCTTGGCTTCTACGATGAATCTATTGCAGTTATCCTTTCCAGAGGCGATGAGGAAGATGAGGGAAATGAAGAGGAACCTGAAGATGAGGATGCTACAGAAGAAGGGGAAGAAACAAATTAGTCACGCACATTCTGAAAAATATATACTTCAGTAGCACCAAGACCGTATTTTTTAAAATCAGCATCATAAAATTTCACATTGGCATAACGACCAAAAAGATAATCAAGTTCGGCTTTTAAGACTCCTTCCCCAACTCCGTGGATAAAAACAATTTTTTGTATTCTCTTTTCCATTGCAAATTCCAGCTGCCGCCGTGCTGTATCTAACTGGATATCCAACATTTCGTAATTGGATAAACCACGTGCAGATTTGGTGAGTTTATGAATATGCAGATCGACCTCCATTGGAGGGGCATTTCTTTCTTTAGGTTTAGTGCGCTGGCTGTTGTGCTTTTTCGGAACCTTTTTCTCTTCCAGAATTTGATTAAAATCAACGTTTTCCTGGAAATCCTCTATGGGAGTTTCGATTTTTACAAGATCTGAAGCAAGGAATTCCATATTAAAACCCTCGCTGGTCTCAATTTCAATCATGTTTCCATTATTGCTTACCACGACACCTTCCAGGTTGTCATCCAGCAATTCAACTTTATCTCCTTTTTTAAAGTCCATGTTACTCCTGATTTTCGTCTTCTTTATGATCATCCTTTGTTGCAGCCCAATGGTTTGTGGCCCGGTAAAGGCCGATCATAATAATAATTAATCCTCCAATCTTAAAATATGGATTTGCATTATCTGCAGCGATAGCGTAGATAAGGAGTCCGCCGCCGATTATTATCAATACCGTATTCAAAACCTGCGAATTCCCGTTGGTCATATTTTTTATTCTGAAATAGCTTGTTGCTTATAAAATTTTTACAAAGTTATAAGTAAATAATTTTCTGAAGCTGAGAAAATATTTAAATAAAATTATTTCAAAAAATACGTTTCAATAAAATAGATGATTAGGAGAAAGATGTCGCGGTTCCGGCATCTTAAATGATTGGAAATAAAATACATGTGCTAGTATTACCCAGAGCGGTACACTCCCTATATCTAAGGAAAGTTCCGCTATGGGTAATTGTTCGTCATATTTAGAGACGAATTTTTCTTCTTTTATATTGCGGTATTTGCCTGTTTAACCATTTCTCCTGCTCCCTGTTGTCTAGTAAGATCCGTACATAAAGCACAGACAATAGAACAACCAAGGAAAACCCCGATACTAAAAAGAATATCTCCATTCCTAAATTATTTAAGTTCCTATTTCTTCATATAAACCAAAAATAAAGAATATTAGATCCTTCTGATTTGCTCTTTAGTAAGAGTTTAACCTATTCTAAGTTGTTAATTAACAGCTATAACCTAAAAACAAGGAATTACAAAGACTGATTAATGGCTGATAAATTTCTCAGTTTTAATTCTACATGCATCAACTTTTTGAAATATTGACCATTGTGTTTTTTTTACTACCTTTCTTAGAGTCAATTTCTTTAAATGAAACCTGTACTCTTTTTTCTTTTCCTCTGTTTTTACAATTGCTCTTATGGGCAATTGAGCATCTCACCTTCTGCGACCGGAGACAGCTACATGTATGTTAACAACGAAATAGTGTTTGTTGAAGGTGCTATTACTCTGAAAAGAAATTATAATCCAGGCACAAAGGCCAGTCTCTACCTAAGAAGCGAGGCGCAACTATTGCAAGGGGAAAAAGCAGAGAACAAAAACACTGGAGACGGTTTAATATCTTTATTTCAGGAAGGCACTTCCAACGCTTTCGATTATAATTACTGGTCACTTCCCGTTGCAAATACAAGTGCAAATAAGGCTGTAAGTGAAATTCTATATGAACCACTGGGTGTAACCAGGAGTCAGAAAGTTCTTGTAACATCAGACCTTAACGGTACAGCAGACCCCCTAACTATTGCCGGGCGTTGGCTGCACAAGTTTTCGGGATCAGATTATATGGACTGGAGATTTATTGGTGATCATTTTGATCTCCTTCCCGGTGAAGGCTTTACCATGAAAGGCACCAACGGGACGAATCCCAATACTATTAATGGAATCCAGACAAATCCAGGCGGTGCACAACGTTATGATTTTAGAGGTCGGCCAAATGATGGAAAGTACCAGGTGAGAATTATGGAAAATCAGAGTGCCCTTGTAGGAAATCCCTACCCTTCCGCCATACACTTAAGACGCTTTCTGTTTGATAATCCTAACACTACTGGAATTGCGTATTTCTGGGATTCCAAGGATAATGGCCGTTCTCACTATTTGTCAGATTACGAAGGAGGTTACGGAGCCTATTCTCCCGGTGCCAACGCTTATGTGCCGGCCGTATTTAAAAAATTTCAAAATCAGGGAAATGTTTTAGAGGTTACAGGTGAAACCGGAGATATAATTCCGCGTGAATTTGCACCTATTGCTCAGGGATTTATGCTTATTGGAAGTGCAGATGGTTATGTGACTTTTACAAACGAGAGCCGGGTCTACAAAAAAGAGAACAGTGAAAATTCCCAGTTTAAGAGCCTATCAGAAAACTCGGTTGTAACAGAAGTTACTCCCAATCTCCGTCTGGATGTAGAAATAAATAATCTTTATACACGCCCCTTAATTCTAGCTTTTCATGAGGATGCTACTAAAAACGCAGATTGGGCTATGGACGCCATTACACTAAACAGGGTTTCTTCGGATGCAGGATGGTTTATTGATGAAGATTTCTATTTAATTAATGTAATGCCTTTTCCTGCTGAAGAGAAAATTCCGCTAATTATAAATATGGCTTCGGAAGGGCAAATAGTATTCAGTTTAAAATCGACAAAGGCGTTTGAACCGGAAAAAGTTTTTCTATTTGATTCTGAAAAGAATATTCAGACTGATTTAAAAACGAACAGCTATAAAGTTGTTCTTCCAAAAGGAGAATACGAACAGCGGTTCTTCCTTGGCTTAAACATGCCTGCAACTCCACCAGAAGAAACAGAAGTGGAGCAGCCCGCAGCCAGAAAAGATGTCCCAACTACTGCTGAAGGAAAAGCTCTTCCGGAAGCAGGTATTGAAATCCTTCAGAATAATGCTGAAGGTCTACTGCAGCTAAAGGTTTTAAAAGAATCGGGCGTCGATCAGGTAAGTCTTTTCGACCTTAAAGGCAGCAAAATATTTAGTCATAAAATTTCAGGAAAAGAGAAAGAATTCAATTTTTCCACCAACGGACTCAGCGATGGGGTATATATCTTAAGGATAACCACTTCAGATCAAAAACAGATAAGTAAGAAAATCAGGATTAAAAAGCAACAATAATGGAGGAATACATGCTGCCATGTTTAAATAAGCAACTCTTTGGACTGGAGTGCTATGGATGCGGTGGCCAGCGTGCATTAGCCCTACTTATTAAGGGAGATTTTGCAGCGGCTTTCCACATGTTTCCCGCAATATATCCATTAGCATTTCTTTTTGGATTTCTTATTATGAATCTTTTCTTTAAATTTAAACATGATGACACGGTAAAAATAGGTCTCATTATTTTCACTGCTGTTATTATGATCGTGAGTTATCTGTATAAAATAAATCAAATAATCAACTAACTAAACCATTTTATTATGGAAAAAGAACAATTACCAAATTCAACTTTAGTTCTTATTTTTGGAATACTTTCAATTGTTGGCTGTTGTTGTTATGGTGTCTTAGGAGCAATTTTTGGAATTATGGCTATAGTTATGGCCAAAAGAGCCCAACAGGTGTATGAATCCAATCCCGATTTATACACGGGATATCAAAATGTAAAAACTGGTAAAATATTAGGCATTATAGGACTGGTTGTGAGTGTCCTGTACATTGCCGTAATTGTAGTGGTTTTAATAATATACGGGGGAATTGAGGGTATACAGGAAATGCAGGAAGAGATTCTTAGAGAATCCGGAGCATGGCAACAATAGTAAAAATAACTGGATGATTAAAAAACCCCGCTGAAAGGCGGGGTTTTTTAATCATATTCCGAAACATTTTATTTTTCAAACTGCTTTAGTGTATCTGTAATAATATCTACACAATCCCTTAGCTGCTCTTCGTTCATTACCAATGGTGGTGCAAAACGAATAATATTACCGTGAGTTGGTTTTGCCAGGAGACCATTTTCCTTAAGTGCAACACAAATATCCCAGGCAGTAGTACTATCAGGAGAATCGTTTATCAGGATTGCATTTAGAAGCCCTTTACCTCTTACTTCGTTTACAATATTGGAATCCCGTATATAATCATCCAGCAACCTTCGGAATAAACCTCCAAGCTTCTCAGCATTCTCAGCAAGTTTTTCATCACGAATAACTTCAAGCGCCGCATGTGCTACTGCACAGGCTAAAGGATTTCCTCCAAAAGTGGAACCGTGCTGACCCGGTTTTATCACGTTCATCACCTTATCATCTGCCAAAACTGCAGAAACAGGATATACACCACCTGAAATAGCCTTCCCGAGGATAAGTATATCAGGTTTTACATTTTCGTGGTCTACTGCAAGTAATTTTCCCGTACGGGCAATACCGCTTTGTACTTCATCTGCAATAAACAGAACGTTATGCTTTTCGCAAAGTGCCTTGGTTCTTTCCAAATAACCTTGAGAAGGCACATATACCCCAGCTTCTCCCTGTATAGGTTCAACCAGGAACCCGGCAATATTTTCATTTTCTTCAAGCACCTTTTCCAGTGCGTCTACATCGTCGTAAGGAATTTTAAGAAATCCGGGGGTGTAAGGTCCAAAATTCTTTCTTGCGCCTTCATCGTTAGAAAACGAAATTATCGTGGTAGTTCTTCCATGGAAGTTATTTTCACAAACCACGATCTGCGCTTCAGTTTCCTGTACGCCTTTTGTTTCATATGCCCATTTTCTGGCAAGTTTAATAGCTGTTTCCACAGCCTCTGCACCGGTATTCATTGGCAGCAGCTTATCAAAACCAAAATACTCAGTCGCATATTCTTCAAAAGGTCCTAAGACGTCATTATGAAAGGCTCTTGAAGTCAGCGTTAATTTAGCAGCCTGTTGAGAAAGCGCATCGATAATCCTTGGGTGGCAATGCCCCTGATTCACAGCAGAATATGCAGAGAGAAAATCATAATATTTATTTCCTTCAACATCCCAAACATGAACTCCCTCACCTTTACTCAAAACGGCCGGCAACGGATGATAGTTGTGCGCTCCATGCTTGTCTTCCAATTTAATTGCTTCTTCTGAAGATTTAATTTCCTTTAATGGCATTTCTAATTCTTTTATATCATTTACTTCTTCAATTCCTTCTTGTACCGCTGAATTTATCGGAAATCGGAGAGAAATCATCCTGATTTTGAATCTTCGCAAATTACTAAATGTTTGCTGAAATTTTCAATATGAGCCCCAATAAATCTTAGCTTTTATCCTATTTTTGCGCCATGGGTAGAAAGAAAAAGAACAAGCTTTTTGAAGCAGTTGAAGTTATAGACGCCGGTGCAAAAGGTAAAAGCATTGGTAAAGCGCCAGACGGGAAGGTGGTTTTTATTAATAATGCCGTTCCCGGCGATGTGGCAGATATCCAGACGATAAAAAAAAGAAAATCCTATTACCAGGGTACAGCGGTTAATTTCCATGAATATTCCAGTAAAAGGGTCGAGCCTGTTTGCCAGCATTTTGGCACCTGCGGAGGCTGCAAATGGCAATTTATGGACTATAAATACCAACTGGAGTATAAACAGCAGGAAATTGAAAACAACTTACGCCGGATTGGCAAAGTAGAACTTCCGGAAACGACTCCTATTCTTGGTAGCAAAGAAATCTACTTCTACAGGAATAAAATGGAATTCTCTTTTAGTGACAGCAGATGGCTTACTATGGAAGAGATCCAGAGCGGGAAAGATTTTGACAATAAAAATGCATTGGGTTTCCATATCCCCGGAATGTGGGATAAGATCCTGGACATCAAAAAATGTCATCTTCAGGAAGATCCCAGTAATGCGATCAGAAATTTTATAAAGATTTTTGCTACAGAAAATGACATGCAGTTCTTTAACGCCCGGGAGCAATCAGGATTTTTGCGCACATTAATGATTCGCACCTCTTCCACCGGAGAAATTATGGTGCTGCTTCAGCTCTTTGAAGAAGATAAAGAAAAGAGGGAGCTTTTGCTGGACAATATTCTTGCGGAGTTTCCTGAAATCACTTCCCTTCAGTACGTGATCAATTCCAAAGGAAATGATACAATTTATGATCAGGAGGTGATCTGTTACCATGGCCGCGACCATATCTTTGAAGAAATGGAAGGCCTTAGATTTAAGATAAATGCAAAATCTTTCTACCAGACTAATTCTGCACAGGCTTACGAATTGTATAAAATCACAAGAGATTTCGCCGATTTAAAAGGAGATGAAATTGTATATGATCTTTATACGGGCACCGGAACTATTGCTCAGTTTGTGGCGGCTAAAGCAAAAAAAGTCATTGGTGTAGAAGCTGTACCCGAAGCTATTAAAGATGCCAAAGAAAATGCTGAACGCAATAACATAGAAAATACAGAGTTCTTCGCCGGAGACATGAGAAAGGTTTTTACCCGGGATTTCATTAATATACATGGTAATCCGGACGTTATAATTACCGATCCGCCAAGGGACGGGATGCACAAAGATGTTGTAGCCCAAATTATTGGTATATTGCCGCAGCGGATCGTGTATGTGAGTTGTAACTCTGCCACGCAGGCTCGCGATCTGGAAATGCTGGATGAACATTATAAGGTAACAAAAGTGCAGCCCGTAGATATGTTCCCCCAAACCTTCCACGTGGAAAATGTGGTTTGTTTGGAAAGGAGATAAACCGGCCGGAAAAGAACTGATATTCTTTTCTAATGAACAACATAATAAGAGATGAAATCATTTTATTCCAAAACAATTTTTATCGCTTTGGCTTCAATTCTGCTTTTTGCAGGATGCCAGCGGGATGATATTTGTCCGGCCAGTACCCAGACTACATCTCTACTCGTTATGAGATTTTATGATATTGAAGACAGGGAAACTCCGCAAGCTCCAATAAATCTGAGGATAAAAGCTGTAGAAGATACCTCAGTTTTTATGCTGGACGTTAACCGCGATAGTATCGCAATTCCGTTAAGAACAGATCAGGATATTACTTCTTACGAGTTTACCTTTAATTATGCTGAAGAAGAGGATCCAGATAGTCCGGTAGAACAGAATAATACTGACATTATTGATTTTTACTACGCCAGGGAGGAAATTTATCTTAATAGGGCCTGCTCATTTAAAATAAATTATTCAGGATTGAATGCCAGAATTGATCCTGGTGAAGATGGTGCCTGGATTTTAGACTATGTCATTGAACAAGAAGAAGTTGAAAATGAAAATAACGCCCACATATCTTTCTATTATTAGCATTATCCTGTTGTTAAGTTTCAACAAGGCAACAGCACAAACGGAACAACCGCAGGATAGTATTGAGTTTGAGCAAAAATATGGGTTGCGGGTTGGCGTGGACCTTAGCAAACTTTTGCGTACAGCATTTCAGGAAGATTATCGTGGCTTTGAGCTGGTAGGGGATTATCGCGTGTATGACAGTTTTTATGCTGCTGCTGAAATTGGCAATGAGCAAATAACCTTTGATGAGGGATTGATAAGAGCAACTTCTTCAGGTAGTTATGCCAAAATTGGAGCAGATTATAATGCATATAACAACTGGCAGGATATGCAGAACAGCATTTTCGTAGGTATCCGCTATGGCTTCGCTACTTTTTCCCAGGAATTGGAAGAATACACTATCTATACAACGACTCCTTATTTTGATCCTGACACCAGAACTCCGGAAAATGGTGAAACCACAGGTTTAACAGCCAATTGGATCGAATTAATGGCAGGAATAAAGGTAGAAGTACTAAAAAACCTTTTTCTTTCTGCCAATGTGCAGCTTAAACGACGAATAGGTCAAAATACGCCTTCCGGTTTTGATAATTTGAGCATTCCGGGCTTTAACCGCACCTACGACGACAGTCAGTTTGGCGTGGGATATGCTTATACCATTTCCTATTTGCTGCCACTTTACAAAAAATAGCTTTCTTTTAGGTTCGGATGTCTCATATAGTACGGCATAATTCGCCTGTTAAGGCCGACGTTCCAAAATGCCAATTATCGACCTTTAGAAAAAAAGGTGCTTAAAATTAAACACTTTAACCTCAATTGAAGATGTACCCTATCCAGACACCGCAAAACTTATTTTAATCCTGCTGTTTGTGCACCTTCTTTGTACCTTCATATATTTCATACTTCAGAAGCCTTGATTCTAAAGCTCCGTTGTACATTTTTATCTTTCGCGAAGGTCGCAAACCAACATTCTTAATAGCTTCCAGGTTAGAAGTAATAAACCACGCCTGTGTCCCTGGATAATTCTGCTTTAGAGTATCACCAATCCTCTTGTAAAATGCAGGCATATCGATTTCTAGACGCTCACCGTAAGGCGGATTAAATACCATATGCAGGTGCCTGTCATTCTCCTTTTCACTCTCGAAAAAATCCTGTCTTTCTATCTTAATAAATTCTGAAAGGTTTGCGTTTTCAACATTATCGATTGCCTTATGCACTGCTGAAGGGGAAGTATCGTAACCTTTTATAGTAAAATGGAATTCCCGAACTTTCTTTAATACAGATTCTTCAATCTTCTCGAAGAGATCCGCATCCCAATCTTTCCACCTTTCAAATGCAAATTCCTTTCGGTTTAAATTTGGGGGAATGTTACACGCAATCATGGCAGCTTCTATTAGCAGGGTTCCACTACCACACATAGGATCCAGAAAATCGCTTTGGCCGTTCCATCCCGACTGCAATAACATGCCGGCCGCCAAAACTTCATTTATAGGAGCGATGTTTGTCGCTGTTTTGTAGCCACGTTTGTGCAAGGACTGTCCGGAACTGTCGAAACTTACATCACAAAAGTTCCCTTCAATATGGATATTAAGACGCAAAGTTGGAAAATCCAGGTCCACATCTGGCCGTTTACCAAATTTATCCCGAAACCGATCTACAATGGCATCTTTGGTTTTTAAGGAAATATATTTAGAATGGGTGAAAGTTTCAGAATGTACGGTGGCATCTATCGCAAGAGTATCGTCCACATCCATAAACTCTTCCCATGGCAGGGCATAAATACTTTTGTAAAGATCCTCTTCAGAATATATTTTAAAGCTTTTATAGGGTTTTAAGACCTTAATTGCCGTCCGCAGACACAAGTTTGCCTTATACATAAAGCCATTATCCCCTGTAAAACTCACATTTCGCGTTCCTTCTTTTATATCCATTGCACCAAGCTCTCTTAGTTCTTTAGCCAAAAGAGGTTCAAAACCAAACATGGTCTTGGCGATCATCTTAAAATTATTTCCCATATCACATTTTTAAAGAACCGCAAAAATACGTTAATTTTGTCCATTATAATAATACGTCCAAAGCTGAAAGTTTTAGGCCAGGAACGCAAACTCCTTCAATAAATTAATGATTTATATTTTACCCTTACTTTCGGTTTTTGCAGGTTACGTAATTTCATTATTCTTAAAACCCTCCTCCTCTACTGTTTTTCAGTTATTACTTTCGTTTAGTGGTGCTTATCTGCTTTCTGTAACAGTATTTGAATTATTGCCGGAAGTCTATTCCAGCGGCTCTTCAGAAATCGGAATCTTTATAATGTTGGGACTTTTGCTCCAAATCATTCTGGAATTTGTTTCCAAGGGAGTAGAGCATGGTCACATGCACCACAATGACGATACCGGTACTTTTCCTGTTCTCTTGCTGGTAAGTTTGAGCCTGCACGCACTTTTGGAAGGTTTCCCTATTAATCACAGCGGGCATCTTTTGCACGGGGTCGTCATCCATAAAATCCCCGTAGCGGCGATCCTTTCGGTTTTCCTTATAAGGTCGAAAATTAGCAAAATAAAGGTTGTTCTTTTTTTAACAATTTTCGGTTTAATGACACCACTTGGAAGCTGGCTGCACAAAAACTTCGAAGTTCTTAATCCGTATTCGGTTTACATTAATGCAATGGTTATTGGTATCTTTTTACACGTTTCTACCACAATTTTATTTGAATCTGCCAAGAATCACACCTTTAATGCATCCAAACTTGCGATTGTAATCTTGGGAATATTACTAGCATATTTCATCTAATATAATTTGTGAATAATTTCTTCGGAAAAAATTATTTAAAAATGTTTAGCAGGGAAGAATCGAAAAAACTAAATCAGGAATTCTGGACAAGCTTCGGAAGAAAATATGAGCAACAATGGATTCTGTACAACACAAAGGTCAAAGAAGTCCAGCTAAAGTTTACTTTTAACAGGAAAATCGCACAGGTCTCTCTGGACATTAGCTCGCCAGATCTCGTTATACAGGAATACTATTACGAAAAGCTGACTTCACTGAAAAAAATTTTTAAAGCTGAATATTTACCCCAAGCAATTTTTGAAGAGAATTACCTCCTACCCGAAGGAAAAACGGTCTCCCGAGTGTATGTTCAGCTGGATAATGTAAGTGTTCATAGTAAGGACGACTGGCCAAAAGTTCAAAACTTTCTTGCTGAGAATATGCTGAAGATGGAATCCTTCTTTACAGACTTTGAAGATTTTATAAAAAGCTGAAAAAATGATTTTTCATTCCTCTCCTTAGTTGAAATTTATATAATCTGATATAAGAAAATGGAAGAATTAAACCAGAGAAAGGAAAAGAGAATAGACGGATTAGATAGCCTCAGATTTCTGGCTTTTCTTATGGTATTTCTTTTCCATACATCAGACATTTTCTTTTTTGGTTTTCTCGGAGTCGATTTCTTTTTCGTACTCTCCAGTTTTATCCTTACGTACCTTGCTAATCTAGAAATCGAGAAAACTTCTAAATTTTCAAAGAGAAATTTTTTTATACGTAGAGTTCTACGGATTTTTCCACTCTACTATCTTGTCCTTGCCTTTAGTCTACTCGTTTTACCTGCTCTGGCAAGCATTTTTGAGGTGGAAATAACTCTTCCGGCAAAGGAATGGTATTTCTGGTTCTTTCTTTCTAATTATGATAATGACCAATATCTCCTACCTCTAAAATTTCTTTGGTCCATAGCTGTGGAAGAACAGTTTTATCTCTTATTTCTAATACTCAGTATATTCTTTACGAAAAATTTCTGGTATGTAATTTTCGTGCTCCTAACAGTTTATATCATACATGCAGCCTCAGACGCATACTTTGGCTGGGAGCAATATAAAACTGTCTCTTTTCATTTAGTTAATTTCAGTTTCGGTATGGCTGCAGGATATCTGTACTTTCAAAATCGATTATCCCACAAATTTTTAAAGAGTAAAATTCTTTTTCCACTATTTTTTGTGGTATCAGCGCTTATATATGCTTCAGTGGATTATAGTATGCTATTTAATATTTTTCTTTCTTTAGATTTTGTACTACTTATTTTTATCACTATAAAAGTCACGTTAGAACGGCAAGGGACATCTCTGGTCTTCAGAACTACAGAATATTTAGGAAAATATACTTACGGATTGTACGTGTACAGCGGATTCGTAATTGTATTTTGTAATATATTTTTAGGCATAGAGAATAAGATTCTTAAAGTGCTAATCGAACTAATACTCCTCTTTATTATTTCCTTCTTCTCATATCACCTATTCGAAAAACAATTTCTTAAATTGAAAAAAATTTACAGGAAAGTTTAAAAGTTCTTTTCCAATAAAGCTCATAGTTATTATAATAAAGTGATAATAGAATGAATCTTTATTTATCTAAATATCCAAATTAAATTACATACTTAGGTGAATGCAACAAAAATTAAACCTCATTTCAGTTCGATCCAAACCGGCACATGATCACTGGTTTTCTCCCACCCGCGTACCTCTTTATCAACCCCTCCAGCAATAAGGCTCTCATCCAATTGCGGGCTCAGTAAAAAATGATCGATACGCAAACCCGCGTTACGTTTATAAGAATTCAGGAAGTAATCGTAAAAGGTATAAATCACTTTATCGGGATATAACTTCCGTATTGCATCAGTCCATCCCTGCTCCACAAGATTTTTAAACGCCAGCCGCACTTCGGGTCTAAAAAGCGCATCATCCTTCCACCGTTCAGGTTTATAAACATCAAGATCAGTAGGCATTACATTATAGTCACCTACTACAACTACCGGAGTTTCCATCTCAAGAAGTTCCGCAGCACGTGCGCTCAGTCGCTCATACCAACGTAGCTTATAGTCAAATTTTGGTCCTGGAGCAGGATTTCCGTTTGGTAGATACAGGCAGGCGATAAGAATATCGCCAACCAAAGCTTCAATATACCTGCTTTGCTCATCATAAGGGTCACCGGGCAGTCCGCGCAGCACTTCGTTTATTTCCAGATCACGTGCCAGAATAGCTACTCCATTCCACCTCTTTTGTCCAAACCAAATCGCACTATAACCAGCATCTTCAATAGCTTTTTTGGGGATTTTTTCATCCGGAGCTTTTAATTCCTGAAGGCAGACAATATCAGGTTTGGAATATTCCAGCCAGCGCAACAAGACCGGCAGTCTTGCATTAATCCCATTAACATTATAGGTCGCAATTTTCATAAAGCTCTAAATCCAGTTTTTATTTGAATTAATATAAGGATTATGGGAGTAATTATCCTTTTTTAAAAAGAACTTATGATATATTTAATTCCATTTTTTATTTGGGCGTGCCCTTCGGGCCGGGCTATCCGCGCTACACGGTAGCCGCTCCTATCCCTCACGCAAAATTCTGGTAAGGATCGATAATTAAAATTTTAGAGGCATCAATTTAATATATAGAGAAGATATCTCTCTCATTTTTTCCATATGTTGATATATAACATTTTTAAAGATTGCCTTTACAACAAAAGTTTACAATATTCAAAACTCTACAGACTCCGTGCCGATATTGGCCATTTTTAAGGCATCATCTTAGAATTCTGGGGGTTCATTTTCGAAAAACAAATTCCTTTGGCGGAATGGTTCCTTCCCTTTTTTAAGGGAAGGTGGGTTTATCAGCGTAAGCTGATAAAGACGGAAGGGTAAAAAAACATGATTACAAGCAGAAATTCCATC
>NZ_JAVRHO010000080.1:0-545 GCF_031846515.1 Autumnicola lenta
ACTGTTGGTAATAAGACTTTTCACGAAGAATAAAAGTTATATTTGATTTTACGAAATGAAAAGAATATTTGTTATAGCCGGATGTAATGGAGCAGGAAAGACTACTGCTTCCTACACAATTTGCCTGAAATATTAGCATGTGACGAATTTGTAAATGCAGATGAAATTGCACGGGGATTATCTCCCTTTCGTCCTGAAAGAGCAAAAATACAAGCTGGAAGGTTAATGTTGAAAAGAATCAGAACCTTTATAAGATCTGAACAGGATTTTGCGTTTGAAACTACTCTGACAACCAAGAGTTATAAAAATCTAGTCCTTGATGCACAAAAGGAAGAATCTCACCGTAACATTACTTTTTTTCTGGCTTAGCTCACAAAATTTAGCAGTAAAACGTGTTGAAACAAGAGTAAAAGAAGGTGGTCATGAGATCCCGGAAGATGTGATCTGGAGACGATATGAAAACGGTTTAAAGAATTTTTTTAAGATCTTTAAAGAGCTGGTTGATGACTGGATGTTTATAGATAATTCTGGAGCTCCACATGAGG
>NZ_JAVRHO010000081.1:0-538 GCF_031846515.1 Autumnicola lenta
GGAAGGTTATATAAGAACTATGGACGATGGAATGGGCAGCAAATTTTAGATTCTTCTTATGTTGCCCGGTCCATTAAACCGCGTTTTGAGGAAAGTCCGCAGTATGGCTATGGCTTTTGGCTGAGCGAGTATAAAGACAAAGATTTTTTCTATATGCGTGGGATCCTTGGCCAGTATGTTATTATAATTCCCGAAGATAACCTGATAATTTTACGTTTAGGTCGAAAATTGATAAAAAAAGAGGATGACCAGGAGCACTCTCCAGACCTCTTCAGATATATCGAGGAAGCTTACAAAATGCTGGAGACACAGTAAACTTAGCTCTCCCACCTGTCCGGATCAAAAGAGGAAGGGCCGAAATTATTTATATACAACCTTAACCTACAATACTTTAGCTTAATTTTAATGCTATTTATCATTTAGAATTCTTAGATTATAGAAGAACAACTAAAAATTTATGGTATGTACTTATATGTCGAATTATGGAATGTCACCCAAAAGTGGATGGACCTTTCTAAAGAAGAAAGACGTTCTTTTT
>NZ_JAVRHO010000082.1:0-526 GCF_031846515.1 Autumnicola lenta
ATTCCTTCGAAGACTTTATTGGAACGAATGCGCTTGTTATTGCAGACCCTAACAGGAGTGGAATCCACAAAAGAGATCCCCGTGCACTCTCCCAGGCAACGTGTTTTCATAAATAGCACAAGTGGTAGCATATTGGCTTGCATTAATTCAGTAAAACGATTGTAGGAAACGGTATCAGGGAACTCGGCTTTCATGTGCTTTTGAACATAAAAAAGATAGAAGTGCTTGAAATCCCTGTGTCCGCTGAGCTGAAAGATGACCGTAATAGTGAGAATCTCACTCATCGACATCTTGAAGGCTCTTTTTCTGTGTTTCTTGCCGTCCTGAAGAAGTTTTTGTGTAAAAGCGGGTTTAAAAACCTTACAGAACTCATCGATGTCAAAGAAAATTTCAGTAACTTTATCATTAGAAATCATAGCGGGAATTTTAGTTAAATATTTGGTTTTTAGACACTTAAATATACTAAATTCCCGCTTTTTTATTGTGTGAAAAACACAGTATTAATTAAATTTTTACATCGAACTCA
>NZ_JAVRHO010000083.1:0-493 GCF_031846515.1 Autumnicola lenta
TATCGTGTATTGCAATTATCCTTTTTTCCTCCTAAACTTTATAAGATCACTTGACTTACACACAGGTTTTAAAAACCTTGCAGGAAAATCGTAGAATATCAGGCAATGGAAAACACAATAAGCCGCTCTTTTACATAAAAATCTGAAAAACCGAATTCTTCCTTAATGTACTTCAGCGTCTCTTCCTGATATATAAATACATGTGTGCGATCATTTTTGTAATACCAGTTTTCAAATTCAATTTCAGGAGTATAAACATGTGTCATACAATAAAGTTTTCCTCCCGGAAGCAGCAATTGTTTGAGTCTGCGGAATTCCTTCCGCGGAAAATGAAAATGTTCCATCACTTCGCAACAGGCAATAAAGTTGTATTTATGCTGAAGTAGTTCCTGATTATCCTGAAAGAATGGATCGTAAGGAGCAATTTTGAAATCTTTATCCTGAAGCATTTTTGAAATAACAGGACCTGTTCCTGCACCAAAATCCAGCCCTT
>NZ_JAVRHO010000084.1:0-488 GCF_031846515.1 Autumnicola lenta
ACCCACAATTGCTCCGAAAAAAACTTTTCAGAGCAATTGTGAAAAAATTTATTTTAAAAAATCTGTGGTGCAAAATGCTTCGCAAAACAAAAATACAGGAGCGGTAAAGAGTAGGGAACAGGACGGACAAAAAAAATGGATTTTTCTATTATTTTTAAGGAAAGGAAAAGCAAACCTGATGAAAAAAATGTTGTGAAACGGACTTTAACTGGACGGATAAAATTTCGATAACGGGAACGGACAAAAAAGAGATTTGTTTATTTGGTCGGTTATTTCCAGAAATAGGGTTTTTGCTTGTTTTTCATCACGGACAATAAATGCCGACTTTTACTCTGGCTGTGGAGAAAAAAAATACCAAAAGGTGCTTACTCAAACGTGTCGCAAAAGTGGGTAACAACATATAAAAACAATGCTTAATTTGGTCTCGAATCGAAAGTCCGTGCTCGCTTGCTTAGCGGATTGTCCTGCGGACAATCACGCGCGCCAGC
>NZ_JAVRHO010000085.1:0-465 GCF_031846515.1 Autumnicola lenta
AAGTGTTACTGCAGTAGGAGCTTTTTTGCGACTATTGCAGTAACATGGTGTTGTATGCTTTTTTGCCTATCCGCAGCAAAAAATAGCAAAAAAGGAACAGTTGATTGGAGCGGCATAAATGATAAGGCTTCTTTTGAGGTCCGTATCCCGTTTCCATTGTGTTTAAGAAAGCCTTCTAAACATTGTGGAATAAGGGATGGGCTTTACAACTGTCCGTACTGCTAAGGGAAAAAAATTAAGTTAGTTGAAGCTATTGACTATATCAAAATTTTCAACTACCTTAACCTTAAGAATTTGTAACGTTGGAAACGTTTGGAAAGTGAAAGACTTTCCACGATCCCATCGCCAAATTCTTAGGGACGCTACCTAAAGGTTTTGTCCTTCTCTTTCCCTTAGCCGTACCACTATTAATCAGCCCAGGAACTTCAAAAGATGACCATGCGCAACAAGAAATTGCATACAACG
>NZ_JAVRHO010000086.1:0-458 GCF_031846515.1 Autumnicola lenta
CCTGACTTCCGCACTGAGACACCCTGACCTATATTTTTACTAAGGAAGCAAAATATTTTTGCTCCTCCGTTAGTAATAGCAGCTTACTTATTTTGCTTCCGCTAGGAAGTTTGAAGGTTATTTCATGAATGTTCTCCGCAATTTCTATGGCTTTATTAGCACTAACAGTAGCTTTCTTTGTCTTGAGTTGCCGCTCCAGTTCCTTAAATACCTTATAGGCCACAAAGGATATACAAATATGTGCTTCAATACGCTTTTGTAATCGGTGGTAGATGGGCCTGATCTTTAAATCCGTTTTGGCTATACGAAATGCATATTCAATTTGCCAAAGATGTTGGTAATTTTCAATGATTTGATCTTTTGGTAGCTTTGTGTTGGATAGGTATCCTTTGAGTCCATCCCATCTGGCATCCTGCCGGAGCTTCTCTGTATCAATTGCCACAGTAATTTCTCCCTCA
>NZ_JAVRHO010000087.1:0-457 GCF_031846515.1 Autumnicola lenta
CTGACTTCCGCACTGGGACACCCTGACCTATACTTGTACTAAGGAAGCAAAATATTTTTGCTCTTCCGTGAGTAATAACAACTTATTTATTTTACTTCCGCTAGGAAGTTCGAAGGTTATTTCATGAATGTTCTCTGCAATTTCGATGGCTTTGTTAGCACTAATAGTAGCTTTCTTGGCCTTGAGTTGCCGCTCCAGTTCTTTAAATATTTTATAGGCAACAAAGGATATACATATATGTGCTTCGATGCGTTTTTGTAATCGGTGGTAGATGGGTCTGATCTTTAAATCCGTTTTGGCGATTCTAAAAGCATATTCGATTTGCCAAAGGTGTTGGTAATTTTCAATGACTTGATCTTTAGGTAGCTTTGTGTTGGACAGATATCCTTTGAGTCCATCCCATCTTGCATCCTGCCCAAGCTTCTCCATATCAATTGCCACAGTGATTTCTCCCTCG
>NZ_JAVRHO010000088.1:0-436 GCF_031846515.1 Autumnicola lenta
TAATCTTGATTCATGCCTCCTGTTTCCTGATTCAATTTAAACGGCAGCTCAAAAATGGCAATTATTGACCTGTTGTTTCTGTTACGAATAAAAATATCAGGGCTTCGATAAGCTCAGCCGGACTGGCAAACTCTTTGTCCCCCAGAGCCTGTCGAAGGGTGGATTTCTACGGACTTTTTCTTACTGAAGTAACCAACAGCTTGGGGGCGACATTCGTTTCCCGTAATCTTGATTCATGCTTCCTGTTTCCTGATTCAATTTAAACGGCAGCTCAAAAATGCCAACTATCTACCTATTGTTTTTGTTAAGAATAAAAATAACAGGGCTTCGACAAGCTCAGCCGGACTGGCAAACTCTTTGTCCCCCTGAGCCTGTCGAAGGGTGGGTTTCTACGGACTTTTTCTTACTGAAGTAACCAACAGCTTGGGGCGACATT
>NZ_JAVRHO010000089.1:0-418 GCF_031846515.1 Autumnicola lenta
GAAAAAGCTGATAAAGCCACCTTCCCTTGAAAAAAGGGAAGGAACCTCTAGAGTTGCGATTTCTTCTTCAGAATTGAATAGGAACCTTTTATGGCTACGAATTATCTTTAAAGTTGAAGATTTTCAATGAAGTGCTTTTAATTCAAACTTTAAAATTCAGAATCTTAAAGAATCACCTTCGATGCCATCTCCTGGTAAACCACCAACTACTTATTTGTAAAAAGGCTGTCAGCACGACTGAAGCTATAAAATGCTGCAGAATTAGAAAAGTGAGTATGGGATAATCACCAACATTTATAGCATTGGAATAGAAATTATTCGGAATATCCTGAATGTAAAGACCCAGCACACCAAATGCTACAACAAGAAAACCGTATGTAATATAAAACAGAAAATTCTCCTCTGTAGTCCATTTCCT
>NZ_JAVRHO010000009.1:0-145219 GCF_031846515.1 Autumnicola lenta
TTTTGAAATTGAGCTTTTAGAAGTTGTTGATGCTGTCAATTAAGTTATAGATATATTGGAAGCCGGGTAGGAATAGAGTTGCTTTAAAGAACATTTTTGTTTTTCTAGTTGACAACGCTCCGGACAATTTTCTCATAAGTCCTAGATCAGTCTATTGTTTGCCAAGATAGGATAGGCAGCATATTTGCTATATGTTTTATTCATTTTGTCAGTGTAATGCGTTTTTAGATGTCCCGGCATCCAATTTTAAAGCAAGGGTGCCGGAACACTTGTTGTCAATAAAATGTTGAAGTTCGTTCTAATTAAAAATACGCCACCCCGGTATTTGCCATAATTAATTGTTGGCGACCGGACAATCAATTTACTTTTCTTAAGTAAATATATTTTTCATTTTCTTTTTTAAAGACATATTCTTTCCAGAAATTTTCATCATTCAAGTTGTAAACAGAAAAGTTCCAATCGGTTAAACTTGAGATTTGTTCTACCACTTTGTCCCCATAGTAGTTAGTATCAACTTCTTTAGGTACAAAATAGACCCATTCATAAATAGCATTCGAATTATTTAATAAAAGAAAATAACGGATAGTTTTCTTGCCATTCTCCTCTTCAATAAGAACTGGGTTTAAACTATATTCTTTATCTTTTGGAAAAATCAAGGAGTGCTTTGATATTTTTGTATAATTCTTAGAATCACTAGACTCTAAACTGTCATATTTCGTTTGCAATATTTTCTTTGCTCTTTCTTCATAAGAATCATTCTCAGCTTCTAAATCTTCAATCATGTTGTCGGCAACAATCTCATATAGTCCAATATAATCTCGATTATTTATTTCCTCCGTTTTCCAAATATTATCACCGTATTCATCCCATTCAGGATCTTTCTTTAGATCAGGTACTTTTTCAAATAATTTTGTATTCCAAAAGTCTTTATTAAAAGTTGTTGAATTCTCCTTAAAGAAATTCCAATTCTGTAAGTTGTTGAAGTATTGCTTTTTGGCAGAATCCATATTTGTAGCTTCGAAATAAGTCGCATTAGATTTATCTAAATACCAATGATTCTCAAATTTCACACCTTTTATAATGAAAGCATAAGTTTGGGGAATATCAAAAATTTCCTTGTCGCTTAATGATTTATCAGTTAAGATGGTAACGTTATTGTCATCATTATGATCGTTTAAAGATTTTAGATTTTGTTTCGAGCCTTGTTTAATATAAAATGCAACGAATTTCGTGCTGTCACTATTAATCAAAGTTTGATATAAGTCTGAATCTATTCTAAGAGCTGAATTTGTAATTATTTCTTTTGTAAAATCATTTTTTGAACCTATTTGATAATGTTTATATAAGAGTTCCTTATACCTCAAAAGGCTCAGTTCTTTTTCTCTTTTAAGACTTGGACTGTTCGATGCGATTATATATAATATTTCATTTAATCCTTGAGAAAGAGCATTGTTTAAAGTGCAACTAACAGATTGATCCTCACAAGCGAATTCGAAACCTGGATTAGTAGAGTTTCCTATAAATTTTTCTTGAAGAAGAATTGAATCTTGCTTGTGGTCAAATAACTGAAATTCAACTTCGGTATAGCTTTGTCCCTCTTTTTTAAATGATCTAATCGAAGGGAAATTCAATACATACTGCAGGTTTTTCTTTTTTGCCAATTGTTCAAGATCTTCTCTTGTTCCATTACTTTTTTTATTGCTAAGTTCTATTAAAAGATTAGGGAACTTCTCAAAGAATATATAAGCCAAAAATTGTTCGGCAATTAGGCTGGTATTATTGTAAAAATTTGATCTCTTAGAATATTCAATTTCAGCCGCTACCATTCTTTGAATATTCTCAGGCTGATTTTTAAATTCGGGAGAATTTAGATATTCTGTACTCTCTAGAGAATTATTATATTCTTTTAATTTTTCATTTATTTTTGAAATCTCCTCTTTAAAATCCTTTTCATATTTTACTGAGAATGGAGCAAGAATTAAAATTTCGGGTTCATATCTTTCTTGCCCATAAATTGAAATCGAAAGAAATAGTGCGAATAATAAAATCTTGTTCTTCACAGATAATTAGGTTTTGGCACCAATTGTTTTTAATTATTGCTAATTGGCAGAATAGGAGCGCGGATTTGCTTTCTTAACAGCTTTATTTCCTGGTTTCTAAAATTACACTTTTTCGATTTATCTCGTTATAGTGATAAGTTGTTTTTACCTTCAGTTATCTCTTGAAAAAGTCTTTTACTTTCAGAGTTTTTTGCAGGTGTAAACCATTTATAGTAGTCAAAGATATTATTTCTTAAATGATACATAATGATGATTCCTATAATAAGCATAAATGAGTATCCATAATAAGCATAAATGAGTATCCAAAAGTTATATTTTGTAAAATGTACAAGTCAGGATCATATTCTGGTAATACTGAAATTTCTTTGAAAGAATTAAAAATGGAAATTATAAACCAAATTATTCCAGGTAGAAAAAATTTGCCATCAAAATTCCAAATATTGATGGTGAAGTAAAAGGTTATAATAATAGAAGCAAACAATCTTATATCAAATTCATCAATAAGTTCCAGAACGCTTAATAGTTCAAATGCCAAAAATATTCCCCATATACCTGATAATATCAAATGGAGTATCTTATACTTTTTACGATTTGCTAAGGAAGGTTTAGAAGCTAATAAAAGTCGGAGTGAATCATC
Source organism: Autumnicola lenta (assembly GCF_031846515.1). NCBI lineage: Bacteria > Pseudomonadati > Bacteroidota > Flavobacteriia > Flavobacteriales > Flavobacteriaceae > Autumnicola > Autumnicola lenta. Next base: position 2,698 of record NZ_JAVRHO010000009.1, read on the forward strand.
ATCATATTGATCTTTAAAATGGTTATATAAATCTGTTTTAGAAACCCCATTTCGAACTCCTTTTTCAAGTTCGATTTTAATTTCTTTTTCTTTCATGGATTTGTGTGATAATTGCAACTAAAGGCCTTGTTCCTGTCAAGGTGCCGCAAAAGGTGCTCAGATATGTAGCCGTAACTTTTTGCTTTTTGGTTTCTGGAAGTACAATTTTTAATTAAAATCCGCCATTGGCCATTAATCGATGTTAAAAACCGGAAAAGCAACACACAATTGAGAATTTAGTCAATGTTGTACAATTTTAGATTCTTACCCATCCTGGTTTTTAGTAATAAGTAAATTGGTATGTGTAACTTTGAAAAATAGAATTATCTGCGGTACTCCATTTTCTATTTAAACTAACTGGATAATCTTCTTCATTAAATTCATAATTGTATTCCACGTATCCCACTTTTTCATTAGAATCACTATTAAACTCTTCTGCTGATGTTACATTATTTTGAGAAGAATAATTATAGATGTTTCTGAAATAAACTGGTTTAAGATTTCTATAAGGGTGAAATGTATTGTCATGTGTATAGGTAAGATAAGTGGGCCCAAATATATTGCTGGTATCCTCCATTCTAGTTAAATTTCCTTTAGAATCATATTCCATAGTTATAGTGCCATCAATATATTCCAGGCTTTCACAAGATGCCGTTTCCTGATAGTCATGCTGGTATTTAATTACCTTAGTTACCTGGCCAGAGGAATTATATTCAAATTCAACTTTGTCTACTGTAGGATCTGGAAAAAAACTTTCATCTTCTCCGGTTACAAATACATTAGTACAACTCCGGACGATCTCATCACCTTCATAGATTAATATGGTATTCTCTTCTCTTTGATCACCAAACGGACTTAATAGTGACAACGTATATGATTCCATTCTTCCATTATCATCATAAAAATATTCAAAAGTCCCAATTCCTTCATAGACAGAATTAACGTCGATTTTTGAAATGTTTCCATCCGAATTGTAGTAAAAGTTTGTTTCCTTTTCCAGGATTCCAAAAGAATATTCTTTTTCAGATTTCAGGAGATTACCTTCAGAAGGTATCGGTTCAGGATCATTCGGACTGTCTGAAGAACAGGAAGAAATTAAAATTAGAAATATTAATAACAGACCCTTACTTATGATTTTTTTGATTAGAGAATATGACATTAGCTTGATGATTGATTAAATAACAGGAATAATTAGTTAAATATAGTTAAAACATTAATCATGGAATCAGTGAATTTTGGAAAAGTACCCTGTGCTATACCTAAAAAATTTTTATGTTGAAATTTGAATTCAATGTTTATATCTATTAGATGCCGAAAGCTCTCTGTTTCTAGTTTATGATGTTTACGGGTATGGAGAATTTTGGGAGTAGGGACGCGGGACTGTTGGCTTAACCATTTTCTTTCTTGGTTAAAATTTAACTTTTTCGACAAGACCCGCCATTTGCGATATACGTAGTTACCCACAGGCTTTTTGCGTTCTGTTTTTCAAATAGTGTTCTTTCTCGTTTGCTGTGATTTGTGCGGTGGGCAAGGCATACTCTTTTGCAATTTTGGGTGGCGTGGTGGCTGTGAGCGAATTGCAAATGTGTATGGCTTTTAGCGTTGGCTTTGTTCTAAATAATTATCAATGGTTATTAATATTTTGTCTGGTGTCAACAAATCTTTAGGATTGCTACCGATAGAGTGCGGGATATATTTTTCATTTTTTAATTCCGAGATAATATTTGCTTTTGCATTGCCTTTGCCTGAATGATGAAAAATTTGCCCTGTTACAATTAAAGAAAATTTGCTTTGTCCTTTTTGTAAAGAACGTAAAACATTAGTATTTTGAAGTTTGGTATTATTGAAAAATTCGATTTTCCAATCTGTAGCAGATAATCCTACTTTTTCAAAATAGTTATTCAATTGTTTGCGTATTAATGCTTGGTCTGAAACTTCTCCAAGGACGCAAATATTAAATGGTTTTTCAATAGTTAACGTTCTTTTGACTGTATAAGTTGGTTGGATTTCATTTAAAGACCTTGCTAACGTTTCAATATTTTCTTGGGCCTCACTTAATTGCATTTCCAAAAGCTCTCGCTTGAACTTTTCATCATTTAACTCGTCTATTGTTTTTTCAAAGTCGGATAACCATTCCAAGTTTTCTTTTTCTTTTTCGGATTGGTCAATTTTACTTTCAATCAACTTCTTCTGACTTTGATTGTATTTAATTAAACGTTTTTCGAAAGATGATTCAAATGACTCAATGTCTTGGTCTTTCAATGCAGTAAAAAATGTGGCGTAATCCATTGGCGAAAGCATATAAAACCTAACTTTCTCTTTATTGTTCGCTCTTGTAATATAGTTTTTGCCTGCTTGAAGTTTTAGGGCATTTTCGGGTTTTAAATCATTATCGTCTTTAATCTCAACTATTATAGTTTCTTTTTTGGTTTTAATTATAAAGTCAGGATAAAAACCGTAATAAAAACCATTGGTTTTCTTGTATGCGATACCGAAATAACGACTTTCTCTTTCGCCATTCTTAAACCACCAAAGTATATCGTCATCAGTTTTGTCAACTTCTTCAATAAAATCAATTTCGGGCTGTGAAAAATTTATTTTGCCGTTTTTGTTTTTCTTTACATATAGCTTTTGGTCATTGTAGTTCTTAATTATTGATTTATATGAATTTTCAACGATGGCATAATCTGTAAATATGCTAATGCTTTCCGGTATTTCCCAATCTGGATTAGAAACCACTTCATCTTCTCTTGTGGGAAGGTTTGCATAAAGGTCTTTAGCTTGCTCCAATAATTTTCTAATTCTCGGATTATTGCTACGGTTCATTACGATTAGCGCAATTTTATCTTCATCGCCAATATTATAAGCGTGTTTGAACCAAGTACGTATTGAAGATTTAATTACGAGGACAGAACGAGCGATGGAATAAGGCTTTGCCATTTCTGCGCAAAAATCTGTATAACTTGAAGCAATATCATTGATGTCCTTTCTAATGCTTTTACTGTCGCTAAATTCAACTTCTTGTTTGGAATCTTTGTCAATACCTTTAACTACGCCTTCCAATCCCACATTTTTATGAATTTCTTTTATGTTTGGATTGATTTCGGATTTGGTATCGAGTTCTTTTGCTGAGTCCAATAAACATTTTCTAAAGGCACCTGATAATCTTGTAAGTTCTCTTTTTCTGCGAATGAATTCGCTCGTGAGTTTTATAGGTTTGGTATTGATGTTTTCATCCCTTTCCATTGGAAGGTCGCTAACGTAATTGTTTGCAAGTTCCTGAACAATTTCAAAATTATCTGATGCCGAATAAATGTAGCCATAATTTAATTCGGGATGTGTAATGTAATGCTTTTGTTCTGGCATACGCATTATACGACCCAAGGTTTGAATATTAAAACTGTAACGCTCCTGTTTCCATTCACGTTGCAAAAATATCAATGATGCTCTTGGGCAATCCCAACCAAGTGCAATGGCCTCTTTAAATATTAACACATCAATTGGACTGTTACCTGGTTTAACCTTTTCATCAAGCTCTTTAATATCAACCCCTGAAATTCTTATTTCAAGGTTCCCGTTTGCAATGGTAATGCTATGGTCTGCCAATAAACCAATAATATAATCTTCTGGATTTGAACTGTCTGTTTGTTTTTTATTGGGAATTTGTATTAAAAGCAAGGGATTTATGTCAGTACCTTCCTTTTCATAAAAATGCTTGAGTTGTTTTCTTTTTTTGAGAGCTACTTCCAACAAGTCTTTATTCTCGCGAATGCTTTTGCTATTAGGATTTATCCTAACCTCGCTTTTAATCATACCTTGTGCTATGACCTTTGCTAATGGAATATCTATTAATGTTCCATTAATATTTGACGGCGTAGCCGTCATTTCTACAATAAGTGTTGGGTTTACTTCTTCAATTACTTCTTTGGCTTTGTCTGTACTTGCCGTTCTATGGCTTTCGTCAATTATAAGTATAATTTCCCTGCCTTCTTCTTTGGTGTTTTGGACTACGGAGTGAAGATTCCAGTCCAACTCATTTTCTAAACGAAAAGAATTGTTTTTTTTAATTAAACTGTCCCAATTAATGAATACAATTTCGTTTTCTTCAATCACATTATTTTGTAAATCATCAATTGTAATACAATCCAATAATTTTTCATCCTCTAAATATCGAGTGAGACTTTCCCGACTTTGTTCGTGCAGTGAATTTACGGATAGCCAAATAAATGAATATGATTTTGTGGCTTGTTCCTTTACAATTTTGGTCAATGCTTGTGAAATCATATAGGTTTTGCCCGAGCCCGTTGGGGCTTTGAATACTATTGCACCTTGTTCTCTGTACTCATCATTTAAAAGTTCGACTGCGGTGGCTGAAATTTTATCTTTATATTCCTGTTGATACGCTATATGCTTCATTTATTCTTCAATTTTGCAATTTTCCGATATACGTTTAATATGGCCTCTGGAATAGGTTTGACTTTAAATGGCTTGTTTAGTGTTTCAAAATCTTCCTCCATATAATTGTGGTCATAGCTGAACACAAATATTATTATTTCAGATGTGTGTTTTAGTTTGTTTAAAAAGTCGCAACAGCTTCCTATGTAATCTTCATCATAAATAATTGCTGTGTGCTTGTTCTTGTTTCTGAAAATCGCATATTCTTTTTGTTTCGATTTTTGATGTACAGTTTCAAAGGTGTTTTATGCAATACAAAGTAGTTCGGTGCTTTTTGCGACAAGATTTCTTTTGTCATTATCGGTTAATACAATTGGTACATAATCTGTTTTGAAGTATTTTAAATTAGCAGGAATGCCCCTAACATCATTGTATCCATTTATTACCCTTTGTAATCTTGGATAGGTAACTTCTTCACAGATATTGTTCTCGTTGTTTGTGCAGAGAATACACTGTCTTTGACCTTCATCCATTTTATTTAATTCTATTACTGCCTGTCCTGTTGTTCCGCTACCTGCAAAAAAATCAAGTATAATGGCATCTTTTTTGCCCGTAAGAAATAAAATATCTTTAATTAATTCTATAGGTTTTGGATTGTTAAAAGCCTCATATCCTAAAATTTCCTTTAATTGATTTGTTCCGTTACCACTACTATATTCTGGTCTATAAAGAACTGATTTTGGTTTTTTAGAAGGTAAATTGCCAAGTTTTGGTCTTTGTTTTTTGTTTAAAGTGATGCCATTTTTTGTTCGAGTAACAATAACATCTTTAATGTGTGTTTGAAATTTGTGGTCGTAACCCCAAGTCCATCTCAACAGTTCGTTTTTAGAATTAATTGGAAGAACAACTTCGAATCCTTTATTCTTATATTTTTCGATTAAAAGTTTTACAAAATCATCATCAAATGTATCTGTATTCTTATCATATATTTTTGAATGCTCTTCTTCTTGGATTAGAGATACTTTGTCATCTTTAATTAATAATGGAAAATACATTTGTTCCCTGTCTTCTCTATATTTTTCCTTTCCGTCTGCTAATATTCCTCTTCCTTTTTTGTAAGGACCTTTTTCATCGTTTGACCACAAATCGTCAGAATCTTCCTCAACATCAAACTCTAAAATTGTTGCTTTAGATTTTACTTTTGCATAAAACAATGTGTATTCGTGGGTACCAGCAAAGCCAAATTGGTCTTGGTTGCCCTTTAAATTCATAATTGTTGGCACAGTTCCAATATGATTGAGTTCTCCAAATATTTTATCGCAGAGCAGTTTAAGATTAAAAACCTCGTTATCGTCAATAGATATAGCAATAATGCCTGTGTCTTTTAAAAGGTTTTTAGCTAAACGCAGTCTTTTATTCATAAAAGAAAGCCAAGTGCTATGACGAAATCTATCTTCTTTTTTTATGAATCTGTCATTATAACGAAAATCGGTTTTACCTGCTTTATCAGTTTTTCCCGTATTATAAGGCGGGTCAATATATATGACATCTATACCTTTTTTATGAGTAAAATTGAGTGTGTATAATGTGTGGTAATTGTCGCCTTCGAAGATGAAATGGGTTGGTTTTTCAGGGTCTTTTTTTATTTCTTTTTTTTTGTCCTCGACCAAAACTGGCAATTCCTTTTCGCAACGGTCTGCAATTTTTTCTGGTTTGTCCTCCCAAACCAAGCCATATCCTTTTTTTTCAAGTTTTTCTAATTTGGCAATTAGTTGTTCTTTAGAGTAATTTTCGTATTTGGTCTTGGCCATTTATCTTTTTTCCGTTATTTTTTATTAAGGCTATAAAAGTAATTAACATATTTTACAAATTTTCTAATCGGACAAAATAATGTCGTTAGTATGTTCGGATTTGAGCGATGAAAAAAACAGCTCTTTTATTTTTTTGGAGTTGGCTTTTTTAGCGTGGGAAAAAAATAAATGTGCTGTGTGCGCGATGGTATTTTTCAGATGGATTTTATTGGTAGTTCGGATTTTTCAGCTTGTGGGTAACATACTCATAAATGTACCATTACATTTATTTACAAGCTATTCTAGATTAATTTACCAGAGGGTAGGGATTCCGGTGATATAGTAGTAAATCTAAATAAAATCTTAAAAACGAAAGATGATTCCTTCAGTTTTTTACCTGTTTTTGTTTTCGTCCGGTCTTCAGGAGTTTTATAAAATGGTCAGACAACAGAAAATACATAGGTATGAAAATAGGAAATAGGAGATAATGTCTAAAGCGAGAGATGGCCTCAGCAGGGGCTTTTGCTTTATTTTAACACCGAAAATAGGGCTTTCCTGTTCTTTTTTTCTAATTTGTTTTATCTAATCAACAAAACCAAAAATTATGAAGAAACTATTTTTATTATTTGCATTATTGTTTTCAGTAAGTACATCGTTTGTTTCCTGCAGGGATACTCCTGAAGAGGAGAGAGCTGAAGAAGCGGCAGAAGCCGTTGAGGAAAGAGCAGATGAAATCGAGGAAGCAGCAGATGAAGTTGAGGATGAATATTAGTACGCTCAGCATCTGAAATATTTAAAATAAAATCTCATATAGGGTAAATTTTTATTTCCTTATCAGATTTTCAATATTAAATCTTCATTGTTTGATCGCGTTCCGGCTGTCTCTTATCCTAATAAGGGTGAAATGGCAAAGCACGAGAGTAACACGTGAAGGTTGTTAAAAAAAGGCTGTCGAATTTCGACAGCCTTTTGCAGTGTTTAGCTCCTTATGGTCATATTTGGCTTTTTTAAGTAGAAACTCTGAAATCCCGGGGCTTTTAAAGAGCAAATCTTTCCATTAGAAATATTTGAAGCTAATCTTTTACTATGAAAGACAATTTCTCCACAAAATCGGCAGATTATGCCAAATTCCGACCTGTTTATCCTCAGGAAGTATACGATTTTATCGAAAAACAGCTTCCACAGAAGCAAAAAGCATGGGATTGCGGTACAGGGAATGGACAGGTAGCCGCAGAACTGGCAAAGTTCTTTGAAAAAGTGTCTGCAACAGATATCAGCGAGCAACAACTAAGTCATGCCCCCAAAATGCCAAATATCGACTACTCCGGGCAGCCTGCCGAGTCTACAAATTTTCCCGATGATCATTTTGATCTGGTAACTGTGGCGCAGGCGATACATTGGTTCAAATTTAATGAATTCTATAAGGAAGTAAAGCGTGTTCTAAAGCCAGGGGCGATAATTGCCATTTTTGGCTACGGACTTTTTAAAAGTAATCCGGAAACCAATAAAGTCATCGATCATTTTTACCGAAATATAATAGGGGAGTACTGGGATCCGGAAAGGAGATACCTGGATGAGGAATATAAAACGATTCCCTTTCCTTTTAAGGAAATTAAAACCCCAAAAATCTCCCTTCAGCTTCACTGGAGTTACGATCAGCTAATTGGCTATCTAAAAACCTGGTCCGCAGTAAAGCATTATGAAAAAGCCAACGGAAGAAACCCGGTAGATCTTATTGCAGAAGACCTGAAACAAGCTTTTGGCGAAAATGGGGAAATTACGTATCCTATTTTATTCAGAATGGGGAAATTTCAGTAGTCAGTCTTTCATTTTACTCAAAAGCAGTATTTTTTATTACAACTGAAAATAAAAAAACCAAAATTCTGATTCCTTAACTTTAGGAATCAGAATTTTGGTTTTCTGTTTTTATTTTTGAGAGAATTCAGAATGCCACAACAGCATTTTAATCCGCTTTGCTCTAAGAAATTTATTGCTTTACGCTGCAGCCAATCGCTTTTGTTTCTTTAGTAGTCACTTCTTTTCCCGCTAAAAGTTCGTTTACGGCATTGGCCAGAAAACGTTCGTTTACGGCATCAGCATTTCGCACATTATCATCAATGGCGCCGATATACTTTACAATATTTTTTCTGTTTTCTTTCTGAAGCAAATAAACATGAGGGGTTTTTGTAGCACCATAACTGGCATGAACCGTTTGGCTTTCATCAAACAGGTAAGGAAAAGTAAATCCTGCTTCATCAGCTTTTTGCTGCATTTTACCAAAAGTGTCATCCGGTTGCACCTCAGGATTATTCGGATTAATAGCAATTACAGGATAGCCTTTTTCCTTAAATTCCTGGTCCAGCGCCACAATTCGATCTTCACTGGCCACGGCAAAAGGACAGGTATTACAGGTAAAAATAACGATATAACCTTTGGCATCAGGATAATCTGAAAGGGAGACCATCGAGCCGTCTACATTTTTCAGGTTAAAGTCGGTCGCTTCATCGCCTATCGTGTAGCCGTAAGCCGTAGTTGTTTCTTCTTCAGAAAGAATGGCCATTTCCTTTTTTTCTGAATTTTCAGGCACGTCTCTTTGAGCTGCATCCTTACAACTGCCTAAAGAAAGTGTGGCTATAAGAGCCAGAACGGGTAAAAACATTTTTGTTTTCATATTTATAAAAATGATTGAAGTTCAGTGTTTAATTCTTCGTAAGTAAAGGTACGTTCATAAAATTTCCGTTCCTGTTGGTTTAAAATAATAGTAGCGGGAATAGCGCCGCTCCATTCTTCAGAGACTTTTGGTATCCAGGAATTGGCATCAGGATCATCCAGCAGTACCACTTCACTTTTTAAATTGTTTTCTTTCATAAAAGGAATTACCTGCTGTTCTATCTTATCAGGAAAATCGAGGCTGGCCAAAACCACTTTTACCTTCTTACTGGCAAGCTGTTTATTCAGCTTTTCAAAGGCCGGTAATTCTTCCACACAGGGTTTGCACCAGGTTGCCCAGAAATTAATGACATAGGTAGTGTCATTTTTTTTCTGAAGATATTTCGAATCAAAAGCTTCAAAATCGACAGTACTGACTACAGCCGAAGATGCAACTTCTTTTTCTGAAGAATTTTTCTGCACCGTTTCTTCAGAAGTATTGATACTTTCAGTTGTTTTTGCATCGTCTGCGCAGGCAAAACAAAGACTAACTGCTATAAGACTCATTAGCTTTTTCATCTCGTAAAAATATTCAATCAGATTGATATTCATGAAGCAAAAGAGTTAAATAGTTAGAAGTCGGGAAGTAAATTGTGAAGAGAAAAGGATGATGATGTATGTGAAGGACAGAAAGTTAGCACTGACAAGGACGAGTGGTTTCTTGTAGGTTTATTCCTGATTGGATGGTGGTACGGGAGATCTTCAGAAAATATTGGGGAAGAGCAAAATTAAAGTAAAAATTCTATATTTAGTGCTGGAAAATATGGCGGAATTTTTGATGCTTTAGCCTCAATTTCCAAAAGCCGCAGTTTATATTTTGTTGCGGTTTAAATTTTTAAGTTATTGATTATGAAAAAAACATATGTAATTCTTCTACTGATTTTTACGGTGAACCCGGCGCTTCTTTCAGCTCAGATAGGAGATCAGTCTGTTACTCAACAAGTTCTCCAGGAATTGAACAGGGAGAGGACGTTGCTGAGTCAGAACCTCGACTTCAGAATAAAAGAAATAGATTCCAAGATTAATAATCTGGACGAGAGTATTAAGAATACCAATTCTGCCGCAGAAAAGGTGGAAAAGCTCGTGGAACGGGTTAAATTCCTGGAAGAGCGTCAGGAAGAAATAGATAAAAATACTGTTGGTGTTTATAAATATAATTACAGTTCAGCTGTCCTGAATCTGGCCTCTATGGAGCGCGAAATAAAGCCGCTCAATTTATTTAATTCTTCACGCGAATTTTATTCGACATTAGATAAAGTTAGCAACCCAATGAATTATGAAGGATATAAAGAATGGTTTGGGAACTTTAAAAAGTATATAGAAGAAGAACAGGAAGACGATGCGAAATTAGCAGCGCTAAACCATATTATTGGTGTTACGGGAGATCTTGCCCAGGGAACGCCTTTTACAGGAATGTTTGCCGGAACGCTTTTCGACGGAATCAGTCAGTTTGTAAATTCTCTGGGGCGACGCGACCGGGAAATGAAAGAGAAAAGTCTTGCAATGCTTAAACTGACGACCACAGTTTCCCAGTTTACGCACGATAAAGATCTTATTGAAACGGAATGGGAGGCGATCAATAAAAGCCTGGATGAACTTAAGGAACTTCAGAACAAAGCGATGAAGGAGAATCTTGTGAACATTTTGGGGATCGATCTGAAGGAGTTTGAGCAAAAATTCACCAATGAAACCGATGCTAAAAAAAGAACTCAGTACATTCTCGATATTTCTAAAGTCGCAGAAAATAAAATCGCTGAAGAGAAGACTAAAAATCCGGAGAACTGGAAACAGGATTATTATGACCAGATGATGACGGTTCAAAATCTGAAAATCCGCTTCGGAACAATTACGTTCAGGATTCTTGAAAATCTGAATAAATATGAAGGACTGATCCAAAAATATCAGAATGATAAATATCTGAAAGATGAAATGGCGCAGTTAAAACTGAAGCTGAACCTGGTGAGAAACAGTTTTGAATCGACTTTTAATCCGCAGGAATACATCAAAGCATCCAACGAGATGTATGTTGTTGAGTAAAGTTTAAAGTTTAAGGTTTAAAGTTTTAAAGTAAAAAAGTTGAAAGTAGAAAGTAGAAAGATCGGAACTGCTTTTAACAGCGACAAACAACAAACAATAAACTACTAAAAAAAAGGTTTCCTGAATTTAATTACAACAACCTCTTTTTTAGTATAATTCTGTTAAACCAGTTTATCCACCTGTCTGGCGATTTCCAGTTCCTCATTAGTAGGAATAACCATGACTTTAACCTTAGAAGATTCGCTGCTGATTATCCTGTTCTCTTTAGAACGAATATCGTTCTTACTAGGATCCAGCTCAATGCCAAGAAAATCCATATTCTCACAAATAAGATTTCTCATGGTGCTGCTGTTTTCTCCAATTCCGGCGGTAAAAACGAGGAGGTCCAGGCCATTCATTGCGGCTACATAGGAGCCGATATACTTTTTGATCCTGTAGGCGTTCATTTCTAAAGCCAGCTTACATTCACGGTTTCCTTTTTGTGCTTCTGTTTCAATATCGCGTAAATCGCTAAAACCGGTTAAACCCAGCATTCCGCTTTTTTTGGTAAGTATTTCATTTACTTCTTTCAGACTATAGCCTAATTTATCTACCAAATGGAATATAACGGAAGGATCTATATCGCCGCTTCTGGTTCCCATAATTAATCCGGAAAGCGGAGTGAAACCCATGGAATGGTCTACACTTTTTCCGTTTTCTACTGCCGTAATACTACAGCCGTTCCCAAGATGAACACTGATTATTTTAGAATCGGATTTCCCCAGCTTTTCGATCGCCTGTTCTGAAACATATTTGTGGCTCGTACCATGAAATCCGTAAAGACGAATATCATTTTCTTCTGTTAGTTTATTCGGAATTGCATATTTATAGGCTTTCGCCGGAATACTGCTATGGAAGGCGGTATCAAAAACTGCTACCTGTTTCGCATTTGGAAAAACTTCTTCTGCTACTTCTATCCCTGTAAGATTGGGCGGATTATGCAGCGGAGCCAGAGAAAACAATGACTTAATTTCCTGTTTTACTTCGTCGTTTATAACTGTGGTTTCAGAGAAAGTTGTTCCGCCGTGAACCACCCGGTGACCAATAGCTGTAATATCTGAGGCGTTCTTGATCACTCCTTTTTCGGGATCCATAAGCAGGTTGGTAACTGCTTTTAATGCTACCGAGTGATTGGGAACGTCTTGTTCTTGTTTTCCGGAATATCCTTCAGAAGTAAAATGTATTTCTGAATTTTGTTGACCAATGCGCTCTACAAGTCCTGAAGCCAAAACTTTTTCTGCAGGCATTTGAATGAGTTGGAATTTAAAGGAAGAACTTCCGGTGTTTATTACTAATATATTTTTCATATTCTGATACTTGATTTAAACCAAATTTGTCTTAAATCCATGCTTTTGTTCATTTTTTCCATTGATGAAAAAACGAACCAAAAAAATCTAGGCTTACGAATTTTTATCTAAATTTATTGTTCTGCACCTAAATTTTAGGAACTCGCTACTAACTTTTATCTAAATAGAATGATTCGTTTAGCTCAAACAGCCTAAAATTTCACGGTACATTCACTTCAAATTTTACGATAAATATTCGATAGGCCAAAAAAGGTTGGCGAGTAATTTTTTTTTAATTTCACTACTCACTACTCACTACTCACTACTCACTACTCAGCACCCATTCCCTGAGCCTGGATTGCGGTTAGAATTACGGTGTTAAAAACATCATCTACAGTACAGCCACGGCTAAGGTCATTTACCGGTTTATTTAGTCCCTGTAGCATTGGTCCAATTGCCAAAGCTCCGGTTTCCCTTTGTACTGCTTTATAAGTGTTGTTTCCTGTATTTAGGTCGGGGAAAATAAGCAGGTTTGCCTGTCCTGCTACTTCAGAATCCGGCATTTTGCTTTTCCCAACAGAAATATCCACGGCTGCGTCGTATTGAATTGGTCCTTCAATTTTAAGATCGGGACGTTTCTTTTTTACAATTTCAGTAGCCTGGCGCACGCGGTCTACATCGGCTCCTTTTCCGGAGGTTCCCGAGGAGTAGGAGAGCATGGCAATTTTTGGATCTATCCCAAAAGCAAAGCAGCTTTCCGCAGAAGAAATAGTGATTTCCGCGAGCTCTTCTGCAGTAGGATTCGGATTAATTGCGCAATCTCCAAAAACCGAAACCCTGTCTTCCAGGCACATAAAAAACACTGAAGAAACTACAGAAACTCCCGGTTTTGTCTTGATAAACTGAAGTGCAGGTCTGATGGTGTGCTGAGTGGTATGCGCCGCTCCAGAAACCATTCCGTCGGCATGGCCTTTATAAATCATCATGGTTCCGTAATAGGAAACATCGGTCATCCAGTCCCTGGCCATATCCATATTCACTCCCTTGTGCTTTCTTATTTCGTATAAAGTTTGAGCATAGTCCTGAAAATGTTCTGATTTTTCCGGATCTATTATATTGAATTTATCAAGGTCAATATTAAGGCCCAGTTTCATGATTTTTTGTTTGATCACCTCTACATCACCAAGAAGAGTAATATCAACAATATCAATAGCCAGAAGTCTTCCGGCGGCAATTAAAATCCGATCATCGGTGCCTTCAGGCAAAACAATATGCTTTTTGCTCTGCTGCGCCCGCTTTACCAGCCCATACTGGAACATGCGTGGCGTGATCCCGTGAGGTTCAAAATTGATAAGACGTTCCACTAAAGGATCAAAAGAAACATAGCGTTCAAAAGTGCTTATCGTAGTTTCAATTTTCTGAATACTATCCGCATAAATATTAGATTTTATAGCACCGACGCGGTTTGTCACATTAAAAGTTCCATCTTCAACAGAAATTATTGGGACAATTTCAGAAAGACCTTCAATTAATTTAAGAATAGAAGGCTCAGGTGTAAGTCCGCCGGTAAGGATAATTCCGGAAATCCTTGGATAGTTGCTGGAAATATTGGCCTGTAACGCACCCAGAATTATATCTGCCCTGTCGCCGGGAGTTATCACCAGGCTTTCATTTCTAAGGGTGGTAAGATAATTTCGAAGCTGCATAGCTCCAACACCAAAGTTCCCGGTTTGGTTATTCAGAAATTCATGTCCGAATAATATTTTACCATCAAGGGCTTTCACGATTTCTTTAAGCGTGGGATTGTTTAAAGTTTCTATGAGCGGAATGGCAAAAACGTCTATTTCTTCAGGAAGGAATTCGCGCATGTGTTTTTTGGCAGATTCCAGATTTTCTTCCAGAACCTTATTGCTCACCATCGCAATTACATCTACATCCTTTTCTATAAAAGCATTATACGCCATCCTAAGGCTTCCCAGGTGTTCTTCCCAGGTTTTATTTTTACCGCTCGCGATAATAATTACAGGTATACCAAGGTTTCTTGCCGTCACGACGTTCACATCAAACTCGAAAACGCTTCCTTCTCCAGAAAAATCGCTTCCTTCCACCAGCACAAAATCATATTCTTCTTCCAGTTTTTTGTACTTACGGATAATTGTATCTATTACTTCCCCCGATTTCCCTTCATTTCTCTTCTGAATCAATTGATTCCTGGTAAAAGCATACGTATCCTCATAAGGTAGCTGAAGATCGAAGTAAGAAAGGACGGTATCTATATGATTATCTCTTTTTCCCTCGGGAACATCGTTAATAATGGGCCTGAAGTATCCAACTTTTACCGTTTTTCCCAAAAGGGTACGCATTAATCCAAGGGAGATCATCGATTTCCCGCTATGAGATTCTAATGTGGCAATATAAATTCCTTTATTCATTACAAATATTATTATGGAGCCAAAATTAAGGCAGATAACGAGAAAGCCTTCTTTGGTTTGGTTAAATTCATGCAAAAACTGATGAAGATCAGCATTTGGTTATAATATACGGAAAAAGGAACAGCATGAAAAAATGGTGAAAAACAGAGGAGGCTAAAAATTGCCAATTTTCGACCTGCTGAAAGTACGAGGTAAGAAGTACGAAAAGCTTTTCTCAGCTTTGGACATTCTTAACCGGAAACGTGGGCAGTGTTAAAAACTTACACGGTTGAAGAAAAGATGAACACTTAAAAAGAGGTGTAGCCTCGAAAAGGGCGATTATAGGGCTGCTATTGTTGTGATTTATCCTGGCAATAGACCTCACAAATTAAAACCTGTAAGATATTTTCTATTTCGAAGCTAAAAAGTCTCGTCCAAAAATTGGCAATTAGTGAGCTTCCTTTTTTTGAAAGGCAACATTTTTAGAACTATTTTGGCAAAACCAGTCAGGTTTCCAAAACCTGACTGGTTTGACACGCAAAGAATCGACTGCATAAAAAGTCTAACCCGAAAATTGCCAATTTTCGACCTTCAGTTTAAAAATGACATTTAGCAATTTTGGTTTCTAACTTCTTTCCGCACCAATATTAATTCTCGGTTCTAATTGCTATCTTTGCAGCCGCAAAATTTACTGCAACAAAATTAAGTATATGAAAGCCGGAATTGTAGGATTACCTAATGTTGGAAAATCAACACTTTTTAACTGTTTGTCCAACGCCAAAGCGCAAAGTGCCAACTTTCCGTTTTGTACGATAGAACCAAATATTGGAGTCGTAAATGTTCCGGATTCCCGTTTGCAAAAATTGGAAAGCTTAGTTAATCCAGAGCGTGTGCAACCGGCCACGGTCGAAATTGTGGATATTGCAGGCCTCGTTAAAGGTGCAAGTAAAGGAGAAGGTTTGGGAAATCAATTTCTTGGAAACATCAGAGAAACCGATGCAATCCTTCATGTTTTGCGCTGTTTTGAAAATGAAAATATTGTTCATGTAGATGGTTCTATAGACCCCATCAGGGACAAGGAAACTATAGATATAGAACTTCAGCTAAAAGACCTGGAAACGGTTGATAAAAAGTTGGAAAAGGTAAAAAGAGCTGCCAAAACCGGGAATAAAGAAGCTCAGAAAGAGGAGGCTGCACTTTTAAAACTGAAAGAAGGGCTGGAAGCAGGAAAATCTGTGAGGGCTATTGAAGTTTCCGAAGATGAACATAAAGAATTTGTGAAGCCACTTCAATTTATAACAGATAAACCGGTGATGTATGTTTGTAATGTGGATGAAGGATCTGCAGTTGATGGAAACAAGCATGTCGACAGGGTTAGAGAAGCTGTAAAAGACGAAAATGCTGAAGTTTTAGTACTCGCTGTTGGTACTGAAGCTGATATTACAGAATTAGATGATTTTGAAGAGCGGCAAATGTTTCTTCAGGATATAGGACTTGAAGAACCGGGTTCTGCAAAACTTATCCGTGGCGCATACAGTCTGCTGAATTTACAAACGTATTTTACTGCCGGCGTTAAGGAAGTCCGCGCATGGACGATTCCTGTAGGTTCTACAGCACCACAGGCTGCCGGAGTAATCCATACCGATTTTGAAAAGGGTTTTATTCGCGCCGAAGTTATTTCTTATGAAGATTTTGTGGGCTTCGGAAGTGAAGCAAAAGTAAAAGAAGCCGGAAAAATGAAGGTAGAAGGGAAAGAGTACATTGTAAAGGACGGCGATGTGATGCATTTTAGGTTTAATGTGTAGATACGCCCAATCGGGCAATGTGTAGAGACGCTCGATCGAACGTCTCTACACATTGCCCGATTGGATTGTGAAATCTTTGTTAATTACTTTGTGCTGCTACTATTTCAACTTTTTAAGGTAAACCTTATATTAGCTGCAAACTCCATTCACTACTTATGAGCGATGAAACAAAGTATACCGAGGATAATATCCGGTCTTTAGACTGGAAGGAGCACATTAGAATGCGCCCCGGGATGTATATCGGGAAACTGGGGGATGGATCCAGTGCAGATGACGGAATTTATATTCTGCTTAAGGAAGTACTGGACAACTCGATAGATGAGTTCGTGATGGGCTCGGGAAAAACTATTGAAATTTCGGTACAAAACCAGCGCGTTATCGTAAGGGATTATGGCCGGGGAATTCCGTTGGGAAAAGTTGTGGACGTGGTTTCCAAAATGAACACTGGGGGAAAATACGATACCCGCGCCTTCAAAAAATCTGTCGGACTAAACGGAGTTGGTACCAAAGCTGTAAACGCCCTTTCTTCTTATTTCAGGGTCGAATCTACACGTGATAGCAAATCTGCTTCTGCGGAATTTGAACAGGGAAACCTGGTAAACGAAGAAACTCTTGATGAAACTTCGCGAAGAAGAGGGACTAAAGTGACTTTTGTGCCGGATGAAGTAATCTTTAAAAACTTCAAATTCCGGAATGAGTATATTGAAAAAATGCTCAAAAATTACGTTTACCTTAATCCGGGGCTAACGATTGTTTACAATGGAGAAAAATTTTATTCAGAAAACGGATTAAAAGATCTTTTAGGTGACAGTATAAACGAAGACGATCAGCTTTATCCTATCGTTCATCTAAGGGGGAACGATATTGAAGTTGCCATAACTCACAGTAAATCACAATATAGCGAAGAATATCATTCCTTCGTAAATGGGCAGAATACTTCTCAGGGAGGAACGCATCTTCTTGCCTTCAGGGAAGCAATAGTCAAAACCGTTAGGGAATTCTACGGAAAAAATTATGATGCCAGCGATATCAGAAAATCTGTCGTTGCGGCAATCAGTATAAAGGTAATGGAACCCGTTTTTGAGAGTCAGACGAAAACAAAACTGGGTTCTACAGATATGGGAGGTGAACTTCCAACGGTAAGAACGTATATCAATGATTTTGTAAAAACAAATCTCGACAATTACCTTCATAAAAATCAGGAAACAGCAGAACAGCTTCAGCGTAAAATTCTGCAGGCAGAAAGGGAGCGAAAAGATTTATCGGGAATAAGAAAACTTGCTAAAGATCGTGCGAAAAAGGCAAGCCTTCATAATAAAAAATTACGGGATTGCCGTATTCATTTGGGTGACAGTAAAAAGGAGCGGTACCTGGAAAGCACACTGTTTATTACCGAGGGAGATTCGGCAAGTGGTTCCATAACAAAGTCCAGGGATGTAAATACCCAGGCAGTTTTCAGTTTAAAAGGAAAACCGTTGAACAGCTATGGACTCAGTAAAAAGATCGTTTATGAAAACGAGGAATTTAACCTGCTCCAGGCTGCGCTTAATATTGAGGAATCGATGGAGGATTTGCGATATAACAATATTGTAATCGCAACAGATGCCGATGTTGATGGAATGCACATCCGTTTACTTCTGATCACTTTTTTCCTTCAGTTCTTTCCTGAATTAATTAAAGAGAACCATTTATATATTCTGCAAACTCCGCTTTTCAGGGTTCGGAACAAAAAAGAAACCATTTATTGCTATAGCGAGATGGAACGCAGACAGGCGATTGAAAAGCTTGCCGGAAAAACTGAAATTACAAGGTTTAAAGGTTTGGGTGAAATTTCTCCGGATGAATTTGTTCATTTTATTGGTGATAATATACGTCTGGACCCGGTGATGCTGGACAAAGACAAGTCTATTGAAGAAATGCTGAGTTTCTATATGGGCAAGAATACACCAGACAGGCAGGAATTTATTATCGATAATCTTAAGGTTGAACTTGATCTTATTCAGGAGCTGGGGATATGAGATTCACCAATAAAAACGAAATAAAAATAATTCCTTCTATTTACATAGTTCTGGTTGCCGTGTTTGTAACCAATATTTTTGTAAATATTGAATTAATGAGTACTGATGAGCCAATTGGCTTTAGTCATTATTTGCCAAATATCGTTACCGTCTTAATTGGAATTTATGTCCATAAAATAGGGCAGACTTTTGATTTTGACAGTGATGGGGAGACGCTTAATTTTAAAAATAACGGAGTTTTCTTTTCAAAATTTATGGAATATCGTGTAAAGAAAGCAGAATTTCCTAAGAGAAAACTGGGGAAATTTCGTTTCAGTGATTATGGGGTTTATTCCTCATTAACGATTTTCATAAAATCCAGGAGAAGATCAGGATTTAAAAAATATACTTTTAATACTACGTTTTTATCCCGAAAAAAGAAGAAAGGTATGATTGTATCCCTTCAGAAAGTATTAGAATACAACGCGAATAAAGCAACCGCCTAATGGAAGAACACGAAGAAGGAGCTCAGGAAGAACATTTTGAACAACCTAAAGAAGAGCTTATTCGGGTAACCGGGATGTACAAAGACTGGTTTCTGGATTATGCTTCCTATGTTATCTTAGAAAGGGCTGTGCCAGCTATAGAGGATGGCTTTAAGCCGGTACAACGCAGGATCATGCACTCAATGAAAGATCTGGACGATGGCCGCTATAACAAAGTTGCGAATATTGTGGGACACACCATGCAGTACCATCCCCACGGAGATGCCAGTATTGGGGACGCAATGGTACAGATTGGACAAAAAGATATTCTTATTGATACCCAGGGAAACTGGGGAAATATTTTAACCGGAGACCGGGCAGCGGCACCGCGTTATATTGAAGCGAGACTTTCAAAATTTGCGCTGGAAGTACTTTTTAATCCGAAGCTTACAGAATGGCAATTATCGTATGATGGCCGTAAGAAAGAACCGGTGAATCTTCCGGTAAAATTTCCTATGTTGCTGGCACAGGGCGCAGAAGGAATTGCCGTTGGTTTAAGTACGAGAGTACTACCACATAATTTTATTGAAATTATAGATGCTTCCATTAAGCATTTACAGGGAAAAAAGTTCAAACTTTTTCCGGATTTCCCAACCGGAGGCGAAGCAGATATTACAGACTATAATGACGGATTGCGTGGCGGAAGAGTGCGGGTGCGGGCAAAAATCTCGCAGTATGACAAAAACACGCTCGCAATTACCGAAATACCATACGGTACCAATACCACAACGCTTATAGATTCAATCTTAAAAGCGAATGACAAAGGGAAAATAAAAATTAAGAAGATTGAAGACAATACCGCTGCAGAAGTGGAGATTCTTATCCATCTTCCTCCAAACATTTCTCCAGATAAAACCATAGATGCTTTATTTGCCTTTACACAGTGTGAAAATTCGATTTCGCCGTTAGGATGTGTAATTATTGACAACAAACCGATTTTTCTCGGAGTTTCTGAAATTTTACGTCAGTCTACAGATCATACGCTGCATTTACTCAAAAGGGAACTGGAAATAACCCTGGATGAGCTGGAGGAGCAGTGGCATTTTGCCTCCCTCGAAAGGATATTTATAGAAAACAGGATCTATAGGGATATCGAAGAACAGGAAACCTGGGAAGGAGTTATTAAAGCAATAGATGATGGTTTAAAACCTCATATACAACATCTGAAACGCGCGGTGACCGAAGAAGATATTGTAAGGTTAACCGAAATCAGGATCAAGAGAATCTCAAAATTCGATATTGATAAAGCCCAGCAAAAAATCGATTCGCTGGAAGACCAGATTGCCAATGTGAAACATCATTTGGATAACCTGGTTGACTACGCAGTGGCTTATTTTCAGAAATTGAAAAAAGACTACGGAGGAGGAAAAGAACGGAAAACCGAGCTGAGAATATTTGAAGATATTGAAGCTACAAAAGTGGTGATAAGAAACACCAAACTATATGTAAACCGGAAAGAAGGTTTTATTGGAACTGCTTTAAAGAAGGATGAGTATGTGACGGAATGTTCAGATATTGATAATGTAATCTGTTTCACGGCCGATGGAAAAATGATGGTCACCAAGGTGGACAGTAAAACTTTTATCGGTAAAGATATTATCCATGTCGCCATTTTTAAGAAAAAAGATAAGCGTACCATCTACAACATGATTTATCGTGATGGCAAAGGTGGCAGTACTTATGTGAAACGGTTCGCTGTAACCTCGGTGACACGAGACAGGGAATACGATCTTTCTCAGGGAAAAAAAGATTCCAAAGTCCTGTATTTTTCTTCAAACCCTAATGGAGAGGCAGAGGTTATTACTGTTTTCCTGCGACAGGTAGGAAGTATTCGCAAAGTTAAATTTGATATTGATTTTGCAGATGTTTTGATAAAGGGAAGAAATGTAAAAGGGAATATCGTCACGAAATATTCTGTAAAGAGAATTGAATTAAAGGAAGAAGGTGTTTCTACTTTAAAACCGAGAAGGATCTGGTTTGACGATACCGTAAACAGGCTAAATGTAGATGGGCGGGGAGAACTGCTTGGAGAGTTTAAGGGAGAAGACCGGCTTTTGATCATCACCCAGGACGGTATTGCCAAAACAGTAATTCCAGAACTCACCAATCGTTTTGATGACGAAATGGTGATTCTCGAGAAGTGGTCTCCAAAAAAGCCAATTTCGGCTATTTATTGGGAGCCCGAGAAAGAGCGGTATTACGTAAAGCGTTTCCTCATAGAACATCCCGAGAGAGAAGAACAGTTTATAAGTGAGCATGAAAAATCCTTTTTAGAAGTAGTTTCTACAGATTATTTTCCTGTAGCAGAAATTATATATGGTAAACAGAGAGGAAAAGATCAGCGGCCAAATGAGGAGCTTAATATTGCAGAATTTATTTCGGTAAAAGGAATTAAAGCACTCGGAAATCAGTTAACTACAGAAAAAGTGAAACAGATAAACATTCTCGATCCACTGCCTTATGAAGAGGAAGAGGAGAGTTCACCCGAAAAGATGGATGTTATAGATGATGAAACTGTGATGGACAGCAGTAAAGGTCCGGAAAAAGCAGAAGACAAAGACCAGGATTCTTTATCTTCAGAAAGTCAAACAAAATTATTTGATGAATAATGGCAAGTTTACTACAGGAATTTAAAGAATTTGCTGTAAAAGGCAACATGGTAGACATGGCGGTGGGTATTATTATAGGTACCGCCTTCAACCGGGTCGTGGATGCCCTGGTAAAACAAATCGTTATGCCACCGCTTAGTATCCTTACAGGTGGAATAAACTATACAGACAAAAAACTTGTTCTAAAAGAAGGCATTGCTGCTGTAGATGGTGGTGAAGCCGTTGAAGAAGTTGCTATTGGCTATGGAATTCTTGTTCAATCGCTGGTGGATTTCCTTATTATTGGGCTGACCATATTCGTGGTAGTTAAGTTCCTCAATCGTTTTAAGAAAAAGGCCGAAGATCCTAAGGACAAAACAGTTGTTACTCCTAAAGACATAGAATTACTTTCGAATTTAAACGATTTGATGGAGGAGCAGAATAAACTGCTGAGGGAAAGAGGTAATTAAACCTAACTTATTCCGCTCTTCTTACAGATCCCCGTTCTCTTCTGGTTTCGCCAACGACACCGTATTCAAAGGTATACCCATTCTTATTAGTGGTAAGGATCTTCATGTGAATGGGTTTCCTTTCAGCCATGTTCTCCGGATTTAGATTTTTCAGGATAAATTCGCAATCATTTAACCATCGCACAGACGAAGTATCTGCTTTCCCCTGGAATTGATCTATTTCTATGGAATCATTTCTGATGAAACGGGAAGTTACTATTTCTCCGTTGAGATAGGATTCAAATTCAAAGGTACCTGTTCTAAAATCCTCACAATTCCTTTCCGGCTGAAAGCAGCCGGTTATTATAAAACTAAACCCTAATATCAGGAATATCTTTTGCATTTTGCAAAGTAACTTCTTTTTGCAGGAATATTCAATTTTCAAAGGCGTCAAATGTCCCGTCTTCATAGAAAATGACAATCTTTTTAATTGCTTTTGATGAGCCGGATTTTCTTTGTTGCTCAGGGTCGAAAATTGCCATTTTTGAAGGCTGATCCTTTTGGGTATTTTCCGTCTCTGTTTTCTGCTTTTCCCCGGAAGGAGGTAGGTTTTCAATTGCGTCTTCTTTAGGAAAATGTCCTTTTCCGTTTAGCAACCAATATAGTTCCACTTCCGGAAACGTCTTTACAACCTTCATGACAAAGTCGAGACTGGGCTTATTTCTACCGGACAGAATGTGGGAAATAGAAGAGCGGCCAACCTCTATTTTATCTGCAAAAGAAGCAGCAGAAAGATCGTAGAATTTTATAATTCTGTTGAGTCTGTTTACAAATTTTTCGGTGTTTACCATTGTGAAAATTTCCGCCTTTGCAAGTTATTTACAAATGTAAAACTTCTGGTCATAGTGTACAAGTTACAATTGTAAATATTTTTCTTAATATATAACAAATACTTTAATTAACATCGACTAAGTATCTAAAATACAATACATTATTATACAAAATAAGCTTTGTAGGATTATTTCCAATAAGGGTGTAATGAGAAGATGAAGAGTTGTTCACAATTGTAAATACAATTGTAAATTTTTGTTGTTCACAATTGTAAATTATAGAATATTTACTTTTGTGAACATGAAGAATTATCCACAACGTTTACAAAAGTTAATGCAGAATTATACTGCTTTAAAAAATCAAAATATTCACGGAAGATATCTCACTTTGGATCATATTGCTCCGGAGCTGAAGAAGCTACCTGCAACTTTCACGATTAAAGAAATTGGAGAATCTACTCTAGGCGAATCTATTTCTGTAATAAAAATCGGAAAGGGAAAATTGAGAATATTGACCTGGTCCCAGATGCATGGAAATGAATCTACCACGACTAAAGCTATTTTTGACCTGTTAAATGCTTTTTCCCGGCAGAGTGATTTTCCGGTAGTAGACAATATTCTTGAAAGTTGTGAAATATGGATTATCCCAATGCTTAATCCTGATGGCGCACGGGCTTATACTCGTGTAAATGCTAATAATGTTGATTTAAACAGAGACGCACAGAATCTGCAGGAAGTAGAGAGCCGAATTTTAAGAAGTCAGTTTGATGAATTTTCTCCGCATTTCTGCCTTAACCTCCATGATCAAAGAACCATTTTTACTGCCGGAGCACT
The DNA here is from genome assembly GCF_031846515.1 of Autumnicola lenta. Classification (NCBI taxonomy): domain Bacteria; kingdom Pseudomonadati; phylum Bacteroidota; class Flavobacteriia; order Flavobacteriales; family Flavobacteriaceae; genus Autumnicola; species Autumnicola lenta. The sequence continues at coordinate 26,452 of NZ_JAVRHO010000009.1, forward strand.
ACCAATGTCAGCTACACTTTCTTTTCTTGCTCCCTCTATGGACGAGGAACGCAAAATAACCGAAAGTCGCAAGGAAAGCATGAGGGTGATCTCAGCCATTGCTGAGGATCTCGGTAAAATGTTGCCGGGGCAGATAGGCCGCTATGATGACGGTTTTAACCTTAATTGTACAGGAGATACTTTTCAAAACAAAGAAGTACCAACAATTTTATTTGAAGCAGGCCACTATCCTAATGATTATAATCGTGAAGTTACCAGGAAATATGTATTTGCAGCTTTAATTTCGACTTTGCATACAATAGCAACCGGGGAATATAAATCTATTTCTTTTGAGAAATATGAAAAAATCCCGGAAAACCAGAAGTTATTTAATGATGTTGTGCTGAGAAACTGTAGGGTTAATAAGAAAAAAACAGATGTTTCTATTCAGTTTAAGGAGAAATTGGATGGGGGAAGTATCAAATTTGATATTCATATTGAAGGTATTAAGCAGGAAATTAAAAATTTCGGACTTAAAGAACTGGATTGCAAAGGAGGGGAATTAACTATAGATGGGGAGAAGCCACTAAGCGAAAACGTTTTAGTTGAAGAGATATTCTTAAATGGAAAGAAATTTAATCTTAAACCTTAGGAATTCTTCAAATGTTTGTCAATAATTCAATGATTTTGTATTATTTTTGAATTTCATATAAATAGAAGTTTAGAAAAAATGGCCAAGTTTAAATTAGACGAAACAGATCATCAAATTCTCGATATGCTCATTGAGAATACGAGAACTCCTTTTACCGATGTTGCAAAGAAGCTCTTAATATCGGCCGGGACAGTTCATGTAAGAGTAAAGAAAATGGAGGAAGCAGGAATAATTATAGGTTCCTCCCTTACTCTTGACTACAAAAAATTAGGATATGCCTTTATCGCTTATGTTGGGGTATTTCTAAAAAATACTTCACAGACAAAATTTGTCCTTGAGCGTATAAATGAAATACCTTTTATTACCGTTGCACACGTGACAACTGGTAAATTTAATGTATTTTGTAAAATAAGAGCAAGGAATACTCAGCATGCCAAAGACATTATCTTTCAATTAGATGATATTGAAGGAGTATACAGAACAGAAACTATGATTTCTTTAGAGGAAAGTATTAACGATAAAAAGCGTTTAATGCATTCCATTTTTCAGGAAATGTAAAGTATCCTAAACTTTTTATAAAAACCCTTTAGGCTACCTTGTTTAAAGGGTTTTTTAATAACTTTAAGTCAAACCAAAAATAACTATGCACAGAGAACCGAAATTAGAAAGATTTAATGAAAGTGTACTTGCGAAATATCAGGTGTACAACAGTATTTTTCTAACCTTACCTTTTAACGATATTAGTAAAACCGGGGCTTTGCTGCCTTTGTTTCAGGATATATGTGAAGAAGGTTTTAAAAAGAATCAAAATCCTTCAGAAATAGTCGAAAGCTTTTTTCAAAAGTATCATGAAAATCCTTCTGAAGAAGAAAAGAATAACCTGTTGTTCCGTTTTATTCAATTTATAGAAAGACAGGTAGTATTGTTTGATGCTATTGAAGATGCTTCCTTCCCAATCGTAAATAACATGGACGGTCGGGGAACGCTTAGGAACGTAAAGGAAGAGGCTGAGGCAAAGAATAAAACTGCGGAGCTTCGGGACTATCTAAAGAGATTTAAAGTCCGTCCCACTTTAACTGCCCATCCTACACAATTTTATCCGGGAGCAGTTTTAGGAATTATTACCGATCTCGATAAAGCTGTTCAGCAAAATGACGTAATAGGCATTAAAAATTTACTTGCTCAACTTGGGAAAACCCCATTTTTTAAGAAAGAAAAGCCAACTCCTTATGATGAGGCTGTAAGCCTTATTTGGTATTTTGAAAATGTCTTCTACCAAAGTACAAGTAAAATATACAACTATATCCAGCAGAACATATTTGAAGGTGAAGATGTAGGGAATCAGATAATCAATCTTGGCTTCTGGCCGGGAGGTGATCGTGACGGAAATCCTTTCGTTACTACCGAAATCACGCTAAAAGTAGCCAGACGCTTAAAAAGAACCATTCTTCTTAATTATTATAGAGATGTAAGGAAATTAAAACGACGAGTTACTTTTGAAGAAGTAGATCAAATAATGTCTGATCTAGAATCTGCGCTTTATAAAGGCGCTGTTTCAAGAGAGGACGATCTTAAATTATCTGTTGAAGAGTTCAAGTCTAAGTTGCAGAAGATAAAGGATATAATAATTGAAAGGCATAATTCTTTATTTCTTGATGAAGTAGACGATCTTTTAAACAAAGTAAAACTGTTTGGCTACCATTTTGCGACTTTGGATATACGGCAGGACGCAACTGTACATGAGGAGGTTTTAAATGAAATTATAAAAGTTACCGGTGAAAAAGGTGCTTCTCTTTTCCCTGAGAACTTTAGTGAACTTTCAGATGAAGAACAGATCGATATTCTTAAAAATACAAATGGGAAGCTGAATCCTGAAGACTTTGAAGAGGGCATTACAAAATCAACAATATCGTCGGTTTATGCTATGCAGGAGATTCAGAAAACAAATGGAGAGCATGGAGCTAACCGCTACATTATAAGTAACTGTGGATCTGTTCAAGGAGTACTTACACCTTTTGCTTTTCTTAAAGCTTGTGGATGGGAAAAGCCGAGTGTGGACGTTATTCCTTTATTTGAGACTGTTCCAGACCTTCAATCTGCACATAAAACAATGGAAGTCTTATACAAAGATCCCGTTTACAGTGAACATTTGAAGAGGCGGGACAATAAGCAGACTATCATGTTAGGCTTTAGTGATGGAACAAAAGATGGCGGTTACCTTATGGCGAACTGGAGTATTTATAAAGCAAAAGAAATGCTTACAGAGGTATCCAGGGAATATGGAATTAAAGTAATATTCTTTGATGGTAGAGGTGGACCACCTGCCAGAGGGGGAGGAAAAACACATCAGTTTTATGCTTCACTAGGATCTGGTATTGAAAATGAGGAAATTCAGTTAACCGTTCAGGGACAAACAATTAGTTCTAATTTTGGAACAAAGGATTCATGCCGATATAACCTGGAGCAATTATTAAGTTCTGGTGTGTCTAACGAAATTTTTAGTAAAGGAAGTAACACTCTTTCTGACGAAGACAGGGAAACAATGAATAGCCTGGCAGAAATGAGTTATAAAACCTATACTAATTTTAAGCAGCACGAAAAATTTATTCCTTACCTGGAAAAAATGAGTACGCTTAAGTATTATGCAAAGACAAATATTGGTAGTCGTCCTTCAAAAAGAAATAAATCTGCACAACTAAATTTAAAGGATCTTCGTGCTATTCCTTTTGTTGGAAGCTGGAGCCAGTTGAAGCAGAATGTTCCCGGCTTCTTTGGAGTTGGAACTGCGATAGAAAATTATGAGAAAGAAGGAAACCTGGATAAGGTGATTCAGCTTTATAATAATTCGATCTTTTTCAGGACGCTTCTGGAAAACAGTATGATGAGTCTTACGAAGTCTTTCTTCCAGTTAACTTCTTATATGCAGGATGACAAAGAATTTGGTGAATTCTGGAAGCTTATACATGCTGAGTTTGAACGCAGTAAAAGTATGATTCTTAGGGTCACAGGATATGAGAGGCTCATGGAAAATGAACCAGCAGGTCGTGCGTCTATTGAAGCCAGGGAAAAAATTGTTCTGCCCTTGCTAACTATTCAGCAACATGCACTTAGGAAAGTGCAGGAGTTACAGGATAGCGAAGATAAAGCTGCCTTGCTTGAGATCTACGAAAAGATGGTTACCCGTTCCTTGTATGGAAATATCAATGCAAGCAGGAATTCTGCTTAATGGAAGTAGATAGATTATCATCTGAAGAATATCCTGCATTTTATCAGGATTATATAAATAACATCCCCAGAGAAGCATCTTTGGGGATGCTATTTAAGAGCAATATTGAAAATCTGAAAGATATCACGAGAACGATTTCTCCTGATAAATTTTCATACAGATATGCACCGGAAAAATGGAGTGTAGCTGAAGTGCTTCAGCATCTAATAGATGTAGAGCGGGTTTTTCAATATAGGGCGTTATGTATTGCAAGAGGAGATAAAACTTCTCTGCCTGGTTTTGATCATGAGGACTATGTTTTTAAATCTGAAGCAGGTAATCGAAGTCCCGATAGTTTGCGGGAAGAAGCAAAAATTGTCAGAAGCTCGAGCATAGCTTTGTATAACAGCTTTTCTGAACCTGTGCTTATGCGAAAAGGAAATATGAATAATGCCCCGGCAAGTGTAAGGGCGATAGGTTTTATTATTGTAGGTCATACCAGGCACCATATAAAAATTTTGAGGGAAAAATATTTGTAAATGCTAAAATTATTAAAGACATTCTGGAAGCTTCTAAAAGATGCTTTCGCCAGCTGGAACAGAAACGAACCTTATGCGCGTGCTGCTACCATAGCGTACTATGCTTTGTTTTCTCTCCCGTCTTTGATAATTATTGTCGTTACAGTAGTAGGGTATTTTTTTGGAAGAGAATTTGTTCAGGGGAAAATTACAAATGAAATATCTGCTTTTGTAGGTGAAGACCCTGCAGAAGCCATAGAGAGTATGGTTTCTAATGCAGCTTTGACTGAAGGATCAACCCTGGCTATTATTTTCGGTATTGGAGTTCTTCTTTTTGGTGCTACGGGAATGTTTTTTCAGCTTAAAATGGCCATGAACAACATCTGGAATGTTGCAGCTAAAAAGGCAAATTTCGTCAAATTATTACTTGATAGAGCGATTTCCCTGGGGATGATTTTAGTCATCGGACTTTTAATGCTGGTATCGCTGCTCATTTCGGCACTACTGACTATTGTAAAGGACCAGATCCACCTATATCTACCCAATATTACCGGCTTTATGGTGGGAGCAGCAAATTTTTGTATATCGTTTTTATTTATAACTTTTCTTTTTGCGGCTATTTTTAAACTTTTACCAGATATACATATAAAATGGAGAACCACCCTATATGGTGCAGCTTTAACTGCAACTCTTTTTATTATAGGAGAGTTTTTAATAGGTTTCTACTTTGGACAAAGCAACCCTGCTTCTGTTTATGGTGGGGCATCTTCTGTAGTACTTATTCTTCTATGGGTGTACTATACCTGTCTGATCTTATTTTTTGGAGTTGAATTCACGGTACAATATGCTCTTCATAAGAAAGAAAGGGTGGAGCCAAATAGGTTTGGAGAGCCTGCCATTTATCAGGAAATGGAGAAATTGGAAGCAAAACGTCTTCAGCTTAAAGAAGAGAAAGCCATTGTTGATACTTTAAAGTCGAATCTTGACTATAGAAGAGAAGAGAAAGAAAAGACCGATAAGAAGAAAAAGAAAACTTAATAAAGGTTTAACGCTCATGCGATAGTTTTATAAAGACCTTAATATAAACTTGCGTAGTCTCTTGTTATCTTTGTATCGAATTAAAAATGAAGAAGAATTATGAAAAAGAGAATAGCTATTTTAGCAACAAACGGATACGAAAAGAGTGAACTTGAATCTCCACTGGAAGCAATGAAGAAAGAGGGTTTTCAAGTTGATATCGTAAGCCTTGAAAAAGGAAAAATTAAAGGCTGGGCTGACGGTAATTGGTCTGGTGAAATTGAAGTAAATTATAGGGTAGACGAAGTTTCTGCAAAAGATTATCATGCACTTGTACTTCCGGGAGGTGTTATTAATCCCGATAAATTAAGAAGAAATGAGGATGTTCTTGTTTTCGTACGGGATTTCTTTAAGCAGAGCAAGCCGGTAGCGGCTATCTGCCATGCGCCATGGACGCTTATTAGTGCAGAAGTGGTAGAAGGCAGAACAATGACTTCTTTCCATTCTATTAAGAAGGATCTGGAGAATGCAGGAGCTCTTTGGGTAGATAAAGAAGTAGTTGTGGACGAAGCTCTGGTTACAAGTAGAAATCCTGATGACTTACCTGCATTTAATGCAAAGGTAATTGAGGAAATCAAAGAAGGTAAGCATGAATTGCAGCATGCCTAAATCTCTAATATTATTATTTAGACAAAAAAGGAGCGCAATTGCGTTCCTTTTTTGATATCATTCACTATCTGCTAATGAGCTATTTACCTCTGTCGTCATCATCTTCATCATCTTCATTAGCATCCTCTTCTTCTTTTTCCGGGATCTCGACAATGGGTTCATTGAAATCGGAATCATCATAATCATCTTCATCAAAACTGGCCATCGTGTTTTCCAGTCTTGTACTTACTTTTACCAGGTAAATAGTATCCTCTGTTCTCACTTCAACAGCATCTACAGTTTCATTTTTAGCGTTTTTAAAAGATATCACCTGGTCATCATCGTAACCATCAGGATATTTTTCCACTAAAAGGCCAAGTATTTCAGGAGTTAATTTTTTGTAGTCTACAATTATCCTCTTCATAGATAAAACGGTTTAAACAATTTTTTGTAGTTATTAGTTAGTCTTTTATTTTAAATGTAATGCTTTATATGTAAAATTCAAGCTTCTTGGTAAAAATCGAAAGCTTCATATATAATATCATTCGCAACCAGGCAATCTATTTCCGGTTCACCTATGTCTTTCAGGAGAACAAAATTTACGTTACCTCTTTCGTTCTTTTTATCAAACTTCATCAAATCAATAATGCTGGCAATATCATTTTGATCCACTTCAATTCTGCCGTAAATATCAAAAATTTTTGAAGATATCTGTTCTAATTTTTGTTCAGGAAAATTTTTTAATTTTTTAGAAATAAAAGTAGCGAGTACCATACCGGCGGCAACAGCTTCTCCGTGAAGTAATGTTGTTTTGGATTCATGGGTTAAAAAGTAGGATTCTATAGCGTGTCCAAGGGTATGACCATAGTTTAAAGTCTTTCGAATATTTTTTTCAAATGGATCTTTAGTGACAACTTCAGTTTTGATGTCTACAGATTCTTTTATTATCGCATCCAGATCCTGAAGTTCGAGATTTGCCAAATTTGACACCCTATGCCAATAATCCTCACTTTTTATAAGCCCATGTTTTAAAATTTCTGCCAGTCCACTTCTCATTTCATTTTTTGGCAGGGTATTCAGATACTCACTGTCAATAATTACCATTTCCGGATAATTAATGACACCTATCTGATTTTTAAGATTTCCGAGATCTACACCTGTTTTTCCTCCAACCGATGCATCTACCATAGAGAGAAGACTGGTAGGTACATTTATATATTCAATTCCTCTTTTAAAGGTAGAAGCTACAAATCCACCAAGATCAGTTACTACACCGCCACCTACGTTAATCAACAGGCTTTTTCTATCCGCTCCCAATTCTGAAAGGGCGCTCCATACTCCGCTACAGGTCTCAAGATTTTTATTTTCTTCACCTGCGGGAATTTCTATTATTTCAAAATCTGAAGCATCTTTTAATTTCGCCAAAAATTTTGATAAACAAAGCTCATGAGTGTTTTCATCTACAAGAATAAAGACTTTGGAAGGCTTATTGCTATTTAAGTAATCATTAATTTGGTTGTAAGCCTCTGCGCTGTAATAAACAATCCCTTTATTTGCCGGATTCGCCATAGTTTATGCTGTTTTTACCGGTTTCGAAAATAAGGAGAATTATTATTTAATGAAATCAATCTTCAATATTTATATTTGTCCAATAACAGGTACCTAATGATAAGAAAAAAAATTTTTAACAACACTTCAACCGCTTTTAAGCTCAAGTCTGATATGGAATTAGATCGTGCTATATTCTTATTTAGCATGATGAACAGGCAAAAGCTGGTGCAAGCCGGTACTTTTCTCACTAAATTTTCTCTTAAACTTCATCTTCCGGTGGAAGGAATGATTAAAAAGACAATTTTCGAACAATTTTGCGGAGGTATTACAAAGGAAGACTGTAAAGATGTAATCAACGAAATGCATGAGGAGAAATTACATAGTATCCTGGACTATTCTGTTGAAGGTAAAGAAACCGAAGAGCAGTTTGATGCGGCCCTGGATAAAAAACTTTCTCTAATTAAATTTGCAGACAAAAAGGCAGAATTGCCTTTTTCGGTTTTTAAACCTACAGGAATAGGGCGTTTTGCGATCTGGGAAAAGGTGACCGAAAAGGTAAGCCTTAGTGAAGAAGAGAAAAAAGAGTGGGAGAGGATAAAAGAGCGTGTGGATAAACTTTGCAAAACAGCTCATGATCATAATGTGCGACTTTATGCAGATGGTGAGGAAAGCTGGATGCAGGATGCCGCAGATGACCTTATGGAAGAAATGATGCGTAAGTATAATAAAGAAAAAGCGCTGATTTTTAATACAATACAATGTTATCGCTGGGATAGAATGGATTACCTCAAGGATCTACATGAAAAAGCTAAAAAGGACGGATTTAAAATAGGGGCCAAAATTGTACGTGGTGCCTACATGGAAAAAGAAAACAACCGGGCGAAGAAATTAGGATATCACACTCCAATTTGTGAGAGTAAAGAGGCTACAGACGTTAATTTTAATAGTGTAATGTCTTATTGCCTCAACAATCTCGACGACATTTCTTTATTTATAGGAACTCATAATGAAGTAAGCAATTATCTCGCTTTACAAATTCTGGAAGATAAAAATATTGCTATAGATGATCCAAGAATCTGGTTTAGTCAACTTTTTGGAATGAGTGACCATATAAGTTACAATCTTTCCAGAAGGGGCTATAATGCTGCTAAGCTGGTTCCTTTTGGTCCGGTAAGGGATGTCGTGCCTTATTTACTAAGAAGAGCACAGGAAAACACGTCTGTAAAAGGACAAACCGGTAGGGAATTGTCGTTGCTAATGGAAGAGAGAAAACGCAGAAAAGGAGAGCCTAATAAAGCACATCGGGAATAACTTCAGTTTAAAAGAAGCATTCCATCAAGGGGTACTCGTAATTTGACAGTTTTCGACCTTTGTCTATTTCTGAAAAAGATGCATAAAAAAATCAGAATTTTAATCCAGTGCTCTGGGTTAAAATTCTGATTTTCTGATTTTTTATAAATGAATTTGGCTCTTAAGATTCTGATTCTTCCATCGTGTGATATACGTTTTGCACATCATCATCTTCCTCAAGTCTTTCCAGTAACTTTTCGACATCTTCGGCCTGTTCCGGAGGTAATTCTTTCGTTACCTGCGGAATCCTTTCAAATCCTGAAGAAATTATCTCAATATTCCTGTTTTCCAGTTCCTTCTGGATACTCCCAAAATATTCAAATGGCGCATAAATATGAATACCATCCTCGTCTTCAAAAACTTCTTCTGCGCCAAAATCTATTAGTTCAAGCTCCATTTCTTCTGCATCAAGACCTTCAGCGTTAATTCTGAAGTTACAGGTATGATCAAACATGAATTCCACAGAGCCGGAAGTTCCTAAATTTCCGTCGCATTTGTTAAAGTGAGATCGCACATTGGCAACCGTTCTATTGTTATTATCTGTGGCAGTTTCCACTAGAATTGCAATGCCGTGCGGTGCATAGCCTTCAAAAAGCACAATTTTATAATCTCCCTGGCTTTTATCTGAAGCACGTTTTATCGCACGCTCGATATTGTCCTTGGGCATGTTTACACTTTTAGCGTTCTGGATAACCGCCCTTAGTTTGGAGTTAGTATCGGGATCTGGCCCGCCTTCCTTAACTGCCATCACGATATCTTTCCCTATACGGGTAAATGCTTTGGCCATTGCTGACCAACGTTTCATTTTTCTTGCTTTTCTAAATTCAAATGCTCTTCCCATGGTATAAAAATAAAGTCCGGGCAAAAATATAAAAAAGCTTCTAATCGGTTTTAAAAATCAGAAGCTTCCTTTACGATTTTATTTTACTTGGTTTTAGCCTGCTTCAATTATTTCTTCAATTGCCTGTGCAAGTTTAAAATCTTTTTCGGTTACACCATCAGCATCATGTGTGGAAAGGGAAATTTCAAGTTCATTGTAGACATTTCCCCAATTTGGGTGGTGCTGTTGCGCTTCAGCTTCAAAAGCAATCCGCGTCATAACGGTAAAAGCATCTTTAAAATTTTCGAACTGAAAAGAGGTGTGAATGGCATTTTTAGAATACTTCCAGCCATCAAGTTTTGCCAGTTTTTTATCGATTTGATCTTCACTTAATTTTTCCATGATTAGTTATTTTAGAGTAAGTTTAAGGTAAGGAACTAAACTGAAAATATTAAAGGAAATAAAAATCAGTTTAGAAAAAAATTTCAGCTACAGTTCTTTACAGCCCTGTAATACGTCCTGTACTGAAATCTGAAGATTTCCCGGCAGTAAATTATCCTTGGGAAGCACGGCAAGAAAACGGTCGAAGTTGGAGTCGTAAACATTCTTGAAAAGAGGGTTTTCCATGCCTAGTAACTCACATAAATCTTTTATAAAATCGCGTTGATGGACAAGGTCTGTGGTGCCCAAGTGAAAAACGCCTTCCCTTTTTCTATTGATGATGTAATGGATTTGTTGGGTAACCTTTCTTATTTCGGTTACGTTTACTACCACATTTGGAAAGACTTCTATTGCCTCGCCAAGATCAATAAGTGTTTTAATTTCTCTAACTCTGGGGGAATTATATCCAAAAACCATCGGTAATCGCAGGATATTGTATTTTTCGTTTGGCAAACGGAGTAGTGCATTCTCAATTTTTATTTTAAACCGGCCATAAATGCTCTGCGATAATGTTTTATCATATTCGTAAGATGGATAATTGGTGAATGCATCAAATACATTTGCTGAAGAAAGAAATATGAGTTTGCAATCACTTCGCATCACATATTCCATCATGTAAAAATGAGCAGCAATCTGTGCGTCAAAATTTCCACGAACCGCCGAAATTATTATTGTAGGTTGCAGATTCTCCAGTAAAATAGAAACATTTTCTGTTTCCAGGTCATACTGAAAAAACTGCTTGTTTTTGCTTAACGTGCTACTTTCTGAATGAAATGTTCCGTAAGTATCGAAAAAGGAGCGTAACTCCTTATACAGGGAATTCCCGATAAAACCACTAGCTCCTAATATTAAGATTTTTTCCAAAAAAATTATCCTTTATAAAAGGGCAATTTCACCTGAGTGGCAGGAACTTCTTTTTTGCGAATCCTGATGTGGAGTTTAGCTCCAATCTCAGCAACTTCAGCAGGTATGTATCCTAAACCAATTCCTTTCTCTAAAGATGGTGACATAGTGCCCGAAGTGACTTCGCCAATAACAGTGCCATTATTATCTACAATATCATATCCCTGCCGTGGGATACCACGCTCATCCAGTTCAAAAGCAATAAGTTTTCTCTTTGGCCCTTCTTCTTTTTCGTTCTTAAGTGCTTCAGAATTGACAAAATCTTTGCTGAATTTTGTTATCCATCCAAGTCCTGCTTCAATAGGAGAGGTCGTCTCGTCAATATCATTTCCGTAGAGGCAGTATCCCATTTCCAGTCTTAAAGTATCACGGGCTGCCAGGCCTATTGGCTTTATTCCGTAATCTGCTCCGGCTTCCATTATCCGGTCCCAGACACGCTCTACATCTTCATTTTTGATGTAAATCTCAAAACCACCACTACCAGTATACCCTGTGGCCGAAATTATTACTTTTTCAACTCCGGCAAAATCAGCCAGCTGAAAAGTGTAAAACTTCATATTGCTAAGATCAACTTCAGTTAAAGGTTGCATCGCTTCCGCAGCTTTTGGACCCTGAATAGCGAGCAGGGACATACCATCAGAAATATCTTTCATCGTAGCATCCATGGTATTGTGCTCTGAGATCCAGTTCCAATCCTTTTCAATATTAGAAGCATTTACCACCAGTAAATATTTTTCGGAATTCATTCTGTAGATAATAAGATCGTCAACAATACCGCCATTTTCATTTGGCATACAAGTGTATTGCGCTTTTCCATCTACAAGTTTAGAAGCATCGTTAGAAGTAACTTTTTGAATAAGCTCCAACGCATTTTCTCCTGAAATCAGGAACTCGCCCATATGAGACACATCAAAGACACCAAGTTTTTCCCTTACATTTTGATGTTCAATATTTACACCTTCATAGGAAACAGGCATATTATAGCCGGCAAAAGGAACAATTTTCGCGTCAAGCGATTTATGTCTCTCAATTAATGCAACGTCTTTCATTTATTCTGAAATTTTGCGCAAATTTATTGATTTCACCTTGAATACAATATTAATTAGGTGTTTTTATGAAGAGCGTAAGAAATACATTAGCTTTATATATATTATAACAACCAAAAAGATCAGTTTAAACTGAAAAAGAGACTAATTTTTAGCTATAGGGCGATAATTGCCAAATTTCGACCTCCACTTAATTGAACTATTTATGAAAATACTTACTGCCTCTCAAATTAAAGAAGCTGACGAAATCACCATCAAGAATCAGAATATTTCATCGGAAGATCTTATGGAAAGAGCCGCTACACAGGTTTTTAACGAAATCCACAAACGGCTTCAGGGTGCAGATCTGCCGGTTAAGATTTTTTGCGGCATCGGTAACAATGGCGGAGATGGTCTTGTAATCGCCAGGTTGCTCATGGAGCATTCTTATAATGTAAAAGTCTTTATTGTTAACTATTCTGATAATAGATCTCCGGATTTTCTCTCTAATTATGATAAAATAAAGAATCTCTCGCATAACTGGCCTGAACTTTTAAAAGGAGAAGACGATTTTCCTGAAATTAACAGGGGAGACTTTGTTATTGATGCCATATTCGGCATTGGGCTTAACCGGCCATTAGAAGGATGGGTCGCGAAAATGGTCAATTTTCTTAATGCTTCTTCAGCTTTCATTTTGGCTATTGATATGCCCTCCGGACTTTTTTCTGATAAAATTCCCGAAGAAGGAGATGCCGTAATAATGGCAAATTTTACCCTTACGTTTCAAACCCCAAAACTGGTTTTCTTTCTACCTGAGACAATGGAATTTGTCGGAGATATGCAGGTGCTGGAAATAGGACTTGACAGAGACTTCCTTTCAAAAATAACTCCTTCGGCTCAGTTGATCGGCCGCCAGGAAGCGCAAAATCTTTATAATCCCAGGAATAAAAATTCCCATAAAGGTAATTATGGCCATGTATTGGTGGCAGGCGGGAGCTATGGGAAAATCGGTAGTATTGTTCTCGCTACAACAGCTTCTTTACGTACCGGCGCCGGTCTTTCTACCGTCTTTATTCCCAAATGCGGATATGAAATCGTGCAGACAGCTCTTCCCGAAGCAATGGTATTAACAGACGCTAATTATGAAATGCTTACTGATATAAAAACAGATCTTGATGCAGATGTGATATGCTTTGGAATGGGGGTGGGGCGTGATAAAAGTACTGTAGAGACGTTTAAAGAATTACTGAAGGAAACGAAAAAACCAATGGTAATAGATGCCGACGGCTTAAATATCCTATCTGAATATAATGAGTTACTGCAGCATTTACCTGAAAATACGGTTTTAACGCCGCATCCTAAAGAACTGCAAAGATTAATAGGAGAGTGGACAGATGATTTTGATAAAATCAGAAAGGTTCAGGAATTTATTAAAAAGCGCAAAGTTATAGTAGTTTTAAAAGGGGCACATACTTTTATATTTGAGCAAGAGAATATTTATATTAATAATACAGGTAATCCAGGGATGGCTACTGCGGGAAGCGGGGATGTATTATCTGGTGTTATCGCCGGTCTTATCTCGCAAAAATATGAACCTCTTGTAGCTGCCGTACTCGGTGTTTATCTTCACGGAAAATCGGGTGATATTTCCGCAGAGAAATTGGGTTATGAAGGAATGATTTCTGGTGATATTGCTCAAAACATGGGGCTCGCTTTTTCTGATCTATTGTCTGAAAAAGAAAATGGTGCTCGTGCTGATTAACTCATTTCCTGGTCCTACAAATAAGAAAAGCCGCTTGTCTTTTTTGACAAGCGGCTTTTTAATATCAACTAAGTTTAAGATTAGGATTTAGTCTCCTTTACGGTGTTATCGACGTCTATCGTTAGCTCATTTTTCTCTTCATCAAGATCCATCATTATAATATCTCCTTCGTTTACATGAGCCGTAATAATTTCTTCAGCAAGAGCATCTTCAATGTATTTCTGAATTGCCCTGTTTAAAGGTCTTGCACCATATTGTTTATCAAATCCTTTTTCAGCAATAAAATCTTTTGCTTTGTCTGTTAATTTTAAGGTATAACCAAGACTTCCAATACGACCATACAATTTGGCCAGCTCAATATCAATAATTTTATGAATATCTTCCCTTTCTAAAGAGTTGAAAATTACAACATCATCAATACGGTTCAGGAATTCCGGAGCAAAAGCTTTTTTCAGCGCACCTTCAATAACTCCTCTGGTGTTCTGATCTACCTGAGATTTCATTGCGGCAGTTCCGAAACCAACACCCTGTCCAAAATCCTTCAGTTTTCGTGCTCCAATATTGGAGGTCATTATAATGATAGTATTCCTAAAATCAATTTTTCGGCCTAAACTATCGGTTAAGTATCCGTCATCAAGAACCTGAAGCAACATATTAAATACATCAGGGTGTGCTTTTTCCACCTCGTCAAGAAGGATTACCGCATAAGGCTTACGTCTCACTTTTTCAGTAAGTTGTCCACCTTCTTCGTATCCCACATATCCGGGAGGTGCTCCAATTAATCTTGATACAGCAAACTTCTCCATATATTCACTCATATCAATCCTGATAAGAGTGTCTTCATTGTCAAACAATTCCCGGGCAAGTACCTTTGCCAATTGTGTTTTACCAACTCCTGTCTGGCCAAGAAAAATGAAGGAGCCAATTGGTTTATTAGGGTCTTTAAGACCAGCTCTGTTTCTTTGAATTGCTTTTACAACTTTAGATACAGCATCATCCTGTCCTATAACCTTGCCTTTAATTTTATTAGGCAGTTCAACAAGTTTATTACTTTCTGTCTGCGCAATTCTATTTACAGGAACGCCAGTCATCATTGAAACCACGTCAGCAACACTATCTTCGCTAACAGTTTCTTTGTGCTTCTTCGACTCTTCTTCCCATTTTTCCTGAGCCAGGCTTAGTTCTTTTTCCAGATTTTTCTCGTCATCCCGAAGTTTGGCAGCCTCCTCATATTTCTGTTTTTTAACGACAGAATTTTTATTCTCCCTTACTTCTTCAAGCCTTCGTTCTAAATCAAGAATTTGCTTAGGAACATCTATATTAATAATATGAACTCTCGAACCTGCTTCATCTAAAGCATCAATAGCCTTGTCAGGAAGGAAACGATCTGTCATGTACCTGTTTGTAAGTTTCACACAGGCTTCTATCGCCTCATCTGTGTAAACCACGTTATGGTGCTCTTCGTATTTGTTTTTAATATTGTTAAGGATTTCTATTGTTTCTTCTACAGTAGTAGGCTCAACAATTACTTTCTGAAATCTTCTCTCGAGGGCTCCATCCTTTTCGATATATTGTCTGTACTCATCAAGGGTGGTAGCTCCAATACATTGAATTTCCCCTCTTGCAAGAGCCGGTTTAAACATATTACTCGCATCAAGGCTACCTGTAGCGCCGCCAGCTCCAACGATTGTATGAATCTCGTCTATAAAAAGAATAATATCCTCGTTCTTTTCCAGCTCATTCATTACAGCTTTCATTCGCTCCTCAAATTGCCCACGATACTTGGTACCCGCAACAAGACTTGCAAGATCTAGAGTTACCACACGTTTATCGAAAAGAATACGGGATACTTTTCTTTTTACAATTCTTAATGCCAACCCTTCAGCTATGGCAGATTTACCAACACCTGGTTCTCCTATAAGAAGCGGATTATTTTTTTTACGTCTGCTTAAAATTTGTGAGACCCGTTCAATCTCTTTCTCTCTTCCTACTACAGGATCAAGCTTGTCAGCCTCAGCCATTGCGGTTAAATCACGGCCAAAGTTATCTAGTACCGGGGTTTTAGATTTCTTTGAAGTTTTGCCAGGTCCGCTACCACCTCCGCCACTAAATGGATTGTCCTTGGTAGCATCGTCTGTATCACCTTCATCAGAAAAGGATTCTGCAGAAGGAATATCAGAAAAATCCTCATCATCATTGGCAATCATGTATTTAAACTGATCCTTAACTCCGTCATAATCGATCTTAAGCCTGTTTAGAAGCTTCGTGGTAGGATCATTTTCATTCCTTAAAATACATAATAACAGGTGTGCAGTGTTTATAGACGTACTTTGAAAAAGCTTTGCTTCTAAGAAGGTAGTCTTTAACGCACGCTCTGCCTGTCTTGTTAAGTGCAGATTTTTCTTTTCGTTAGAAATTGATCCTGAACCAGGATTGGCAGGACTTAATATTTCTACTTTTCTTCTTAAATGACTAAGATCTACATCAAGTGCATTTAATATATCTATTGCTTTACCATCACCGTCACGCAGCAAACCAAGCATTAGATGTTCTGTCCCTATAAAATCGTGGCCGAGTCGTAATGCTTCTTCCTTGCTGTAAGAAATTACATCTTTTACTCTTGGTGAAAAATTATCATCCATGTTGTTTTCCTTTCTCTCATTAATTACTAATCATTAGAATTCAAAAACTGTACCTAAGATCAGTCGTAAGCTAATTGACGAAATTACTTCCATTAATCAAAATCCAAAATAATGAACTTATTAACGAAAGTGCACTAAAAATTTGTTAATAAAAAATACGTAAACAAGCGGCTAATGCGGCATAAAACATGAGGAAAATGCGTAAATTGCCCTGTTAGAATTTTGAAATAAAATAAACTTTTTTAATATGGCTGAAGGAGAACAATTAATTCCTATCAACATTGAAGATGAAATGAAATCGGCATACATCGATTATTCGATGTCGGTCATTGTGTCACGTGCTCTTCCGGATGTACGTGATGGTTTAAAGCCAGTACACCGAAGGGTTCTGTTTGGGATGTATGAACTGGGAGTTCTCTCCAACAGGGCATATAAAAAATCGGCGAGGATAGTTGGGGAAGTTCTAGGTAAATACCATCCACACGGTGATTCTTCCGTTTACGATACTATGGTAAGGATGGCCCAGGAATGGAGCATGCGCTATATGCTTGTAGACGGCCAGGGTAACTTTGGGTCTGTAGATGGTGATAG
This sequence comes from Autumnicola lenta, assembly GCF_031846515.1. Classification (NCBI taxonomy): domain Bacteria; kingdom Pseudomonadati; phylum Bacteroidota; class Flavobacteriia; order Flavobacteriales; family Flavobacteriaceae; genus Autumnicola; species Autumnicola lenta. Next base: position 43,556 of record NZ_JAVRHO010000009.1, read on the forward strand.
TCCTGCAGCAATGAGATATACCGAAGCCAGGATGCGCAAGATAAGTGAGGATATGCTGGCAGATATCGATAAAGAAACAGTTGATACCCAGCTAAACTTTGATGATTCTCTTAATGAACCTGTAGTTTTACCTACAAGAATCCCAAACCTTCTGGTTAATGGGGCCAGTGGTATTGCTGTTGGTATGGCTACTAATATGGCCCCTCATAACCTTGCAGAGGTTATAGATGGTACCATTGCATATATTGAGAATCACGATATAGAAATAGATGAGTTAATTGAGCATATCAAGGCTCCTGATTTTCCTACCGGTGGTATAATCTACGGTTATGATGGTGTAAGAGAAGCTTTTAAGACAGGTCGTGGCCGGGTAGTTGTACGGGCCAAATCTACTTTGGAAGAGGTAAATGGAAGGGAGAGCATTATTGTGACGGAAATTCCTTACCAGGTCAATAAAGCAGATATGATTAAAAAAACTGCTGACCTTATTAACGATAAAAAAATTGAAGGTATAAGCCTGATCAGGGATGAATCTGACAGAAACGGAATGCGTATTGTTTACCAACTTAAGAGGGACGCTATTCCAAATATTGTCCTTAATACATTGTTTAAGCATACTGCGCTGCAGTCTTCTTTTAGTGTAAATAATATTGCACTTGTAAATGGACGTCCTGAAATGCTGAACCTAAAGGACATTATATACCACTTTGTGGAACACCGTCACGTAGTTGTGGTCCGACGAACAGAGTATGAACTTAAGAAAGCAGAAGACAGAGCACATATACTCGAAGGTTTAATTATTGCTTCAGACAATATAGATGAAGTAATTGCTCTTATAAGATCTTCGGGTAATGCTGAAGAAGCAAGGGAGAAATTAATGACACGTTTTGAATTAACTGAAATTCAGGCACGTGCTATTGTAGAAATGCGTTTGAGACAACTTACAGGTCTTGAACAGGATAAGCTTCGTGCAGAGTATGATGAAATATTAAAGACGATTGAAGATCTTAAGGACATTCTTGCAAGAAAGGAAAGAAGAATGCAGGTAATCAAAGATGAGCTTCTTGAAGTAAAAGAGAAGTATGGTGATGAGCGTCGTTCAACAATAGAATATGCAGGAGGTGATCTAAGTATTGAGGATATGATACCTGATGAACAGGTAGTGATTACTATTTCTCATGCAGGATACATAAAGAGGACATCCCTTACAGAGTATAAAACCCAAAACAGAGGAGGAGTAGGGCAAAAAGGTTCTACCACCCGAAATGAAGATTTTCTGGAGTACCTTTTTTCCGGAACAAATCATCAATACATGCTTTTCTTTACTCAAAAAGGGAAATGCTTCTGGATGAGGGTTTACGAAATTCCTGAAGGAAGTAAAGCTTCTAAGGGAAGGGCCATTCAAAATCTTATCAATATTGAACCAGATGATAAAGTAAAAGCCTTTATATGTACACAGGATCTTAAAGATGAGGATTATGTGAACAAGCATTACGTCATTATGGCTACCAAGAAAGGGCAGGTGAAAAAAACTTCCCTGGAGCAATACTCACGGCCGCGTGTTAATGGTATAAATGCCATTTCTATTAAAGAGGATGACGAACTTCTGGAAGCAAGGTTAACTAATGGTGAAAGCCAGGTAATGCTCGCTGTAAGAAGTGGTAAAGCCATCCGTTTTGAAGAAGGAAAAACTCGTCCAATGGGAAGAAATGCTTCCGGAGTTAGAGGTATTACATTGGCTGATGAGCAAGATGAAGTAGTGGGAATGATTTCTGTTAACGATATGGAATCCAATATTCTGGTAGTTTCAGAAAATGGTTATGGAAAACGCTCCAGTCTTGAGGATTACCGGATCACGAACAGGGGAGGAAAAGGTGTTAAAACTATTTCTGTAACTGAAAAAACAGGAGGTCTGGTTGCTATTAAAAATGTATCAGACGAGGATGATCTAATGATTATTAACAAATCTGGTATTGCAATAAGGTTGGGTGTGGCAGATCTTAGAGTTATGGGACGTGCTACCCAGGGAGTCCGGCTTATAAATCTGAAAGGTAAAGATTCTATTGCAGCGGTAGCTAAAGTTCTTCATGATGAGGATGATTTAGATGCGATGGCAGATGCTGAAACGCCTGAACCTACTAATCCAGAAAGCAATGGCACAACTATTGCTGACGATAGTGAAGAATAAATAAAAATCATTAAACCAAAAACAATGAAGACTAATATCTTGACTTTAGGTTTGTCAATTTTATCTCTGACAGCCTTCGCACAAAAAAGTGAAATAAGAGACGCGGGAGATGCTGTCGAAGATGGCAATTATTCCCAGGCACAACAAGCGATAAGCCAGGCAGAACCTATGCTTTCTGAGGCTAACGATAAATGGACAGAAAGATTTTATCTATATAAAGGTCAGGCTTATCTAGGTTCCGGAGAAAATGTTTCTCTTGAAGATTTAAATACTGCAGCACAGGCTTTTCAAAAAGCGGCAGATATGGGAGTTGAAGAGGCTCAGGACGGTTTAGTTGCTGTGAGGAATAGCCTTGTTCAGGGAGCTATTAATGATCAGAACTCTCAGGAATTTACCAAAGCTGCTGAAAAATTACACACCAGTTACCAATTAAGTGGAAAAAGAGATACTATTCATTTATATTATGCTGCAAATAATGCAGTACAGGCAGGCGATTATGACATGGGCTTAGAATATCTGAACATTTTAAAAGAAGAAGGATATGACGGTTCAGGAGTAGAATATATTGCTGTTAATACTGAGACAGGTGAAGAAGAAATGATGGCCAGTAAGGAACAGATGGATCTTATGATAAAAACAGGAAATTATTCAGATCCGTCAGAGAGACAGATTCCTTCTAAAAAAGGTGATATTGCCAGCCTTATCGCCAGGATCTATATCAGTGAGGAGAAATACGATGAAGCAATTGCAGCAATGGAAGATGCAAAACGTGAAAATCCTAATGACATTGAACTAATGCAGGCAGAGGCTAACATGTATTATAACATGGGTAATAAAGAGAAGTATAACGAAATAATGGAAGAAGTTATTGAGTTAGCTCCGGATAATGCTTCTTTATATTATAACCTTGGCGTAAACAGTGCTGATCTTGGCAATCAGGAAAAAGCGATGAGCTATTATGAGAAGGCTATCGAATTGGATCCTGATATGACAGAGGCTAAATTAAATATGGTTGCCCTTATATTAAGCAAAGAGAGAGAAATCATTGAAGAAATGAACAATCTAGGGATGGGCCAGGACGATAATAAACGATATGAAGAGTTACAGGAAGAACGTAACGATGTTTATAAAGAGGCCGTTCCATATCTTGAAGCTATTATTGTGAAGGATGCTTCTAATGTTGAAGCTATTAGAACAGCCAAAAACATCTATACTCAATTAGGGAATGAGGAAAAAGTTGAAGAAATGGATACTCTTCTTGAAAACTTAAGCCAATAAGATATTTCCTTGTCTAGTCCTGAATAACCGATACGGATTTTTAAAGGATTAAATTTATTAATTAAAGCTGAACATTGGTTTCCTTGTTCAGCTTTTTCGATTTATACTGTTTTCTTTTCAATTCACTTTGCTTGTGCATTTTATTTGGTGAGGTCTTAACGAGTTGTACAGATTGATAGCATCTCTGACCTTCAACTTTTTTTGTTGCCAGTTCTGTAGTATAAGCAGCTATTTGAAATTCTTGTTTCAATATCCCGTTTACCCGCTCAGCAATAGCGTTTTCATATGGGTCTTATTTTTCTGTCATACTTGTGCTTATAGCATGATCATTTAAGATTCCCTGATATTCATTTGAATAATACTGTAAGCCTCTGTCCGAATGGTGTACCAAAGGTTGAACCTTGTAGCTTCTTTTTTAAGGCCATTTCGAGTGCCCGTACTGAACCATTTACTCCTAAATTGCTGGAGACATCATGCCCTGTTATTTTCTTGGAGTAGGCATCGGTGATCAGCGAGATAGAATGGATTTTTCCTGTCGCCTATATAAGTTAGATCACTTACCCACACTTGTTCCGGCCGCTCGAATTTAATTTGATTTACCATGTTTTTATGCTTTCTGGATCTATGATGTGAGTCAGTTGTTGTATGGTACCTCTTTTTAGGAATAATAAGCATCTTGTTTGCCTTTAGTATTCGAAATAATTTATCTCTTCCCACATTGATTTTGCTGAGTTCAGCCCTGAGCTTAGGGTATAGTTTTCTCATGCCCGGCCTGGGCATCAGAATCCTTTTAGAGCGCGCTAGAACGATAACCTGGTTGGCTATTAGCTGTCTATCTTTTTTAAATTTTATAGATCTGTGATATACCTGTCTATTTACCCCGACTAATTCACAAGAAGAGATTATCGTCTCTTTTTAGGTTTCTTTGAAACATTTGACAACTCGGGTACGTAATTTTTTCTGATTTGGATATCATATTCCTTTTCGGCCATATCCACAGGCATATCGAAGATGATTACTTTCTTTTCAGCGCGCTCGGCAAGGTGCTCAGCTCTAGCCTTCTGCTTTTCTAGCAGCTTAACTTTTGCTTCCAGTTTAAGAATTTCCTGTTCAGGTGTTCTTGTCACGGTAATTTTTGATTGGTTTTTCCAATCAAAGTTACCATATTTCCTGAGCCACTCCCTCACTGTAGATTTAGCCTGTATCATAGTTATGACAGGCTTCAGTTCTTCCAAGCTCTCCAAATCTAATTTCCTGAACAACTTGAAGTTTAAAAGAAAGTAAATAATCTTTCTGGGTACATTTTGAATACCTTCTGTTTTCTGAAGTTTTCATTACACTACGATTTTAGTGTATCGCTATTTCAGGACGGGACATAATGATATTCTAGAAGAAGCTGTTTTATCTGAAACAGGTTTTTTTTTTAAATATTTTCCTTTTTTAGGAAACAGTATATTTTAATTCGTTTCTATATGCCGAAGGGGATTTACCAGTGAATTTTTTAAACTGTTTATTGAAATGACTAAAGTTGTTGAAACCACATTCAAAACATACATCTGTAATACTTATTTGCTTTTCATGTAAAAGTTTGGCCGCATGTGCCAAGCGGTATTCATTTGCAAACTGAGTAAAAGTTTTTCCAGTAATTTTCTTAAAGTACCTGCAGAAGCCCGGAACAGTCATGCTTACCTTTTCTGCAATTTCATTAAGACTTATAGAGCGCTTATATTCTTCCTTCACAAAATTGAAAACAATATTTATCCGGTTATTATCCTGTAGTTCTGTTTCTAAAATGAAGCCATGAGCATTAAGGATCGTATAATTTCTTGCTTCCTCCAACAATTTGAATACCTCCAGGAGTCCCATAAGTCGGTCGAAGGCATTTAGATCTTTGAGTGATTCAATTTTTTTTCCGATCCCCCTTTTATTTTCACCGTGAAAAATGATACCCTTTTGTGAATGTTCCAATAGTGTTTTAATCCCTTTCATTTCTGGAATATTGAAGAAAACTTCTCCCAGAAAATCTGGCTTTATCTGGATTACAGTTTCTGCTTCGTGTGCTGTAAGGCTGTCGGTGAACCCACAGTGTGGAAGATTAGACCCTATAAGCAGGAGGTCTCCATTTCTGTAATAAGAAATATGACTTCCAATTTGCCTTTTTCCCGTTCCTCCGTTGACGTAGACCAATTCAATTTCGGGATGATAGTGCCAAAAACTATTGTTTTTGTTTTGATGGTCTTTATTATAGGTTCTATAAGAAATGGAACTACCAAAGGCAGGTTCTATTTTCTCGTACACCGGTTTAAATAATTTTGACATAAAAGCCATTTTTTATGAATATAATGTAATTCAATTTGAATGTAATGCTCTCTACTAAATTAGTGATAAAATATGGTATTTGAACATATGATGAATATTAAATAATTATTAACGATAAAATAGAACATATTTTGGCCTATCTACAACAATTATGGAGCTATAATTCGCAGTACATTTGAATATGTTATTTTCAATGAATTAACATTATTAACCTTTAAAATTATGAATTATGAAAAATGTAATTAGATTATCAGTAGTAACTCTTTTATTGTGTGTGAGTTTACAAGTTTCCGCAGCTGAAGGCTTAGCTGTGAAGGTAGATGAGAAATCTATAGTTGTGGAAGTGGGAAATTCAGTTAAAGGAGCAACCCTTACCCTACAGGACAGGGACGGAGTCATTCTTTTTAAGGATGGATTGATGGATGGAAGGTCTTATATAAAGGCTTTAAACCTGGAAGAGGTGCCGGAAGGAATTTACTTCCTTCATTTTGAAGATGAGTTTCATATTTTCTCTAAAAAAATCACCAAATCCAAAGAATGCCTGACAATTGAAAAAAAGAATTTAGATGTTATTTTCAAACCAGCATTTAAGGTAGATAGCAGAATGGTAAGGTTTTCTTTACCTAATCCTGAAGAAAATCTTACAGAAGTAATAATACATGATTCTTCCGGCGAGCCCATGTTGTCGATGAGTTATAAGGATTCTATTATTGCTAAAACATTTGATTTTTCTAAAGTTCCTGCTGGAAAGTATAGGATTACCATCAAAACAAAAACTAATACTTTTAGTAAAGTAATGAGTTTAGGCTAATTCAATTATCAATTTGTATTTAGTAACCCGCTGAGAAGCGGGTTATTTTTTTTAAAGGTTTGACATATTAAAGTTTAAAAGAAAATCCATCAGCGGCCTTTCGTTTATATTTTTGTTCGTCGAACATATATAAAAAAGATCCTTTTTTAGAAGATTCCATGTCCTTCTCATCTGTTTTATGAAGAATGTCCAGAGCATTAATCTTATTAATAAAATTCCTTTTGTCCAGTTTTTCGCCTAAAATTGCTTCATACATTTTTTGAAGCTGGCGCATTGTAAATTTTTGCGGAAGAAGTTCAAAACCAATGGGCATTGTAGAAGTGCGGTATCTTAATCTACTAATTGCCCTTTGAACCATTCGACGGTGGTCAAATATAAGTTCTGGTGCTTCAGAAATATTGAACCATTGCGCCGAGTATTGTTGAGTTAATTCTTCATTGTGCTCTTCGATATTAATCAAAGCATAATAAGCGACAGATACTGTTCTTTCTACAGGATCACGATCTACTTTACTGAAACTGTATAACTGTTCCATATAGACATTGTTAATTCCCGTCAAATGATGTAAAATTCTATTGGCAGCCTGATCCAGGTCTTCACTTCTTTTTAAGAAACCGCCCATTAGAGACCACCTTCCTTTTTGCGGTTCAAAATCCCGTTTAATAAGAAGGATTTTTAATTCTTCTTTATCAAAACCGAATATTATACAATCTACTGCGAGTAAGGCTTTGTCTTCAGAGTTGTATCTATGGATCATTTTGATGAGTTATTTACTGGAAAAAGACAAAGATTGCTATTTAATTCTTAATGTAAAAATAATGGAAGAAATTATTGAAGAATCTAAATCTTCATTGCGAATGTGATAATTGAAGAATTACAGAAGTTAAAAAAATGTAAATTTTAATTTGTTTTTTTGGATTAAGTTTAATTATATTTGGAAATGTAAATTCCACACTTATTAATTCAACTTTTAAACTATGACTAAAATGCAACAAATTTTTACAAAAGACCGGTCAGGGCGAAAAGGTTTTCGCACGGTTTTGATGCTTATTATCCTCTTTGGTTTTTCGGGATATGCACAAAATACAACTGTAACCGGTACGATCACTTCCCAGAGTGATGGAATTCCCTTGCCTGGGGTAAATGTGATTGAGAAGGGAACTTCTAATGGTGTTGTTACAGGAATGGACGGAAACTACACTATTGACGTTCCGTCCCAGGCAACGCTGGTTTTTTCTTACCTGGGGTTTGAAACCCGGGAAATTGCTGTAGACGGGCAAACACAATTAGACGTAGCTTTGGGTGATGACCTGGAGTCTCTGGATGATGTCGTTGTTGTAGGCTATGGTACCCAACGTAAATCAGACCTTACAGGATCTGTAAGTGCTATTGATGCTGATGAAGTCCAAAAGGTATCCAACAGTGATGTTTCACAGCTTTTGCAGGGTAGGTCTGCAGGGGTTACTGTAACAGCTGATGGTCAGCCTGGAGCTGGTGCTAATGTGCGAATTAGAGGAGTGTCCACCTTTGGTGATAGCCAGCCACTTTATATCGTTGATGGTGTGCCGGTAGGAACTTCGATTAGAGATTTTAACCCTAATGACATTGAGACTATTCAGGTTCTTAAGGATGCTTCTGCAGGTGCTATTTACGGTTCCAGGGCGGCTAATGGTGTGGTAATTATCACTACTAAGCAAGGAACAAAAAACACTCCTTTACAAATCCAGTATAGTGGATATTACGGGATTGACGAGGTGGCACAAAGGATCCCTGTTTTAGGCAGAGAGGACTATCAAATGATCTCAAATGAAAAGAGAATAAATGCGGGTCAACCTTTAATTCCCGGAAATGATCCCGAATCTGATTTATTTATAAGTGATATTAATACGGACTGGCAAGATGTTGGGCTCAAAAGTGGAAGCCGACAAAACCATAATTTCGGATTCTCCGGGGGTGGTGAGAACATCACTTACAATGCTACTATGGACTACTTTAGTAATGAAGGGGTTTTTGTGGGTAATGGTCCTGATTATGAAAGATATTCCGGAAGAATTAACACCGTAATGGAGAAAGGTAGGTTTAAAATTTCACCTTCTTTATATTATACTCACAGTTTTGAGAATTCTCTAACTTTTCGAGGAGATGTTTTAACCGGGGGACGTCCTCCACTGATAAATGACCTTGTAAATGCAATCCCTACCTTAGGTGTTTATGATCCCACTAATGAAGGTGGTTATGCAGGAACTTCTTCAGAAATTCACCAGGAAATTGTTTTGAACGTGCCTGGTATTAATAACCTCTTTACTAATAATGTAGAGGTGGACAGAATTTTTGCGATAGTGAACCCGGAGTTTAAAATCCTTGATTCAGAGGATCATCAACTAACTTATAAATTGAATACCAGTTATGATAAAACGCATGTGAGAAGTTTCTCTTTTGTACCGGAATTTGAAATGGGGTATTTCTTTGGATCGGGAAGGTCGCTTTTAGATGATAATTCAACGATTTATACAGTAGGTCTTGTTGAGAATACATTAAATTATAATACAAATTTTGATCAGCACACCCTTGATTTTGTGATTGGACAAACTTTTCAGAAGAATACTACAATTATAAGGACTGCACATTCTGAAGACTTACCAAAACCTTATTATCCTGTACTTTCTAATGGAGTTAATCAAACAGTAGGAGGACAGGAGATTGAAAGTTCTCTTGCATCTTATTTCGGAAGGGTGAATTATAACTTTGACGACAGGTATCTTTTAACAGCAACAGTAAGAAGGGATGGGTCTTCCAGGTTCGCATCTGAAAACAGGTGGGGAACTTTTCCTTCTTTAGCTTTGGGATGGAGGATTATTAATGAAGACTTCTTCAATGTTTCGGAAGACTTAGTAAGTAATTTGAAACTAAGGGCTAGTTATGGTGAATTGGGAAATCAAAATATAGGCGATTATCTTTATCAGGCTGTAATTAACAGAAACATTCCTTACAATTTTAATGGAGACAGAGTTTTAGGTGGACTGCAAACCAGTGTGGTGTCAGAAGATATTGTTTGGGAAACTACGACTTCTCTTGATGTGGGTCTGGATGCTACCTTGTTTAATCGTAAAGTGGATCTTGTTCTTGATTACTATGAGAGAGAAACAGTTGACATTCTTGTAGGGGTGCCAATCCCCTGGTCTACAGGTTCTGTTAATGTGAATCCGCTGGTAAATGCCGGAAGTATTCGAAATTCTGGTTTTGAAGCAGAAGTTACTTACCACCATGATGGTAATGAGGATTTTAATTTTGATTTATCTGCAAACGCAAGTACTATTAATAATGAAGTGCTGGCCCTTGGAGGTAATAACGAACCTATCACTGGAGTAGGTTCCAGAACACAGGTGGGAAGAGAAGTAGGTGAACATTTCGGCTTTGTTTACGAGGGTATTTTTCAAAGCCAGCAAGAAGTTGAAGAGCATGCGTTTCAAAGTGCAGCTACGGCTCCTGGCGACGTAAGGTTTCAGGATCTTAATGATGACGGCCAAATTAATGCTGACGACCGTACATTTCTTGGTAGTGCCCTTCCAAGTGTTACTTACGGTTTAAATTTCTCTGCAAATTATAAGAATTTTGACTTTACTTTATTTACTTCAGGGGCAGCAGGATACTATATAAACAGTAGATTGTATCGTTCTCTTATGCTTTCTACAGGGTTTATTAATGCGCATGAAGATATATTGGATAGATGGACACCTGAGAATACCGATACAAACATTCCACGTGTAATTGCAAACGATCCTAACAACAATGCAAGGGATTCCAACAGACCAGGATGGCTACAAAAAGGAGATTACCTTAGGATTAATACTGTTTCCCTTGGGTATACCATGCCGGAAGAACTTGTTGGTAACTTTATAAATTCTTTGCGCGTTTATGGAACGGTACAGAACTTGTATACTTTCCAATACTACAAAGGTTTTAACCCTGATTTTAACTCTGGAGTATTGGAACCTGGGTTTGATAACGGAACTTATCCCAGGCCCAGAACAATTATGTTAGGCGTTGATTTATCATTTTAAAAAATAAATAATATGAAAATTACAAAATTTTTAATGTTTTCGTTAGGCATGCTAGTACTTGTAGGATGTGAGGACGAGCTGGATTTAACCAATCCAAACAGCATGACAGCTGTGGAATACTGGTCGAATGAAGAGCAGGCGATAGCAGGTGTAAATGCTGCTTATACTAACTTGTTAAATGATGGTTATTACATGAGGATGACACCTGCTTTAACAGATGGTCGGGCTGATGATTTTAAGGCAGATAGTCCCTGGCCAGATTTGGGACAGGTCTCTAATTTTACCATTTTGCCAACTTCAGGACCTATTACCTGGATGTGGGAGACTTACTATCAACAAGTTTTTAGAACCAACCAGGTTTTGGCAAATGTACCCGATATCGATATGGATCAAGATGTTAAAGACCGTGTACTTGGTCAGGCATACTTTCTAAGGGGACTGGCTTATTTCCATCTTGCCATTAATTATCAGAGGGTTCCTTTAATTCTTACTCCGGCCCAAGGTGCGGAAGATTACTATCAACCTACAGCTTCTGAAGAAGAATTGTGGTCGCAAATTGTATCAGATTTTTCTAGTGCTCAGGGGTTGCTACCTGTAGATTATGCATCAGTATCAGGTCCGGATCGGGGACAGCTTGGTAGAGCTACAAAAGGTGCTGCAACAGGGTTTTTGGGTAAAACATACCTTTACATGGAAGAATGGAGTTCAGCTGCAGCAGAGTTTAGGAAATTAATTGAAGGTCCGGAGCTTAATAACTATTCATTATTGGATAATTATGCGGATAATTTTAGCCCCTTTACCGAAAACAATGCAGAATCCCTTTTTGAAGTTCAATTTGCCACACCAGATCAGGTTGGTGGAACCGTTAAAAATTATGGGGGAGATCCTCAAAACGCCTGGATGCAGGTTTCTTCTGTAGGGCATACATATGCTCAGGATGGTTTTGGATATTCAGATTTTTTACCTACACGTTGGATCTACAATGAATACAACGAAGAGGAAACTAGAAGTGATAATGTTGATCCAAGGTTGTTGGTATCAATTGCTTCTTATGAACCCGAAGCAAATTCTACAACAGTGTATGGCGGTGTGGAATGGCCACATGCACCAGATGCCATATATCCACGCAAGTATACTCATGATGGATATGGATTTGAAACAGAGAGCCAGGGGGGTGTGGAACTTTCCGGTATTAATTATCGCTTAATGAGATATTCAGATGTTTTGCTCATGTATGCTGAAGCTTTAAATGAAATGGGGCAAACTCAGGAAGCTTATCAATATATTAACCAGGTTAGGAACAGGGCTAACTTGCCAGATTTGGAAGAAGTAAAACCTAATTTATCTCAGGAAGAAATGAGGGATCAAATAGCCCATGAACGTGCACTGGAACTTTCTATGGAAAGTATAAGGTTCCATGATATTGTAAGATGGGGATGGTTATACGACGATGAGAAGCTGGCATTACTTAGAGAGCGGGATAGTGAATTTGAGACCTGGAGGCCAGGTAAAGAATATCTTCCTATTCCACAATCTGAGTTAGATGTAAATCCTAATGCTGAACCAAATTCGGCTAACTAACAGAAATTTTTCAGAAAGGGCTGACTGGAAGTGCTTAATAGAGCAGGCGGTGAAATTTCAGCTTGTCGATAATTGTAGTTTTTAGGCAGCCTCTTCTTTTTTAAATAAATTAATATGAACAAAACTTTTAAAGGAATATTTGGCGGCCTGGCAGCCATCTTTTTTGCAGGTACTGTACAAGCCCAGACAACGGTTAGCATAGAAAATAAAGAAGATACTCCGGTAATCAGTAAACATATTTATGGCCACTTTGCTGAACATTTGGGACGCTCTATCTACGACGGTCTCTATGTAGGCGAAGACAGTCCTATTCCGAATACTGATGGAGTACGAAACGACCTCATTAAAGCACTTAGAGAGCTGCAAATCCCCAACCTCAGATGGCCGGGTGGTTGTTTTGCAGACACCTACCACTGGAAAGATGGAATTGGACCAAAAGAAGATCGTCCTACCCTCGTAAATGCCTGGTGGGGAGGAGTTACTGAAAATAATAGCTTTGGAACTCACGATTTCCTTAACCTTTGTGAGAAACTTGGAGCGGAACCTTACTTAGCAGCAAACCTGGGTAGTGGAACGGTAGAAGAGTTTACAGATTGGATTCAATATGTTAACCATTCTGAAGGAAGCCCCATGGCTAAACTTAGAAAGGAAAATGGAAGAGAAGAACCCTGGAATGTGAAATATTGGGGTGTTGGAAACGAAATGTGGGGTTGTGGAGGAAATATGACTCCGGAATTTTACGCCAACCTTTACCGCCAGTATGCTACTTTTATGACCAGCTGGGAAAATGAAAACAATCTCTACAGGATCGCTTCCGGAGCAAATCAGGATGATTATCACTGGACAGAAGTCTTGATGAGGGATATTCCTAAACATTTAATTGAAGGAGTTGCATTGCATTCGTACTCTTTTGTAGAGTGGGATAAGAAAGGATCTGCTACAGATTTTAATGAAGAAGAATATTTTTCTACAATGAAAACTGCTTTGTGGATGCAGGAACTTATTGATAAGCATACTGATATTATGGATAAATATGATCCTGAAAATGAGATAGATCTTATTGTAGATGAATGGGGTGGTTGGTACGAAGTTGAAGAAGGTACAAACCCAGGTTTCCTTTATCAGCAGAATACTATGAGAGACGCTATGATTGCAGGTGCGACATTAAATATTTTCAACAATGAAAGTGAGAGGGTAAAAATGGCAAATTTGGCCCAGACTGTGAATGTACTTCAGGCGGTAGCGTTGACTGAGGGGGAAAATATGCTTTTAACCCCAACTTACCACGTGATGAAAATGTACACTGTACATCACGATTCGCAATTGTTGCCTGTAGATTTTGAATCTCCGGACTATACTTATAATGGAGAATCGTTGCCGGCAATTTCTGTTTCAGCATCAAAAAAAGATGGGAAAGTTGCTATTTCCCTTGTAAATATCGATGCTAAGAAAGAAAACAAAGTGAAGATTAATCTTGAAGCCCTGGATGTGGAGAATATGACCGCAACTATTTTAACTTCAGAGAAACTACAGGATCACAATACCTTTGAAAATACAGAAAAAATTTCTCCGGAGCAGTTTAAGGATTTCAAATTAAGAAAAGGAGAGCTACAGGTAACTTTACCTCCTTTTTCTGTAGTAGTGCTAGAATCCGAATAAAAATTTTCAGATAAAACATAAACCTTTTCAGGTTTAAGTAATAATCAGGCGGAAATGGAGATGCAATAGAGAAATCTGCCGTTTCCGGTTCCGCTTGTTTTGTACCTGGTGCAGAAAACAGTTAAAATGAAGTGTATGAAAAAGTCTAAGCTTATTTCGAAATTCCTGATTTTCCTGATGGTGTTTTCTATGGGAGCAGTTTCCATAAGTTGCTCAGAGGATGATAGCGATTTTACCGATGATTCCGTTCAAGAACCAGATCCCGACCCTGACCCTGACCCTGACCCCGACCCGGATCCTACAGATTCTTTTGCAGGGCCAACTTATCCAGATGACTATACAAATATAGCATCATGGGAACAACGTTCACAATGGAACTTGGCCAACGTGCATGATCCCACGGTAGAAAAAGATGGTGATTATTTTTATATGTACCAAACAGATGCTTCCTATGGAAATGCCCATGAAGGGCACGGACATTTTCCTGTGCGCCGCTCTACAGACCTTGTAAACTGGGAACATCGTGGGGCAGTATTTTCTGAAGCACCGGCATGGGTAAAGGATTCCCTTAATAACATGCGCGCAAATATGGACCCTGCCTTACCTCCAATCGAGAATCCTAACTACGGATTTTGGGCACCACATATTAAAAAAGTAGATAACAAATTCCGTTTGTACTATAGTGTTGTGGTCACTAATCCTATCGTTGGATCAGATCCTAATACTTCATGGACCGAGCGTGCATTTATTGGGTTGGCCGAAACAGACGATTTAGCTTCCGGTAATTGGGAAGACAAGGGAATGGTGGTGAGTTCTATTGCAGATGGTGAGGAAACTTATTTAAGGGAGAATGGAAATGACTGGAGCGGATATTTTAAGTTTAATGCCATAGATCCCAGTTTTATAGTTACCCCTGAAGGTGAACATTGGCTAATATACGGCTCCTGGCATTCCGGTATCGCTGCTGTGCAACTTGATCCTGCGACTGGAAAACCCACTAAACTTGATAATGTAGAAGATTACGGCGTTCGTATTGCCGGCCGGGGAAATGTAAATACCAATCGTTGGCAGGGGTTGGAAGGACCTGAAATTATTTATAATGAAGAAACTGGATATTACTACCTTTTCCTTGCCTATGATGAACTTTCAGTAGCTTACAACACCCGGGTTGTGCGTTCACAGAATATTACCGGCCCTTACGTAGGTATGGATGGAGCCAGTATAACTGAAGGAGCTGAAGCCTTACCAATTTTAACTCATCCATATGCTTTTAATAATCATCCCGGGTGGGTTGGATTTTCTCATCCATCTGTTTTTCAGGATTCGGAAACAGGGGAATGGTTTTACTCTTCGCAAGCCCGTTTACCTGAAGGAGTTCCGGGAATCAATGTTTCTAATGCAGTGATGATGGGGCACGTAAGAAAAATTGAATGGACAGAAGATGGTTGGCCATTGGTATCTCCGGAACGTTATGCAGGAGTGCCCGAGACGCCAATAACTGAAGAATCTATTGTAGGTACCTGGGAGCATATTACGCTTGAATACAGATACAGGGAAATTCAGGAAAGCTCAAATGTAGTTTTTCATGAAGACAATACCATTACGGGAAGTATTACCGGTAGCTGGTCTTTCGACAGCGATTCTAATACGCTTACAATAAATGACCGGGAACATATTGTGGCAAATGCCTGGGACTGGGAAGCGTCGCCTAGACATAAAACTTTAACCTATGTTGGCCTTACTTCATCTGGGAGATCTGTATGGGGTAAAAAGGTTGATTAGAAAAAATTAGGAGAGCACATAATAAAGAAACTAAAGAACACGGCACGCGTGTTAGGTAATATGCAATTTATAAACAAGATGTTAGTTGGGAGGACCGGGACCGGGAAATTTTATTTTCTGGTACTCGGTTTTCTTTGTGTTCTTTTTGCCCCTCAGGCTAAGGCACAATCCCCACAGAAAATAAAACTTTTTGATTTAAAGGATGTTCAGTTACACGAGAGTGCCTTTAAAAACGCTCAGGATGTAGATTTGGAGTATATTCTAAAATTAAATCCTGACAGGTTACTCTTTCCGTTTCTAAGGGAAGCAGGACTTGCCCCAAAAGCTGAAAGTTATCCTAACTGGGAGAATACAGGTCTCGACGGGCACATAGGCGGACATTATTTAACAGCCCTTTCCCTTATGTACGCTTCTACCGGAAATCAGGAAGTACTGGACCGGTTAAACTATATGATAAGCGAATTAAATCGGGTTCAACAGGCCAACGGCAATGGTTATATTGGCGGAGTTCCCGGCAGCACAGAACTTTGGGAAGAAATTGAAAGCGGAAGAATAGATGCCGGTAGTTTTAGCTTAAATGAGAAATGGGTACCTCTTTATAATATACATAAGACTTTTGCCGGTCTCAGGGATGCTTATCAAATTGCGGGGAATGAATTGGCTAAAGATATGCTTATAGACTATGCAGATTGGATGCTGAAGGTGACCGAAGACCTTTCTGATGAGCAAATCCAAATTATTTTAAGGTCTGAACATGGAGGGCTAAACGAGGTTTTTGCAGATGTTGCAAATATTACAGGAGAGGACAAATACCTGCACCTGGCTAAAAGATTTTCTCACGAGGTACTGCTGCATCCATTAAGTGAAGAAAAGGATGTTTTAAACGGAATGCATGCCAATACCCAAATTCCTAAAGTGGTAGGTTTTGAAGCCATAGCTGCATTGACCGGAGATAATGAATATCACGATGCCGCAAAGTATTTTTGGGAAAATGTGGTAAACGAGCGTACGGTTGCCATAGGAGGTAACAGTGTACGGGAACATTTTCATCCCACATCAGATTTCTCTTCTATGGTGAACAGCGTTCAGGGGCCTGAAACCTGCAACACCTACAATATGCTCAAATTGAGCAAGCAACTCTTCCAGTCAGAAGGCATGGAGAAGTATTTGGATTATTATGAGGAAGGATTATACAACCATATTCTTTCTTCCCAACATCCGGAGAAAGGCGGTTTTGTATATTTTACTCCGATGAGGCCGGGCCACTACCGGGTTTATTCTCAACCTGAAACCAGTTTTTGGTGCTGTGTGGGATCTGGTATTGAAAATCATGGAAAGTACAATGAACTTATTTATGCCCATTCTGAAAACGATTTGTATATAAACCTTTTTATTCCTTCTACTTTAAATTGGGAAGAGAGAAGCTTTTCACTAACTCAGGAAACTAACTTTCCTGAAGAGGAATCTACATCAATCATTGTAAAGACTAAAAATCCGCAGGATATAAACCTTAAGTTGAGATATCCACGTTGGATTGCTCCCGGAGAATTAAAAATTGAGGTAAACGGTGATCAGGTAAATGTGAACTCCGACCCGGGCAATTACGTTTCGATCAACAGGAAATGGAAAGATGGTGATAGAGTAGAGGTGAAATTGCCTATGCACCTCACTTCTATAAGATTACCGGATGGTTCAGATTACAAAGCATTAAAATATGGGCCAATTGTTTTGGCGGCTAAAATTGGAAAAGACAGTCTACCAGGTCTTTTTGCAGATGCCAGCAGGGGAGGACACATTGCAGCCGGAGAGCAAATTCCGCAAACAGAAATGCCTTATTTTCTTTCAGATCAAACCGAAAATATTGAAAATCTGGTTAAAAAAGTGCCGGGTAAAAAATTAACATTTTCGGCATCAGAAGTATTATATCCATCTGAATTTAAAAATCTTGAGTTCATTCCTTTTTATAAGCTGCACGAGTCCAGGTATGTTATATATCTTCCTTTGGAAACTACTGAAAATATTCAGAAAATCAGGAAGGAACTTGAACAAAAGGAGAAAGAAGAAAAAATGTTGGCGACGATGACCATAGATGTAATTGCTCCCGGAGAGCAACAGCCCGAGGCAGATCATTTTATTGAAAGCGAGAATTCTAATATCGGGGTTAATCAAGATCGTCACTGGAGGGATGCTGAAGGTTGGTTCAGCTATCGCCTTGTTGATAAGGAAAAGCAGGCCCGAAGACTTAGAATAACCTATTTTGGAGGAGATAACAATCGGAATTTTAAAGTTCTCATCAATAATAAAGTTATAGCCGAAGAGAGCTTCCACGGTTTAGAAGGAAACCGTTTTTTCGAAAAAGAATACACACTTCCTGCCGGAATTGTAAAAAACAGCAATGGTACGACGTTAAATTTGAAATTTGAAGCTCTTCCCGGTTCGCGTACTGCCGGGATTTATGGAGTAAAATTGTTAAAATAAAAACAAACGTATAACTAGAATGGAACAAAACATAAAACCTATATCTGCTGGCGCGTTGTTGCTCTCCTGCGCAACTTTATTTGCCCAGGAAGACAAAAGAGGGGATTCTGAAATAGAGACAACCTTCAATAATCCGATTATTACCGAAAAATTTACGGCAGATCCGGCAGCTCTTGTCCATGATGATACTGTTTACCTCTATGCAGGGCACGACGAGGCTCCGGAAGATTTTCATTTTTACAAAATGGATGAATGGCTCGTCTATTCTTCCGAAGATATGATCAACTGGAAGGAACATCCGGTGCCATTAAAACCAACAGACTTTGACTGGGCTAAAGGCGATGCATGGGCAGCAGAAGTGATCGAAAAAGATGGAAAATTTTACTGGTACGTTACAGTAGAGCATGATGATACCCATCCCGGAAAAGCAATAGGTGTTGCTGTTACCGATAGTCCAACCGGTCCTTTTAAAGATGCCCTTGGAAAGGCAATTATCACCAATGATATGACAACCGAATATACTGATATTACCTGGGATGATATTGATCCCACGGTTTATATTGATGATGACGGGCAGGCTTATTTGTATTGGGGAAATACCGCTTTGTATTGGGCAAAATTAAAGGATAATATGATAGAACTGGATGGTGAAATTAACCATGTAGAATTACCAAATTTTGTGGAAGCTCCTTACATCCATAGAAAAGGGGACTGGTATTATCTATCATATGCTTTTGGTTTTCCTGAAAAAACGGCTTATGCAATGAGTAAATCTGTAACCGGACCATGGGAGTATAAGGGTATTTTAAATGAAGTAGCAGGAAATACAAACACTAATCACCAGGCGATACTGGAGTTTCAGGGCAAAGATTATTTTATCTACCACACCGGAGCAATTCAGCCAAACGGAGGAAGCTTCAGAAGATCGGTGTCGATTGACCGACTTTATTACAATGAAGATGGAACTTTAAAACGAGTACAAATGACTTCTGAAGGTATTCAGGAATAAAAAATATAACTATGAATCTAAAAGCTAATTTGTTTTTTCTAATTTTCATTGCTGCGGGTATTTTTTCTTCAGAAGCGCAGGAAATCCGGGTGCACGATCCTGTTGTGGCCAAACAGGGAGATACGTATTATTTATACAACACCGGCCGCGGGATTGGGGTTTACAGTTCTAAAGACCTTAAAAACTGGAAACGTGAGCCTGCTGTTTTTAAAGAAAAACCTGAATGGACGGACAGTGTGGTACCAAATTTCGAAAATCATATCTGGGCCCCGGATATTACTTTGCACGACGGTACTTATTATTTATACTATTCAGTTTCAGCTTTTGGTAAAAACACTTCAGCAATGGGCGTAACGACAAATACAACTCTAGATCCCGAGGATGAAGGTTATAAATGGGAAGATCACGGGAGTGTAGTCCGCTCAATTCCCAACCGCGACATGTGGAACGCCATAGATCCTAATCTTGTTTTTGATGATGAAGGCACACCATGGTTATCCTTTGGTTCCTTCTGGGACGGGTTAAAACTGGTGAAAATGAATGAGAATCTTCTAGAAATTGCAAAACCTCAGGAATGGCACACAATTGCCAGGAGAGAACGTTCCTTTAAACTAGCAGATGCCGATCCCGGCGACGCTGCTTTAGAAGCTCCTTTTATCTTCAAGAAAAACGGATATTTTTACCAGTTCCTTTCCTGGGACCTTTGTTGCCGTGGGGATAGAAGTACGTATAAAGTCGTGGTGGGAAGATCAAAAGATGTTACCGGGCCCTATGTAGACAAAGAAGGAAAACCTTTAAACGAAGGTGGCGGAACTTTATTAATTGAAGGAAATGAAAATTGGTATGGTGCGGGCCATAACAGTACTTATACCTTTGATGGTACAGATTACATTTTTTTCCATGCTTATGATGCTAATGATGATGGATCTCCAAAACTTAAAGTTAAAGAATTAAGCTGGGATGAGGAATGGCCAACTGTTGCTCCTCTGAAATAATAATTAAAAACAAACAAATTCAAATATGAAGGCAAAATCATTAATAAACTTTTTAGTTGTAGCTTTTTTCTTGATGGGAGTTACTAATTTTTCGCAATTACATGCGCAAGATCATTCGCCTGAAGGTAATAAAATCGTAAAATCAAACGATCCTATTGTACTACAACGAGCAGATCCATTTATCTACAAGCACACAGATGGTTACTACTATTTTACGGGTTCTGTTCCAACCTACGATGCTATTGAAATAAGACGGGCAAAAACCATTGAGGGATTGCAAAATGCAGAGCCTCATATAGTTTGGGATAAGCACGAAAGTGGACCGATGAGTCGTCACATTTGGGCACCCGAAATTCACTATTTAGATGGGGAATGGTATGTATATTTTGCAGCTAGTGAAGAAGACGATATTTGGAAATTACGGCCTTATGTTCTGAAATGTAACGGTCAGGATCCATTAAAAGATGAATGGGTGGAACTTGGAATGATGCAGGCAGCAGATGATGACCCCAAAAGCTTTACCGATTTTTCATTAGACGGAACTGTCTTTGAGCATAATGGCAAACGCTATTTCAGTTGGGCAGAAAAAACTGGAGGACAATTCGCAGCTTCTAATTTGTATTTAGCTGAAATGGAGTCGCCTACCAAGCTCAAAACTGTACAGTTTATGCTAACCACACCAGATTACGATTGGGAACGTGTTGATTTTTGGGTGAATGAAGGCCCTGCGGTGATTAAAAACGATGGTAAAATCTTTATTACGTTTTCAGCAAGTGCCACTGGAGCTTCTTATAGTGTGGGAATAATGGAAGCCGACGAAGATGCTGATTTATTAGATAGAAATTCCTGGACGAAGTCAAGATATCCGGTTTTAAAAACCAATGAAGAAAAAGGTATTTATGGTCCGGGACATAATTCCTTTACCGTCGATGAAAAGGGAGATCCGTTGATGATTTATCATGCAAGAGATTACGAAAAAGCAGTTGGGGATCCAGAAATGGTACCTGCAACAGATAAAAGATCGTTAGAAGAAATTAAGGAAGATCCTTTATATGATCCTAATCGTCATGCAAGAATGATGGAAGTGAAATTTAATGAAAGCGGAAGACCGGTTTTTGAATTGTATTAAATTTAGAAAAAGGGCAGTTAAGCAAAGCATTGGAAAGTCTTGTACTATTTAATGAAAATTCTGTTGATACTCCGGAGAATTTTTCTTGAAGAATAGAGTAATAAAAGATATTCAGGGATAAATTCATGGTAAGTTTAACTGCCTATTCAGTGAACATTTTAAAAATGAAAATGAATCAAAAAAATCTTAAAATTAATAAGTGTTTTTACAACACTTATTAATTTAATTTTTATATTTGTTTTTGAGATAAAAAAGATATCATGAGTGCATATGTAATAGGATTGGATTATGGAACAGATTCTGTGCGGGCAGTTTTGCTCGACACGAAAAACGGTCAGGAAATGGCATCCTCTGTTTACTGGTATCCACGATGGAAAGAAAGACAATTTTGTGACGCGTCCAGCAATCGTTTTCGACAACACCCTTTAGATCATATTGAAGGTTTGGAAGAGACGATTAAAGGTGTGATCCAGAAGAGTAAAGTGGATGGGGCAGATGTTAAAGGAATCTGTATAGATACCACCGGATCTTCTCCGGTTCCGGTTTCTAAAGATGGAACTCCTTTGGCATTGCAGGATGACTTCAAGGAAAATCCAAATGCCATGATGGTTTTATGGAAAGACCATACAGCCATAGAGGAAGCAAATGAAATTAATGAACTGGCAGAAAGCTGGGGTGGTGAGAACTTCACTAAGTATGAAGGAGGAATTTATTCTTCAGAATGGTTCTGGGCAAAAATAGCACACATCATACGTGAGGACGATAATGTGAAAAATGCGGCTTACACCTGGATGGAACATTGCGACTTAATGACCTACCATATTATCGAAAATCAGGATCTGGAAAGTTTTAAAAGAAGTAGATGTGCTGCAGGACATAAAGCCATGTGGCACGAAAGCTGGGGAGGACTTCCTTCCGAAGACTTCCTTAACAGGCTTGATCCATATTTAGGGCAATTGCGCGGCAGACTCTATGATGAAACTTATACTTCAGACGAGATTGCAGGGAACCTGAGCAAAGAATGGGCAGAAAAACTGGGTTTAACTACAGATTGTGTGGTTGCCGTAGGAACATTTGATGCACACTCTGGTGCAGTAGGTGCAAAAATAGATGAACATACGCTTGTTAGGGTGATGGGAACTTCCACCTGCGATATTATCGTCTCTTCCAAAGAAGTTATTGCAGATAAAACGGTACGTGGTATCTGCGGACAGGTAGATGGATCTGTTATTCCGGGATTTATTGGTCTGGAAGCAGGACAATCTGCTTTTGGTGATTTGCTGGCCTGGTTTAAGGACGTTCTTTCATGGCCGGTAGATAATCTTGTTTTAAATTCTGAATTACTTTCTTCGGAACAAAAGGAAAATTTAAAATCGGAAATTGAAAATAATTTTATCAGGAAACTTTCAAAACAAGCTGAAGAAATACCTTTAGAAGAGAGCATTCCTGTTGCCCTGGACTGGATAAATGGTCGTAGGACTCCCGATGCAAACCAGGAGCTGAAAAGTGCCATTTCTAACCTCTCGCTTGGAACAAGGGCTCCGCATATTTTTAAAGCACTTGTTAACGCCATTTGTTTTGGTTCCAAAGAAATAGTAGATAGATTTGAGCAGGAAGGGGTTAGGATTGATAGCGTAATAGGAATTGGAGGGGTGGCAAGAAAATCCCCGTTTATTATGCAGACCTTAGCAAACGTGCTAAAGAAGCCTATAAAAGTTGCGAAGTCTGATGAAGCTCCGGCTCTGGGTGCTGCAATTTATGCTTCTGTAGCTGCGGGTATTTTTCCAGATGTAATCGAGGCAAGCAAAACTTTAGGAAGTGATTTTGAAGCAGAATATCATCCTGAAGATACTAAAATTTCTAAATACGAAGACCTAATGAAAGCTTATCAGGGTTTAAGTTCTTTTGTAGACAGTAAAACAGATAGAAAATCTCTTAACAATTAACTATGAGTGCCTTTATAGAATTAAAAAGAGAATGTTACGAGGCAAATATGCAGCTTAATGCGTTGGATCTTGTAATATATACTTTTGGTAATGTGAGCGCTGTAGACAGGAAAGAAGCAGTTTTTGCTATAAAACCGAGCGGTGTTCCCTACGAAGACTTAAAACCTGAAGATATTGTTATTATGGATTTTGATAACAATGTTATTGAGGGGGAAATGCGCCCTTCTTCAGATACCAAAACCCACGCCTATTTGTATAAGAACTGGGAAGAAATTGGTGGTGTTGCCCACACTCATGCTACTTATTCTGTAGCCTGGGCGCAGTCGCAAAAGGATATTCCGATTTTTGGAACTACTCATGCAGATCATCTTACGGCAGATATTCCTTGTGCGGCACCTATGCGAGATGACTTGATCGCAGGAAATTACGAATATAATACGGGAATACAGATCCTGGAGTGCTTTAGGGACAAAGGTCTTTCCTATAAAGAAGTACAAATGGTGCTACTTGGAAATCACGGTCCTTTCACATGGGGCAAAAATGCTGCAAAAGCAGTTTACAATAGCAAAGTTCTCGAAGAAGTTGCAAGAATGGCATATCTCACTCTTCAGATAAATCCTGAAGCACCACGATTAAAAGATTCATTAATTAAAAAACACTATGAACGTAAGCACGGTAAAAACGCCTATTACGGTCAGAAATAGCAAACTAACCTTATAATAAATCAAAAAATGACAGATATTGCTCATAAAGAAATCTGGTTCGTCACAGGAAGCCAGCACCTGTACGGTGAAGAAACTTTGAACCAGGTTACCAAAAATTCCAAAGAAATTGTTGAAGGTTTAAATGGTTCTTCTCAAATTCCGTTGAAAATAGTTCATAAAGATACTGTAAAGACTCCTTCGGAAATTACAGAATTATGTCTTCATGCTAATACAGATAAAAATTGTATAGGAATCGTTACCTGGATGCACACGTTTTCTCCTGCCAAAATGTGGATTAATGGGCTAAATATTCTAAAGAAGCCAATTTGCCACCTGCATACGCAATTTAATGCTGAGATCCCGTGGAATGATATCGATATGGACTTTATGAATTTAAACCAGTCGGCTCATGGAGACAGGGAATTTGGTTTTATTATGAGCAGGATGCGCAAAAAGCGTAAAGTGATTGTTGGCCATTGGAAATCAGATCGTGTTCAGAAGAAATTAGGAATATGGACGAGAGTGGTTCTTGGTTGGGATGAACTGCAGCATCTAAAAGTTGCCAGAATTGGTGATAATATGCGTGAAGTAGCGGTTACCGAAGGAGATAAAGTGGAAGCACAAATCCGTTTTGGAATGTCTGTTAACGGTTACGATTCTTCAGAAGTAGTGGAGCATATTGAAAAAGTTTCCGAAGAAGATATAAACGCACTTTTAAAAGAATATGAATCTTCTTATAACCTTACGGATGCATTAAAAGAAGGAGGAGCTCAAAGAAGTTCCCTTGTGGATGCTGCCAGAATTGAACTGGGGTTACGTTCATTTTTAGATGAAGGTGGTTTTAAAGCTTTTACAGATACTTTTGAAAACCTTGGAAAGCTGAAACAATTACCGGGAATTGCTGTACAACGCCTTATGGCAGATGGATATGGATTTGGAGCTGAAGGTGATTGGAAAACAGCTGCTTTGTTAAGAGCCATGAAAGTTATGGCTGTAGGTTTAGAACCCGGCACTTCTTTTATGGAAGATTACACTTATCACTTTACACCTGAAAAATCTTACGTTCTTGGTTCTCATATGCTGGAAATTTGTCCTTCTATTGCAGATGGAAAACCAGCATGTGATATTCATCCTTTGGGAATTGGAAGCAAAGAAGACCCTGTGAGACTGGTATTTGATTCTCCTGAAGGTCCCGCTTTAAATGCATCTTTAATAGATATGGGCAACAGGTTCAGGCTAATCGTTAACGAAGTTGAAGCAGTGAAACCTCAGGAATTGCCAAATTTACCAGTGGCCCGTGTACTTTGGGATGCCAAACCAGATCTTGATGTTGCAGCTACAGCATGGATTTTAGCTGGTGGTGCACACCACACTGTTTATACCCAGGCATTAACTACTGAATATTTAGAAGATTTTGCCGATATTGCCGGGATCGAACTGTTGGTAATAGACGATAAAACGGCAGTAAGGGATTTTAAAGATAAAATTAATGCCAATGAAGCTTATTACCATCTGTTTCAACATGGCTTGTAATTCTTAACACCAACTACTACAATGAAAAACATTAGAAAAAGTCTTTTTGCTTTTGCCGTTTTGGGATTAGCGCTAGTATTCGTGCAATGTAAAAATGAAAAAAAAGATGAAAACAACCAGGCAGAAGACACTGCCGAAAACCAGAAAGTTTTGATAGAAAAATCTGATTTTGGAACTACTCCTGAAGGAGAACCGGTAGAAATGTACACACTTACAAACGCCGGGGGAATGGAAGTTAAAGTTATTACCTATGGTGGTAGGATTACCAGTCTTAAGGCTCCAGATAAAAATGATAATTACGAAGACGTGGTTTTAGGTTTTGATTCCATTGAACAATATACAGAAGACAACCCATACTTTGGGGCTCTTATTGGGCGCTATGGAAACAGGATTGCCCAGGGAAAATTTTCTCTTGACGGTGAAGAATATGAGCTTGCTCAGAATAATGGTGAAAATCACCTGCATGGAGGAGAGAAAGGATTCGATAAAGTGATTTGGGATGCCACTCCTGAAGAAGGAGAAAACTCATCTTCCCTGGTACTTACCTACACCAGTGAAGACATGGAAGAAGGATATCCCGGGAAACTTGAAACTACAGTAACCTATACGCTGTTCAACGATAATTCCTTTGATGTGAAGTACGAAGCTACTACAGATAAGAAAACTGTAATTAATCTTACCCAGCACGCATATTTTAACCTTTCGGGGGATTTTAGCGAGACTATTCTTGATCACATTATCAAGATCAACGCTGATAAATTTGTGCCGGTAGATGAAAACCTGATTCCGACAGGAGATTTGATGGACGTTGAAGGTACTCCATTTGATTTTCGCGAACCTAAAGAAGTTGCTGAAGGGATTAATGCCGATGATGAACAAATTCAAAGAGGCGGCGGTTATGATCATAATTGGGTTTTAAACAACCAGGACAGCGGAATGAGATTCGCAGCTTCGGCTTATGAATCTGATAGCGGAAGATTCCTTGAAGTTTATACAGACGAGCCGGGAATTCAATTCTACACCGGGAACTTTTTGGATGGAACGTTGCCCGCACAGGGAGGTGGTACTTATGGGAAAAGAACAGGGTTCTGCTTCGAAACCCAGCATTATCCAGATAGTCCCAACCAGGAAGATTTCCCTTCTGTAGTACTTGAGCCGGGAGAAACATATACTTCCAATACAAGTTTTAAATTTTCAGTAAAATAGATTTATGCAAACTTTAGATACTTTTGACTGGATCGCCGTAGGTCTATATTTTTTAGTACTTGCAGGTATTGCGGTTTGGGTAATACGTAAAAAGCAGGAAAACACTGCAGATTATTTTCTCGCAGGAAGAAATGTGGGGTGGTTCGTAGTTGGGGCTTCAATTTTTGCTTCCAATATAGGATCAGAACACGTTGTAGGCCTGGCGGGTGCCGGTGCCGGAAATAAACTTCCTATGCTTATTTATGAAATTCAGGCATGGGTGGTGCTTATCCTTGGGTGGGTTTTTCTTCCCTTTTATGCCAGGAGCGGAGTTTTTACGATGCCGGAATTTCTTGAGAAAAGATTTGATGCACGTTCACGTTGGGTACTTTCAGTATTCTCTATAATTGCTTACGTGTTAACCAAAATTTCGGTAACTATCTATGCCGGTGGGGTAGTGGTTTCTGCTTTGCTTGGTATCGATTTCTGGACTGGTGCACTTTCTACAGTAATCTTAACAGGATTATATACTGTATTGGGAGGAATGCGTGCCGTAGTTTATACAGAAACTTTGCAGGCCGTGATGCTTGTAGTTGGTGCTGCAGCGCTTACTTTTATAGGTTTAGATGAAGTTGGTGGATGGGCCAGCATGACAGAAACCGTTACTCCGGAATATCTTAACATGTGGCGTTCAGCTTCAGATCCCGAATTTCCGTGGCCTTCACTGTTAATCACAAGTACGATTGTGGGAATCTGGTACTGGTGTACAGACCAATACATTGTACAGCGGGCACTTACAGCAAGGAATATAAAAGAGGGGAGAAGAGGTACTATTTTTGGCGCATTGCTAAAATTACTTCCTGTATTCCTTTTTCTTATTCCGGGGATTATCGCGTTAACGCTTAAGATGAGAGGGGAACTACATTGGGATAGTCCGGACGAGGCTTTTCCGGTATTGATGAGTAACCTCCTGCCTTCAGGTTTACGCGGACTTGTGGCTGCGGGACTTTTAGCGGCTCTGATGAGTTCACTGGCTTCAGTATTTAATTCATGTTCCACACTATTTACAGTGGATATTTATAAGAAACTTAGGCCAAATACTCCGGAGAAGCAACTTGTGAGAACAGGACAAATAGCAACAGTATTTATTGTTATTATCGGTATTATCTGGATTCCAATTATGGCTAATATTTCAGGTGTATTGTATGAGTACTTGCAGAAAGTTCAGTCTTATATAGCACCTCCAATTACAGCGGTTTTCCTACTCGGAATTTTTTATAAGCGTATAAATGCACAAGGAGCATTTATAACCCTTATGGTAGGTTTTATCGTAGGTGCATTAAGAATTGTGCTGGAACTTATGAAGGAGTCATTAGATCCTGATGGATTCCTGTTTTTGCTGGGAGATATAAACTTCCTTACTTTTGCAGCATGGTTCTTCCTATTCTGTGTGGTACTAATCACAGTGGTGAGTTTAATGACCAGTATACCTTCAAAAGAGAAAATCTTTAACCTTACCTTCCAAACTATTTCTCCGGAAGAAAAAGCTAACAATAAGAATAGTTACAACTGGGTAGATGTTGCTGTTTCTATTCTAATTATTATTCTTGTGGCCGGAGTAATGCTCTTCTTTAACGGAAAATCAGGATTTTTCTAGAATAAAAGCTGTTTTTATAGCTTTAAAGATTATAAATTCCTTTTCAGAAGCTTATTTTGTAAGTAACTGAAGAGGAATTTTTTTATGAGCTGTTGTCAGTTTTTAAAAGTTTCAGATTTCATGTTTCAGAAAAGTAACGCCTTCAAAATGTTTCCGCGGTTCTGTTCTTTTTCTCTTCTTGCAGCGAAACGGTCCTGGATCTTGTGCCTCTTGTTTCCTGTTTCAGAAAAAAGACACGTCCTAAAAATGGCAATTATGGACCTGTAGAGTTGTTGTGGGTTGACTTTTGAAGCGGTTGTCGATTTTCAGTTTCAAAAGGTTTCGGTTTTCAGGTTTTAGAAAAAAGAGAGGCCTCTAAAAATGGCAATTTTTGAAATTATGTTTCACCACCACGAATTCAAGAATAATCTTTTAGACTTTCCCCAGAACGTTACCAGCGAGTGTCCTGATTCTTTTCTCCTGATCCCTGGTTCAGTCTAAAGTGAATGATCCAAAATGGCAATTATCGTCCTCAAGTTTCATTACGAATTCAAGAATAATCTCTGAGACTTTCCGCAGAACGTTTCCAGCAAGTGTCCTGATTCTTTTCTCCTGCTTCTTGTTTCTCACTCACTCCTCATCATCAAATTGAAATCCGCTGTTTTTGCTTCGCTGTCTTCGTTGATTACTTTGTTCGTCAAAAGAATCTTCTAACACTTCATCATCGCTATGAAAATCAAGCCTGTAAGAGAATCCGCCGGCTACCTGCCACCTGGATGGGGTATCTTTAAAATTAATCAGACCGGAGACGTCAATCTGAAGATCATCTAATAATAAATAAGCGGCACCACCACGCAAAATATCATCGGCATATAAATCACTAATATAGCCCTGATATTCACCAAAAACTGCAAACTTTGGAGTAATAGCATGAGTGACTGTCGCTATTGCACCATAGCTGGGAAATTCTTCTGTAAATTTATCTGCTATAAAATTCATTACCAGAACCCATCGCCCCCAGTTGTTTTGGGTAATAACCGCTGCTTTGGGGCTAAATTTAGATTCTCCGGGATATAAATAAGGACTGTCACCAAAAGAGAAATTAGCACCTCCATAGACGGAAATGGCAGGAATAAGAGTTTTCCATTTAAAGCGCCTGTTTGCCTTCCAGCTGTATAGATTAGGTTTATCTTCTTCAGCATTTTTGTAAGGATCAGAAACGAGGTATTTGGCACCAATTGTATTTGACCTAAAGTTTCTGATTTGTGATTCCTGATCCCTATTACCGACACGGACGGTGGTTGTTTGATCCTGAAACGAACCAAAAAGGTTTAGCTCCAGGTTTTCTGTGAGAAATCCATATCGTAAGCCATACATAGCACCCAGTATGTCTGTTTCCTGCCGAAAAAGCGTATGATCGTCATTTCCCATATAAGCCCCTGCTTCCAGTTGTAACACTCCTTTTCCAACAGCGAAACCTCCCTGTGACTCTCCGGGACGGTTGGAATTGATGGTTTCAGTATATTGAGCCTGAACATTGTAAATTGTGAAGATAAAGAGAAGACAGATAAGGCTTTTGAGCATGATTGCCAGGTTTTGGTTCGTTCAAATATAGAAGAAAATTATTATTTTTTTAGGTTCTTAAAAACAGGAATTGTCTCCTCATCTTTTTATTTTTGCAAAAATTTCAGGACATGTACGACGCATCATTTTCGGGTATATTGAGAACGATATTAATTATTCTTCTTATTTACTTCGGATTGAAAATATTATTTCGATTTCTTGGTCCTTTGATTCTGCGGTATTTTATGAAGAAGATGGGCAAGAAGTTTCAGGATCAGTTTAATCAGTATCAAAAACCTACAGAAGAGAAGGAAGGAAAAGTGAGTATCGAAAAAAAGCCCCGGAAGGGCGGGAAATCCAACAAAGATGTTGGTGAGTATATTGATTACGAAGAAATTGATTAATTTCGAACCATCCATCGGAGATACACTTTTTTACAAACAATCCGGTGAGTATGGATAACTGGCTAAAATTGTCAAATTTCGACCAATGTTCTGAAGCTGCTGTTCTTCAGGATTTCTTTTGAAACTAAAATCTTATTGATGGTTAAATTCAAACGAATTCTCCCTCACCTGTTTGTTCTTGCAGGTTTTGTAATTATTGCCGTAGCTTATTTTAATCCTGTTCTTCAGGGGAAAGAAATTTACCAGAGCGATATTGTTCAATATCTTGGAATGGCCAGAGAACAGACTGACTTTAGAGAGCAGACAGGGGAGGAGCCGTATTGGACAGATGCAGCTTTCGGTGGAATGCCAACCTACCAGCTAGGAGCACGTTACCCACATAATTACATTAAAGATTTAGATTCGGTACTTCGTTTTTTGCCACGACCTGCAGATTACCTTTTTATATATTTTCTTGGATTTTACATTCTGTTATTATGTTTAAAACTGGACTATAAACTTGCCTTTTTAGGGGCACTGGCTTTTGGGTTTTCTACGTATCTCATAATCATCCTCGGGGTGGGGCATAATGCCAAGGCACATGCTATCGCTTATATGCCGATGGTCCTGGGAGGTATTGTTCTTATTTTCCGAAGGAAAAATTCGTTGGGATTTATTCTGTTGGCATTTGCGATGGCCCTGGAAATTGCCGCTAACCATTTCCAGATGACCTATTATTTGCTATTGCTGGTGATTTGCCTTGGAATAGCTTACTTAATAGATGCCATTAGAAAAGAAATTATCTCTCACTACTTCAAGTCTTTAGGAATAATGGTAGTGGCCGTTATTTTAGCGATAGGAGCAAATGCAACCAATCTTCTTGCAACGCAGGAATATACCGCCTTTAGTACTCGCGGCGACACCGGTTTGACTATTAACCCCGATGGATCTGAGAAAACAGCTTCAGGATTGGATTTTGAATATATTACCAGTTATAGTTATGGAATAGCTGAAAGTTTTAATCTTTTTATTCCCGGGTTTATGGGAGGATCCAATTCTGAAGATATTGGCAGGGATTCTGAAGTTTATAACGCCATTCTCGGTTTGGGAGCTTCTCCCACCCAGGCAGCAAGTTTTGCTGAAGGCGCACCAACTTATTGGGGAGATCAACCTTATGTTGGAGCTCCCGCCTATATTGGCGCCAGCGTTATATTTTTGTTTGTTTTTGCTCTTTTTCTAATTAGAGGCCGCTTAAAATGGTGGATCGTGGGGGGAAGTGCTTTAGCACTTTTACTTTCCTGGGGTAAAAATTTAGAGTTTCTCACGGAGTTTTTTATTAATTATGTTCCGTTATATAATAAATTTCGTGCGGTAACCTCCATTCAGGTAATTATAGAACTCTGTGTTCCTGTTTTGGCAGTTTTTGGCCTGTACAAGCTTTTTAATAATTTTGACAAAGAAGAAGCGAAACTGAATGCTCTAAAATGGGTTACCGTTATTACCGGAGGATTGAGTGTAGTATTTCTATTATTTAAATCTGTGTTCTTTGATTTCAGTGGAGCGGGAGATTCTATGTTAATTGAGCAATTAGGGATTGATTTTGTGCGGGCATTAAAAGAAGATCGAAGAGCTATTTTTACTTCAGATACTATAAGATCTTTAATATTTGTCCTTTTATCGGCTGCATTGATTTGGTTTTATCTGAAGAAAAAAATTTCAGATAAACTGGTTGTAGCAGGTTTTGCTGTCCTATTTCTGGTAGATCTTGTAGGAGTGGATCGTCGCTATGTGAATAATGAAGATTTTGTGCTGGCAAGAAAAATGGAACGTCCTTTTGAAGCTACACAGGCAGATCAGCAAATCTTGCAGGACGATTCCCGATATCGGGTTTATGATATTACCGGCAATCCTTTAAGCAGTAGCAGGGCATCTTTTTTCCATAATTCCATTGGTGGATATCATGGAGCAAAACCGGGACGGATTCAGGAATTATTCGATTTCTATATTGCGGGAAATAATATGGAAGTTCTGAATATGCTGAACGTAAAATATTTTATCGTACCAACAGAAGAAGGGGTGCAGGCACAACAGAATCCTAATAATTACGGCAATGCCTGGTTTGTGGAAGATGTGAAATGGGTAGATTCAGCAAATGAAGAAATCTTAGCTTTAAAAGAAGTGGATCTGCAGAATACAGCTGTGATAAATGAAGAATTTAAAGATATTCTGGGCGATAATGTAGGTTTTAACGCCAAGGCTGAAATTAAACTGGTGAGTGAGCAGCCTAATGAACTCGTCTACGAAACTTCTTCTGACAGTAATCAGCTTGCGGTTTTTTCTGAAAGTTATTATCAGCCGGGATGGCAGACATATGTTGATGGAAAAGAAGTAGAACACGTTCAGGCTAATTATGTTTTAAGAGCGATGAATATTCCGGCCGGGAATCATACTGTTACTTTCCGGTTTGAACCTGAAGTCATTAATACCGGAAGTCAAATCACCCTTGCAAGTTCTATTATTCTTGGCCTTTGTGTTCTGGGTGGAATTTTCTATGGTTTCAGAAGAGATAGAAAAGAGGAGAAGTAGTGGATGGAGAAAGTACTCATCATTACGTATTATTGGCCTCCCGCAGGCGGCCCGGGTGTACAGCGCTGGCTTAAATTTGTAAAGTATCTCAGAGATTTTGAGATTGAGCCTGTTGTTTACGTTCCGGAAAATCCTACGTATCCTTTAATAGATAAAAGCCTTGTTTCTGAAATTCCTAAAAATATTCAGGTTGTTCAACAGAAAATTTTAGAGCCTTATTCCGTTGCCAGCATCTTCTCCAAAAAAGATACCGAGACTATAAGTTCCGGAATAATTGCTAAGGAAGGGAAACAGAATTTTCTTCAGAAAATGATGCTCTACATCAGGGGAAACTTTTTTATCCCTGATGCACGCAAATTTTGGATAAAACCTTCAGTAAACTTTCTGAAGAACCTTTTAGAAGAGCAGCAGATAAAGACAATTATCACTACAGGACCACCACATAGCCTGCATCTTATTGGGCTTCAGTTAAAAAATGAATTAAATATAAAGTGGTATGCCGATTTTCGTGATCCATGGACGCAGATTGGCTATCATGATAAGCTGAGGCTATCAAAGTCTTCACAACAGAAGCATATTAATCTGGAAAAGGAAGTGCTGAATTCTGCAGATCATATAATTACCACAAGTTTTACCACAAAGAAAGAATTTCAGAATAAAACATCTAAACCAGTATCAGTCATTACTAATGGTTTTGATGAAGAGCCTGCAGAAAATAACATTCAGCTGGATAAGAAATTCACTTTTTCACATATTGGTTCATTACTTTCTGGTAGAAATCCGGAAAATTTGTGGAACTGCTTAGGGGAATTAGTTTTAGAAGAAAAAAGTTTTGCTGATGATTTTATACTGAATTTGGTGGGAGCCGTAAGTGAAGAAGTTCTGGATTCCATTAAAGCTGCTGGCTTAAAAGATCATTTAAGCCTTCACAAATATGTTCCTCATGCTGAAGCAATAGCACTTCAGCGAAGAAGTCAGGTGCTTCTTTTAATAGAAATTGACAGCCAGGAAACGAAAGGAATAATTCCGGGAAAAGTTTTTGAATATCTTGCTGCAAAGCGTCCTATTTTAGCCTTAGGGCCTGCAGAGTGGGATATTTGCCAATTTTTGGAAGAGACTTTAGCCGGCACTTTTTTCAAATATTCCGAAGAAGAAAAGCTGAAGTATCACATTTTGAAATTGTATAGAAAGTTTAAAGAAGAAAGGCTGGAAATAGATTCCAGAAACATAGAAAACTACCACCGCAAAGCGCTAACACGCAATTTAGCTAACTTGCTAAAGCAAAAATAGCTTATATGGGAATTATTATTAATCAGTCTTTTAAAAACCTGATCACTACCTACTTTGGATTTGGTATTGGAGCTATTAATACGCTGTTTTTGTTTACATATTTTCTTGAACAGGAATATTATGGTCTCGTTAGTTTCCTGCTCTCTGCGGCTAACCTAATTTGGCCATTTTTAGCCTTTGGAGTGAATAGTACCTTGATTAAATTCTATACTTCTTATAAAACAACAGAAGAAAAGGACCGGCTATTTAATCTTGCTTTACTGCTGCCGCTTGGTGTTGCTGTAATAATTGGTGTGCTGGGAATGCTTTTTTACGATTTTCTTCTTCAATATTTTTCTGACGGGAATGAGCTTGTAGAGCCTTACATCTGGATGATATTTGTTATCGCAGTTGCTACAGCATATTTTGAGATATTCTTTTCCTGGTCTAAACTTTATTATAAAAGTGTTTTTGGAAATTTTATGAAAGAGGTTTTCCATAGATTCTGCATTAGCATGCTGCTTCTGGCAGTTTTTTTTAAATGGATGGATGTTTCCGTATTTATTTACTGTATAGCCGGAGTCTTTGTTTTTAGATCTATAGCCATGGCAATCTATGCTTTCATGTTGTATATGCCTGAATTCAGCTTTAAGTTTCCACGGAATCTAGTGAGAGTTCTAAAATACACTTCATTGATTCTAATAGCATCTTCGGTAGCAATGGTTTTGCTGGACCTGGATAAAGTTATGATCGAATACTATCTACCTATAGAAAATGTGGCGATCTACGGAATTGGCATATACATCGCTACCGTAATTTCTGTCCCGCAAAAGGCAATGCATCAGATTACTCACCCTATGACTGCGAATTTGCTGAACACGAAAGACAGGGAAGGTTTAAGGGATTTGTATAAACGAAGTTCTATAAATTTACTGATTATAAGCGGGATCATTTTCATTCTCATTATTGCTAACCTTAACCAGCTTTATGAGTTAATTCCTGAAGAATATGAACTGAGTGTATGGGTGGTTTTGCTTATCTCTCTGGTAAAACTCTACGATAATCTTTTAGGAAATAACAACAGTATTTTGTTTAACTCAGATTATTACAGGTTGGTATTGGGTATTGGGGTTTTTCTTGCAATACTGGCTTTTATCCTCAATGTGATTTTTATTCCAAACTTCGGAATTGAAGGCGCAGCCATGGCTAGTTTTCTTGCATTTTTTATTTATAACAGCACTAAAATCTTTTTGGTGATTAACAAGTTTAAAATTCATCCTTTTACAAATAAAACCTGGACCATATTATTGTTTATAGGAATTTTAAGCGCTGCATTTTACTTCTGGGAGTTTCCGTTTCATCCGATACTAAACATTGCACTGAAGTCGGTAATTATCTGTATTTGCTATTTGCTGCTGGCCTATAAATTCAATTTTTCTTCAGATGTTAATAAGCTTTTGGACAGGTACACGGGCCGCTAAATAACTAAAACAGAAAACCCCCAGGCATCTCTCGACAACCGTGGGGGTTTTCCAACTAACCAACCAAAAAATTAAATTATGAACATTTTAATTACTACTTCTCATATTTCGTGCCGAACTTCTCCCGGACGATGAAGAATTTGAACTTTCCCTTCCGGACCTGGTAACAGTACGTTGTGTAGCTGAACTTCTTCCTGAAGTCGAAGATCTTACAGTCGCACTTCGTTGTGCAGGAGCGCTTTGCCTTACAGAATTGGAACTTCTTGCAGGAGTCGAATTTCTCCTAATTGTTCTTTCTGAAACTTCAGGCCTTCTTGTGTTGCTAGAAGTTCTGGCTTCGGTTCCTCTGGAACTACTATTACTTTCTATTCTGGAAGTAGAAGTTCTTGCTTTTCTCATCTCTTCAATAGCCCTACTTCTGTTTTCCAGGTTTGTACTGGTTCTGCTAATACTTCCTCTTTCGGCTACAGTGGTTCTTTCTCTTGCAGCGTTGGATCTTCTATTTTCAGCAATATTACTTTCAGTTCTAGTGTTTGAATGACGAATCTCGTTTCGAACATCACGACGCTCTGTGACCCTTCGACCTTTGTTATAGGAAACCACCGTTTGATTAGGCCTATAGAAATCTTTAGTATAAGAGTTATTTCTGTAATTATTATTGTAATAAGTTATGTACTGATTATACGTAACCCTTTGTGGTTGATAATAAGCTCTGTAAGGGCTGTTGAACACTATACTGTAATTTGCATGAGGTCTTGTATAAAATGAGTGCCATGGCCGTTGTACATAATACCTGTTGTAGTTATTTATGTATCCATTGTAATGGGAAATCCTATTAAACCTGTTGTAATGTACCATCAGGTTTCCAACCCGGCCTACACGACCGTGATTATTATAGTCAATCAAAACGTTTCCTGCCTGAATAATTCTTCCGTAGTAGTCGTAAAATACCGGAACATTTTCAATTTGAATTACTGCTCCGTAATCATCATACTGAATGTACGGATCGTAATTAAATCCCCCATTATAACTAATATTCACATTCGGGGACGAAATGTTTACAATATTTGTTCTCCTAAAGTCAGGATTATAGTAAAAATCAAATTCTCCATTTGGATATACAGCGAACTCAACTCCTCCTTCAACAAAAATAAAAGAGTTGTCGTAAGCCCGTACCGGCGTAATTCCTGCAGAAGCCGAAACCGACCATCCTGCAAAGAAAATTGCTATAAGAAGGGTAAAGTTTTTCATGATTTCCTTGTTTTAAGTTAAAGACTTGTGAAGTCTCTATAAATAAAACAAAGTACGTGCCAAAGTGAAAATTGTGCAGAGTTTGGAGTTTGTTGTTCGTTGTCTTTTGCATTTAAATGCCCATGCTAGTTTAGAACTTCGTGCTTCTAACTTTGTTCTTAGAAGCAAAAAAACTCAGTTTATTGTAGTGAGCTGATGCGGTTTTTTCAGTTAGATACGTTCAAACTTCCCTTTTTGTACTTCTTATTTTTTTAAATTTTCTCCTGTAGGTATTTTGCGGTATAGGATGTTTTGTTCTTTGCAACCTCCTCAGGAGTACCTTCAGCAATTAAATATCCACCTTTCTCTCCGCCTTCAAGTCCAAGATCAATGACATGGTCTGCACATTTTACAAGGTCCATATTATGCTCAATAACTACTAACGAATGTCCTTTGTCAATTAAAGCATTAAAGGACTGCAGCAATTTCTGAATATCATGAAAGTGTAATCCTGTTGTAGGTTCGTCAAAAATAAAAAGTGCTTTCTCCTTAGTATTTCCTTTTACCAGGAAAGAAGCGAGTTTGATTCGCTGTGCTTCTCCACCAGAAAGGGTAGAGGAGCTTTGCCCAAGCTGTACATAACCAAGCCCCACATCCTGAAGCGGCTTGAGTTTATTTACTATTTTATCCTGATTTTTCTCGCTGAAGAATGCAATAGCATCATCAATGGTCATATTAAGGACGTCATCAATATTTTTATCTTCAAAATTGACTTCCAGGACTTCTTTTTTAAACCGTTTTCCGTCACAGGCTTCGCATTCCAAATGAACATCGGCCATAAACTGCATTTCTATGGTAACTTCGCCTTCTCCCTTACAGGTATCACAGCGGCCTCCATCCACATTAAATGAGAAGTGTTTGGCTTTATAACCTCTTATTGAAGACAACTTTTGATTCGCGAACAAATTCCGAATATCATCGTAGGCTTTAATGTAAGTTACCGGATTGGAACGGGAAGATCGTCCAATAGGATTCTGATCTATGAATTCTACAACTCCAAGATTTGCAAAATTTCCCTTTACTTCGGAAAACTGTCCTGCTTTTTCTCCATAGCCGCCAAGTTGTTTTTGAACAGCAGGATAAAGAATCCTCTTTACCAGTGTGCTTTTTCCACTTCCTGAAACGCCTGTAATTGCTGTAAATACTCCCAGTGGAAAAGTGACATCAATATTTTTAAGATTATTTTCCCGGGCACCAACAACAGTTATTTGCTGTTTTGACTTTCTTCTTTTCTTCGGAACTTTAATCTCCTTTTCCCCATTAAGATATTGTGCTGTAAGGGAAGAAGATTTTAAAATTTGCTTTAGAGTCCCTGTGGCAACGACTTCGCCACCGTGCGTTCCGGCTTCGGGTCCAATGTCGATAATCTCATCTGCGGCATTCATAATATCTTCATCATGTTCCACGACAATCACGGTATTTCCAATATCCCGAAGACGCTGTAGAACTCCTATCAGCCTTTCCGTATCGCGGGGATGTAAGCCAATGGAAGGCTCATCAAGTATATACATCGAGCCTACGAGGCTGCTTCCAAGGCTGGTTGCGAGATTGATCCTTTGCGATTCCCCGCCAGATAAAGTATTAGATTTCCTGTTCAGTGTTAAATAATCTAATCCAACGTTAGAAAGAAACTGAAGTCGGTTCTTGATTTCCGTAAGTAAACGTCGGGCAATTTGTTCGTCATACTCGTTTAATTCCAGGTCGTTGAAAAACTGCCTTACCTGCTCAAGTGGTTTTTCGACCAGGTCCGTAATATTCAATCCGCCGATTTTTACGTAATGAGCTTCCGGTCGTAATCTTTTTCCTTTACAAAGGGAACACCTGGTTTTGCCACGATAGCGGGAAAGCATAACCCTATTCTGAATTTTATATGCTTTGCTTTCCAAAAACTGAAAGAACTGATTAAGTCCTTCAAAATATTGATTTCCGTTCCAGACAAGCGCTTTTTGTTCTTCAGTTAATTCGAAATAAGGTTTATGAATTGGAAAATCAAATTTGTGAGAACTATTCACCAGCTGATCTTTATACCAGCTCATGCTGTCACCTCTCCAGGGAAAAATGGCATTTTCATAAACGGACAATCCTGTATTAGGAATTACCAGGTCTTCATCAATCCCGATGACATCTCCATAACCTTCACATTTTGGACATGCTCCATAAGGATTATTAAAACTGAAAAGGTGAACGTTAGGTTCCAAAAAAGTCATTCCGTCCAGCTCAAACTTATTGCTGAAGTGGCGCAGGTTTTTATCTGCAAGGGATTCAATATAAAGCTCACCTTTTCCTTCAAAAAAAGCTGTTTGTACAGCATCTGCAAGCCTGTTGAAGAAATCCTCTTCATCTTTGGTAATAACACGGTCTACTACCAAAGAAATTTCCTCCGGCTTTACTTTTTTTAGCTCTGCTTCATCAATCCGTTTAACATCATCACCAATTTTTATCCGGCTGTAGCCCTGCTGTGCGAGAACTTCAATTTTCTTTTCTAATGACCTTCCTTCTTCAATATGAATAGGGGCGAGGAGTAATAATTTTTCTCCTTCTTTAAAAGATTTGACATAATTGATAACATCGGTAACCGTATCTTTTTTCACTTCATTTCCAGAGACAGGAGAATAGGTTTTTCCTATTCGCGCAAAAAGCAATTTCAGGTAATCATAAATTTCAGTTGAAGTTCCAACAGTAGACCTTGGGTTAGTGGAATTTACTTTTTGCTCAATTGCTATTGCAGGTGCTATGCCTTTTATATAATCCACTTTCGGTTTATTTAACCTCCCCAAAAACTGGCGCGCATAGGAAGATAGACTCTCTACATATCGCCGCTGTCCTTCAGCATATAGGGTGTCAAAAGCAAGACTGGATTTTCCTGAACCCGAAAGCCCTGTAATTACCACTAATTTATTCCGGGGGATTACAACATTTATATTTTTGAGATTGTGCAGTTTTGCACCTTTTATAATAATATTTTGTTTAGGGTTTACCTTCGCAACATCAATATTCATAGTCTCTTTTTCTAAAGTAAGAATGCAAAGGTACTTAATAACGAGCAGTGTAGAAAGCTGCTGAAATCTTATAAGAATGTTAAAGAATTATACTTTTATTTGTATTTCTCAATATTATGTTACTATATTTGGCATTGTTGAACCTAAATTAGCACTACGCCTATAGCATAACGTTACTTTTAAAAGAAAATCTAACCTCTGGAACACTTATTCCAGAAAAAAAGTAACTGTTATGAATAACGTACAGATAGACGACGCTTATCTTGTGAGAGAATATATGCAGGGCAATGAGCAGGCTCTCTCTCAATTAATCAACCGCCACCAGCATCGCATTTATAGTTTTATTTACTCCAAAGTTTTTGATAAAGATATTGCTGAAGATGTTTTTCAGGATACCTTTATTAAGGTGATTAATACCCTAAAACGAGGAAAATACAATGAAGAAGGAAAATTTCTTCCGTGGGTAATGCGTATTGCCCATAATCTGGTGATTGATCATTTCAGGAAAAATAAAAGAATGCCTAAATTCGACAACAGCGGAGATTTTAATATATTCTCAGTTTTAAGCGATGGGGATCTTAATGTGGAAACACAAATCATTAAAGACCAGATTGAAAGTGACGTGCAGGAACTTATTAAAGAACTTCCCGAAGACCAGCTTGAAGTATTGACTATGCGAATCTATAAAGACATGAGCTTTAAGGAGATTTCCGAACGTACGGGAGTGAGTATTAATACCGCTTTGGGTCGTATGCGATATGCTTTAATCAATTTGCGGAAGATTATTGAAAAACGTAACATAATTTTAACAAATTAAAAGGCAATTTGGAGGAATCGGTTGCGTTATTATTTAGAATTAACGCAAAAGATTTTCAAATGGGGAAACTTTACTTAAAACACTCTTCGGAAGAAGGAAAATTGAAAAAATTGGCACCAAAGAAAGAGACAATAGCCTTTCTTTTAAATTACTCTAAAGCTTTAAGTGTGATAGACGGAAAAATGAGGAAGTACGAATTACTTCTGAATTAGGTAGAATTTCAAAGACCTGTTTTGAACCAACAGGTCTTTTTTTTTCTTCAGAATAGTTGCTTAATGCCGAAAATTGCCATTTCTGAAGTCTCGTTGGAGGCATCTTATTTTTTGCCTTTTTTCATATATTCTTTTAATACACTCTTTCTGCCAATTGTACTGGTGATGGGGTCTTTCTCCATATCCCAGCCTCTTGCGGGAGAAAATTGCCTGCCATACCAAATTATCTGAAGGTGCAGCTTGTTCCACAGGTCTTTGGGAAACAATCTTTTTGCATCCTTTTCTGTTTGTACCACATTTTTACCATTACTAAAATTCCAGCGATACATGAGGCGGTGAATATGTGTATCTACAGGAAACGCCGGAATACCAAATGCCTGCGACATTACCACACTTGCAGTTTTATGTCCTACTGCAGGAAGGGCTTCCAGAGCTTCAAAATCTGCAGGAACTTCTCCGTTATATTTTTCCAGAAGAATTTCTGAAAGTCCGTGTATTCCTTTGGACTTCATTGGTGATAGTCCCACGGGTTTAATGATATCTCTTATTTCTTCTATAGAAAGTTTCACCATCTTTTGTGGAGTATCGGCCACCTGGAAGAGCAGCGGCGTAATTTGATTCACTCTCACATCTGTACTCTGTGCGGAAAGTAGGACGGCAATAAGTAAAGTATAAGGATCTTTATGGTCTAACGGAATGGGAACTTCAGGATAAATTTCATTTAAAGTACGAATAACGAATTCTACCTTTTGCTGTTTGTTCATATTGTGTAATTTTAGGTAAAAATAAGAATTATGACAACATTAGAAGCCGGCGACAAAGCGCCAGATTTTTCAGTAGAAGACCAAAACGGAAATACAGTGAGATTATCAGATTTTAAAGGAAAGAAGTTAGTGCTATTTTTCTATCCTAAAGCAAGTACTCCGGGTTGTACTGCAGAAGCCTGCAATTTAAGGGACAACTGGAAACATTTTGAAAAGAAAGGCTATGCAATTTTAGGGGTGAGCGGCGATTCGAAAAAGCGTCAGCAGAACTTTAAAAATAAATATGAATTACCTTTTCCGCTTCTGGCAGATGAAGAAAAAGAAGTTATTAATGCCTACGGTGTCTGGGGTCCAAAGAAATTTATGGGAAAGGAATACGAAGGAATCCATCGTACTACTTTTATAATTGACGAAAATGGGCAAATTGAAGATGTCATCAAGAAAGTAAAAACGAAGGAGCATGC
Source organism: Autumnicola lenta (assembly GCF_031846515.1). NCBI lineage: Bacteria > Pseudomonadati > Bacteroidota > Flavobacteriia > Flavobacteriales > Flavobacteriaceae > Autumnicola > Autumnicola lenta. The sequence goes on from NZ_JAVRHO010000009.1 coordinate 85,678, forward strand.
TGCTCAAATTCTATAGTAATAAATAGTCACTGATGCGCTGAACTTTTTTGGTGTATTGGTGACTCCTTTTTTATTCTAAATTTGGAATTTCAAAAAGATGAATTGGAGGAACCAGGAACCAAGAATTAAGAATCAAGAAAATTCGCTGAAAGAAAAGAGAAACAGATAGAGATAATAATGAAAAGTTTAAGCTGGTTTGGAAGTTAGTAATGGATGTGAGTTTTAGGCCGCGATAATTAACATTTCGGAGGATGATTTTTTTTACATCCTTCTCTCTTTTACTCTTTCGCTTTTTTATAAGTTAATAATTGCCATTATAGGGCGTTGCTTTTTCCTGAAAAAGGAGACAAGAAACAAGAAGCTTTGCTGAACGAGATGAGAAGAGAGAGAAAAGACCTGAAACTTGAAACTTTTTAAGCTGAGAGAACTATAACTTAGAAACAGACAAAAGTCAACCGTTTTTTAACTACAAACGATAAACAACAAACAGCTATAACCTTACTCTTCACTTCTTTTTACTGAAAGAACAGTAGCTATATCTTCACAATTTTCTATTTCGAGTTCCAGTTCACCAGAATCGGTTTCTCCGGTTACCATATAAATTTTACAGGTTTCCCTGTCTGTGTCGCTTTCGCCAAAATCGACATTCCCTTTTTCTAAAATACTTGAAACTACAGCAGTGTCTATGCTGTTATTAGAAAAGAAAGTCAGGGATTCTTCAGAGAAATTTCTCTCCTTTATTCGAATGTTTTTTAAAACGCGGGCAGTGGGTGAGTAGTCACAGGAAGCTTTTTTGCCTCCGAGGAAAAACATTAAAATGATTATTCCCAATACCAAGCCAAAACCATAATAACCTAAACGGTGTGCTAAATTCATTTCAAAAAAATATGGGCAAAAGTATTAAACTTCAGTGACAATTTACTTAAATGTATCAGGTTTAAAGTGAATATAAAGTCTAAAATGATAAGCTTCAGTTGAACATTTTCCGAAAAAATGAATAAGTACAGCAGCTAAAACTAAAAAATTAAAAGATTGATATCCCTGTAGGAAAGATCAAACCAGTCTGCTATGGATTTGTTTGTCAAAATTCCGTGGTAAAAATATAGTCCGCTTCGTAGACCTTTATCAAAACGCAGCGTGTTTTCCAGTCCGCCTTCTTCAGCAATGTGAAGTAAATAAGGCGTAAAAATATTACTTATAGAAAGGGAAGAGGTGCGTGCATAGCGGGAAGGAATATTAGGCACACAGTAGTGAATTACATTATGTTTTTCGAAAATCGGATTATCGTGAGAAGTAACTTCGCTGGTTTCTACGCAACCACCCATATCGATACTCACATCTATAACTACAGCGCCACGCTTCATGGTGGCAATCATGTCTTCAGTAATTAATACCGGTGAACGGTTTTTACCACGAACAGCACCTATTAGAACATCACAACGCTTAAGAGCTTTGCTAAGGTTTTTTGGCTGAATCGTCGAGGTGTAAAACGGACGTCCCAGGTTGGATTGAATATTTCTTAATTTGGTAAGTGAACTATCAAAAACTTTTACACTCGCACCTAGTCCCAGGGCAGATCGTGTTGCAAATTCCCCTACAGTTCCTGCGCCAAGGATTACAACCTCTATTGGTGGGACTCCGCTAATATTTCCAAACATGAGTCCGTTTCCGCGGGCATGATTACTCATTATTTCTGAAGCGATAAGGACAGAAGCTGTACCTGCAATTTCACTCAGCGCCTTTACAATAGGGTAGGAGCCGTCTTCATCCCGAATAAATTCAAAACCGAGAGCGGTGATTCGTTTTGAAGCCAGTTTCTGAAAATATTCTTTACACTGGGTTTTCAACTGAAGCGCGGAAATTAACACCGATTGAGGATTAATCATCTCCAATTCATCCATGGAAGGAGGTTCCATTTTTAAAATAGTAGAACAGGAAAAGACTTTTTTTGTATCCCTGGTGATTTCAGCACCGGCATCAGAATAGTCTTTATCACTAAACCTCGCCCATTTTCCAGCGCCAGATTCTATAAGTACTCTATGCCCGTTGGAGGTAATCGCTGCAACAGCGTCCGGACCCAGGCAAACCCGTTTTTCCTGATATGAAGTTTCTCTGGGGATACCTATAAAAAGTTCTCCCTTATTCTTGTGAATTTCGAGCATTTCTTCCTGCGGAATAAGTTGCTCTTTTGTAAAAGGCGAAACTTGCTGGGCCATACTTATAGTGTACTAGTATTATTAAGTACGACTAATTTAATAAAATAAATAAGAAGACGATTAATTATAGTTTACGGTAGTAATCTTCAAGAATGATTTCCTGGTCTTCGTTTTCATCATTTTCTACCTCTTGCTGAAAAGACTTTATTTCTCTTCGATCTCTTTCAGAAACATTAGAGAAAACGGAGATCTCAGTTTCTTCGAGCTCGCTGAGATAATCCAAACCATAAATCCTGTCGAAAATTTTGATTCGGATCAAATATACTATGCAGAGGATAGCTATAAAAAATGGAGCAAGATAAATTAAACCATTGACATCCATAAAAAAAGCACTGTTTGCATAGACATCTTGATAAAAGACTACAACCAATTGATAGAGATACATCGAAATTGGAATAAGTATTACATGATACCACCAATGCTTACAGGTAAAGAACCAAATAAAAAGGAGCATCAAAGGAGTGATTTTTCCTAAGTAGGTCCATGCTGCAGTAAGAACATCTAAATAATATTTGCTTTCATACGTAAAAATGGAATTTTCCCAAACACGAGTACTTGGGAAAATTTCATATAAATAAAAAATATAAGGTGAAAATGCTATTAATAGTGCAATAACACTACCCAGCAGCAGGAACTCTGATGAGCCTTTTGTCGACCGCTTGTGTTTTGATGACTTCTTTATCATTATTGTTATCTGTAGTTGAAGTTACAAAAAAACTTGCTCCAAAGATTGCTGCTGCGAATAATACTGCTTTGATTTTCATATTTGTAGATTTTAAAAATTTGTATTTCGTTTTTGTTTCTGATACAAACCTATAAAAAACCTAACATGCTGCCGCCAAATATTTTAGTTGTACTTTTGCAGCTTTTTTAACAGCACAAATTTCCTCGCTTTTGAAAATTTTACTTTTCAAAAGTAAGGTAAACTTCTTTTAATTTTCGTTCAGTTGTCAAAAAATATTCTCTGAACTTAAAATTATTTTTAATATGTAACTTTTTTCTTACACCCTCATTTTTCAATAATCCTGCTTTTTTCCTAATTTTTTAACACAATGTTAACATTCTTAATTCCTGAGTTTTGATCGAAATCTCCACTTTTTGATCATTTTCATCCAATAGACCACTAATTTTTTGTGGCCATTCAATAAATTTCCATGCGGGGTTGTCTAAATAATCTTCAATTCCCATATCTAAAGCTTCAGCTTCAGAGTTTATTCTGTAAAAATCAAAATGATAAATAGGTCCTTGTGGGGAGTGGTACTCATTAACCAGGGAAAAAGTGGGGCTGGAGGCAGACTCTTCTGCGCCCAGAGCTTCTACAAGAGATCGTATAAGGGTGGTTTTACCGGCACCCATCTCGCCATAAAAAAGCAAAGTTTTGCTTTTTGTATGCTTAAGGATATGACTAACGGCCATATCCATTTGGTCTAGATCGTAGGTTAACGACATTAAGTAATACAGATTTAAGGGACGATAAAGATAGAGAATTATTTATAATAAATTACATATTGCTGAATATCAGAATAATACAAATAGTCAAAATGCATTTTATCGATAAAATCAAGCTTTTTGTCGGTATTTCGTTATTTTGGAGATAAAACGATGTAAGGGATTATCATCTCTTCCAGCGAAACTCCGCCGTGCTGGTAGGTATTTCTGTAGTAGCTTACGTAGTGGTTAAAGTTATTAGGATAAGCAAAGAACAAATCTCCCTTGGCGAAAATAAATGAGCTGCTCATATTTAATGTAGGAAGATGGATACTCTTGGGATTTATAGCTTCCAAAACCTCCTTTTTTTCATAGGTAAGACTTTTTCCTGTCTTGTACCTTAAGTTAAGGCTCGTCTCTTTGTCTCCAATTACTTTAGAAGGGTGTTTTACATTGATGGTTCCGTGGTCTGTAGTGATAATTAATTTAAAACCTAGCTGCTGGGCCTGCTGAATGATCTCCAATAGCGGGGAATTTTTAAACCAGCTGTGTGTAAGGGAGCGGTAAGATTTGTCATTAGATGCTAATTCTTTTATCACTTCCATCTCAGTCTTGGAATGGGATAGCATGTCTACAAAATTGTAAACTACCACTGTAAGATCATTGTTCTTTTGGGACTTAAAATTTTCTACAAGCCTTTTTCCGGCTTTTAAACTGCTTATTTTGTGGTATCCGCAATTGTAATCCAGCCCCAGCCTTTTCATTTGCTCCTGCAGGAAATTTTCCTCGTACATATTTTTTCCGCCTTCATCGGTATCATTTTTCCAGTACTTCGGAAATAATTTTTCCATTTCACTGGGCATCAGTCCCGAGAAAATAGCGTTCCGGGCATATTGGGTGGCCGTTGGTAAAATACTGAAGTAAGGTGATTCTTTTTCCTTTTTATAAAAAGTGTTTACCACCGGCTCAAAGGCTTTCCACTGGTCGTACCTAAGGTTGTCCACTACTACAAGCAGCGTTGGTTGCTCCTTACTTAGTTCTAAGACAATTTTTCTTTTAAAAAGCGTATGCGACATCACCGGAGCTTCGGTGTCCCGATCAAACCATGAAGCGTAATTCTTATCAATAAACTTACAGAATTGGTTGTTGGCTTCCTGTTTTTGAGATTCCAAAATTTCAAACATGCTACTGTCTTCAATAGTCTCCAGCTGAAGTTCCCAATAGATAAGCCGCTGATAAAGCTCTGCCCATTCTTCATAAGAATTCACCTGTGACATATCCATCGCTATTTTCCTGAATTCCTGCTGATAATTGGATGTCGTTTTTTCAGAAATCAGCCGGGAATGGTCCAGGTTTTTCTTAATGCTCAGGAGGATCTGATTGGGATTAACAGGCTTTATAAGATAATCTGCTATTTTAGAACCTATAGCTTCTTCCATTATATACTCTTCCTCACTTTTGGTGATCATTACTATAGGAAGGTTTTCCCGTTTCTCTTTTATTTCTGAAAGAGTTTCAAGTCCCGTGAGGCCCGGCATATTTTCATCCAGAAATACAATATCAAAACTTTCTTCTTCTATTTTCTCCAGGGCTTCGGTGCCACTTTTACATGTCGTCACTTTGTAATTGCGGGATTCGAGAAAAATAATATGCGGTTTCAGTAAATCAATTTCATCATCTACCCAGAGTATTTTTATGTTATTCATTTTATTTCGATTTTATAGGCCAATACATATTTCGTGGAATACGAATGGCTTTTTGGTTGAACAGATGCCCAGTATAGGCTTCAATATGTATATTTGTTTGAATTAAAATATAAAGCTTGGCTTCACAAAACAAACTCAAAATATTAAACGATCCAATTTACGGATTTATTACCGTTCCCAGTCAGCAGATTTTTGACATTATCGAGCATCCATACTTTCAAAGACTGCGCAGAATTTCACAGATGGGACTGTCTTACCTCGTATATCCGGGAGCTAATCACACCAGGTTTCACCATGCTTTGGGTTGCCTGCATTTAATGCAAAAAGCAGTGTATATCCTTAATTATAAAGGTGTTGAGATTTCTTCGGAAGAAGAGGAAGCTCTTTACATAGCCATCTTATTACATGATATTGGCCATGGTCCATTCTCTCATGCGATGGAACATAGTATAGTAGAAGGAGTGGATCATGAATGTATTTCCCTTCTTTTTATGGAGGAGCTTAATAAAAACTTTAACCAGGATTTAACGCTCGCTATCAAGATGTTTAAGGGAAGTTACCACCGCCGGTTTATGAATCAGTTAATTTCCAGTCAGATGGATATGGACCGGCTGGATTATCTTAAAAGAGATAGTTTTTATACCGGTGCTGCCGAAGGTAATATAAATAGTGAACGTCTTATTACGATGCTTAATGTGGTAAATGATGAACTTGTTATCGAGGAGAAAGGAATTTATTCCGTAGAAAAATTTCTGGTTGCCCGAAGGCTCATGTATTGGCAGGTTTATCTTCACAAAACCAGCCTTGTGGCAGAGCAGTTACTTATACGCGTTCTAAGGCGCGCAAAGGAATTAATAGATGAAGGAAAAACAATTAAATCCAGTACTGCTTTAAGTTATTTCCTTTATAACAAAGTGCGAAAAGAGGATTTTAATGCTGAAATTTTGGAGATCTTTTCACGTCTCGACGACTATGATATTATTAGCGCCATGAAAGAATGGCTGGATTGTGATGATTTTGTTTTGAGTAATTTGTGTCGCATGATTATTAACCGCGAACTACTGAAGGTTAAAATTAAAAGAAAGAAACCAGATGCATTAAAGATGCAAAAGCACAGGAAAAAGCTTCAGGAAAAACATCATATTTCAGAAAAAGAAGCTGATTATTTCGTTTTTAGCGGAGAAATTACCAACCTTGCTTATAAGAAAGAAAATAACACGATAAACATTCTGCATAAAAATGGCAAGATCAGCGATGTCATTAAAGTTTCAGATCAACTCAATTTAAAAGCACTTTCTAAAACTGTAGTGAAATATTATATCTGTTATCCTAAGTCCAAACATTGAAGCATTTTTTTTACTTTTGCCAGAATGAAGTTTACAGCATCACAAATAGCGGAAATTCTGGAAGGTGAAGTCGTGGGGAATCCCGAGGCTGAAGTTTCAGAATTGGCAAAAATAGAAGAAGGCTCTGAGGGTTCTCTTACTTTTCTGAGTAATCCTAAATATACTTCCTATATATATAAGACAAATGCTTCCATTACTATTGTAAACAAAGGGTTTGAAGTAGAGCAGCCGGTTAATACCACCCTTATTAAAGTAAAGGATGCCTATAAAGCATTTTCTACCCTTTTGGAATATTACAATAAAATCAAATTAAACAAAAGCGGAATTGAACAGCCAAGTTTTGTTGCAGAAAATGTTCAGTATGGTGAAGAGCTCTACCTGGGCGCTTTCTCTTATATCGGTGAAAATGTAAGAATTGGGAACAATGTCAAAATTTATCCCAACGTCTATATTGGCGATAATGTGAAAATTGGAAATGACGTTACGCTCTTTGCAGGAGTAAAAATATATTCGGAAACGCTTATTGGTAACGATGTTGTTATACACGGCGGCGCAATTATAGGTGCAGATGGCTTCGGTTTTAGTCCGGATGAAGGTGGAGTATATGCAAAGGTACCTCAAATTGGCAATGTTGTTATTGAAGATAATGTAGATATTGGTGCGGCAACGACGATTGACAGAGCGACACTGGGATCTACCATTTTAAGAAAAGGTGTAAAATTGGATAACCAGATTCAAATAGCCCACAATGTCGAAATTGGCCAAAATACGGCTATCGCTGCCCAGACAGGGATTGCAGGCTCTACCAAAATAGGTAAGAATTGCCTTATTGGCGGACAGGTTGGAATTTCGGGTCACCTCACTATTGGAGACAGGGTGAAAATCCAGGCTCAGTCAGGTGTTGGACGAAATATTCAGGATGACGAAATGCTGCAGGGTTCTCCTGCCTTGACTTATAGTAATTATAACAAATCTTATATACATTTTAAGAATCTATCCAAAACTGTAGATAAACTTAACCAACTGGAAAAAAAATTAAACAATAATGGCTGAAAAAGTGTCAAAACAAAAGACCATTGAAAATGAAGTCTCGCTAAATGGAGTGGGCCTTCATACAGGGCAGGAGGTGATTTTAACTTTTAAACCCGCTCCCGAAAATACAGGCTTTGTTTTTAAGAGGGTTGATGTGGAAGGTAGTCCTGTTATTGAAGCAGATGTTACTTATGTCGTGAATACCCAGAGAGGTACGAACCTTGAAAAAAACGGTGTGAGCATTCAAACTTCAGAACATGTTTTGGCAGCCTGCGTGGGACTTGATATCGATAACCTCCTTATTGAACTAAACGCTTCAGAACCTCCTATTATGGACGGTTCGTCAAAGTTTTTTGTAGAAGCTCTGGAAAGGGCAGGAATTGTTGAGCAGGATGAAGAAAGGGTTGAATATGTTGTAAATGAGGTGATTTGTTATCAGGATGAGGATTCCGGGAGCGAACTCATTGTTATGCCTGCAGATGAGTACCAGGTAACTACCATGGTAGATTTTGGAACAAAAGTACTAGGCACTCAAAATGCTTCTATCTCCAGCATTAGTGAATTTAAAGATGAAATTTCCAATGCACGGACTTTTAGTTTTTTACATGAACTGGAAACGTTGCTACAACACGGATTAATAAAAGGTGGCGATTTAAATAATGCCATTGTTTATGTAGACAAAGAAATTGGAGAAGATACGCTTCAGAAGTTAAGAGAAGTCTTTAAGAGAGATAAAATTGCTGTAAAACCTAATGGAATTCTTGATAATCTTACGTTGCATTATCCAAATGAAGCAGCCAGGCACAAGTTGCTGGATGTTCTGGGAGATTTGGCGCTGGTTGGGACAAAAATCCGTGGAAAAGTAATAGCCAACAAGCCCGGCCATTTTGTAAATACTCAGTTCGCCAGGAAACTGGCGAAGAAGATTAAGGAGGAAAGAAGGAATAAAGTTCCTAAAATAGATCCTGACCAGAAGGCTCTTATGGATGTTAATGACATCATGGATACTTTACCGCACCGGCCTCCGTTCTTATTGGTAGATAAAATTTACGAGCTCACTGAGACTTCTGTGATTGGTATGAAGAACGTGACGATGAATGAACCATTCTTTGTAGGTCATTTCCCTGGGAAACCGGTTATGCCGGGTGTGCTTCAGGTAGAAGCCATGGCACAAACAGGAGGGATTCTGGCATTAAAGTCCGTGCCCGATCCTGAAAATTATCTGACGTATTTCATGAAGATCGATAATGTGCGTTTTAAGCAGCAGGTTGTTCCGGGAGATACACTTATCTTTAAATTGGAACTTTTGGCGCCTATCCGTCGCGGGATTTGTCAGATGCAGGGTTATGCTTACGTCAACGGTAAAATTGCCACAGAAGCTATTCTAATGGCACAAATTGTAAAAACAAAATAATATTATGAACCAACCTTTAGCATACGTCCATCCGGGAGCTAAAATTGCCAAAAACGTGGTCATAGAACCTTTTACAACCATCCATAACAATGTTGTGATTGGGGAAGGAACCTGGATTGGTTCGAATGTAACTATAATGGAAGGCGCCCGAATTGGGAAGAATTGTAATATCTTTCCGGGGGCTGTTATTTCGGCTATTCCGCAGGATAAAAAGTTTAATGATGAAGATACGGTAACTGAAATTGGTGATCACACTACCATAAGAGAGTGTGTGACCATTAATCGGGGTACATCCGACAGGATGAAGACTGTAATTGGAAAAAATTGCTGGATCATGGCCTATTGCCACATTGCGCACGATTGTATTGTAGGCGATAATTGCATTTTTTCGAACAATAGTACTCTTGCAGGCCACATTAACGTGGGCGAATATGTGATCCTGGCAGGAATGACGGCAATTCAGCAGTTTTGCAGCATTGGTAATCATGCCTTTGTTACCGGCGGATCGCTGGTGAGAAAAGATGTGCCACCTTTTGTAAAAGCAGGAAGGGAACCTTTAGCTTTTGTCGGCATCAATTCTATCGGGTTAAGAAGAAGAGGTTTTACCACAGAAAAAATCAGAGAAGTTCAGGATATATATAGAATCCTCTACCAGAAGAATTACAACAACACCCAGGCAGTCGCTATAATCGAAGCAGAAATGCAGGCAAGCGCAGAGCGGGATGAAATATTGGAATTTATTAAAAACTCACAACGAGGTATCATGAAAGGATACTTCAGTTCAAATTAATTATAAAAGATAATGGCAAGTACTAGTGATATCAGAAAGGGATTGTGCATTCGATATAATCATGATATTTTTAAAATAATAGAATTTTTGCATGTAAAACCGGGTAAAGGGCCTGCTTTTGTTCGTACAAAATTAAAAAGCGTCACCACTGGTAAAGTAATAGACAATACTTTTTCTGCAGGACATAAAATTGAAGATGTTAGGGTGGAAACTCACAAATATCAATTTCTTTATCAGGATGGGGAATTCTATCATTTTATGCATGTAGAGGATTACACCCAAATTAGGTTAACAGAGAATGCACTCGATATGCCGCAGCTTTTAAAAGAAGGCGAAGTGCTTACTGTTCTCATTAATACTGAAGATAATGCGCCGCTCTCTACAGAGATGCCTGCAAGTGTTGTTTTGGAAGTTACTCACACAGAACCTGGTCTTAAAGGAAATACTGCTACAAATGCAACTAAACCTGCCACTTTAGAAACCGGGGCTGAGGTAAATGTTCCTTTATTTATAAATGAAGGGGACAAAGTTAAAGTAGAAACTGAAAAAGGTACGTATAAAGAACGTATGAAGGAGTAGGTTTTTTAAGTGAAGAGTGAAGAGTGAAAAAATTTAATTTTAAGTTTTGAATTTTTAATTAAGCCTGCCTTCCGGGATTATATATTTTGTCTGACTAATCATAATCTTGGATTCCTGATGGAAGATGCAAGTTTCTTCTGCGTTATCTGCGTAATCCGCGGGAAATAAAAGGAAAGTGGAGAGATGAATAGGATTTAAAATTCAGAATGTAAAATAATTGTAGTCTACAGTCTATCGTCTAACATCTATTGTCTTAGAATGAAATTTCAGCAAAAACATACGCTTAAGCAAATCGCCACAATTCTTTCCTGTGACTATGTGGGAGATGAAGATTTTACGGTTGAAGGCATGAACGAAATTCACGTCGTGACGCCGGGCGATATAGTTTTTGTAGATCATCCAAAGTACTACGATAAAGCATTAAATTCCGCAGCGACAGTGATTCTTATTAATAAAGAAGTGGACTGTCCGGAAGGAAAAGCATTGCTAATTTCAGATGATCCTTTCAGGGATTTTAACAAACTCACCGATTATTTCCGGCCTTTTCAGAAGTCTGAAAAAAATATTTCTCCTTCAGCTAAAATCGGGGAGAATACCATTATTCAGCCGAATGTTTTTATAGGAAATAATGTTGTAATCGGCGATAATTGCCTTATTCATAGCAATGTTAGTATTTACGATAATGCAGTAATTGGTAATAATGTGACAATACATTCCGGAACTGTACTGGGAGGCGATGCATTTTACTACAAAAATCGGCCTGAAGGTTTTGATAAACTGAAATCGGGCGGAAGGGTCGTAATAAAAGACAACGTGGATATTGGTGCAAACTGCACGATAGACAAAGGAGTCACCGGAGATACCACGATTGGTGAAGGAACAAAACTGGATAATCTTATCCAGATTGGCCATGATACCGTTATCGGTAAAAAATGTCTTATTGCGTCGCAGGTAGGAATTGCCGGGGCTGTAATTATTGAAGATGAAGTTACCGTTTGGGGACAGGTAGGCATGCGTAGCGGAATAGTAGTTAAGAAAGGCGGGGTTTTAATGGGAAAGGCCGGTATCACTAAATCTACTCAGGAAGGAAAAACCTACACCGGAAATCCTGCTATGGAAGCCAGGGCCAAATTAAAAGAGTTGGCACTTTTACGACAATTACCTAACTTAATCGCTAAATTAAAACAGTAGCTATGAGTATACGGGGAAAGGAAATAATCGAGAAATTCTATGAATGTTTTTATAAAGATTCAGATGTGGAAAAGTACCTGCATCCAGATGCAGAACTAACCTGGAATAGTAGTACTGGCTTACGATTATTGAATTTTGAGGATATCTCGGCTTTTGGGGCAGAAATGGCCAGGTCTTATGAATCTTTACGACTGGAAGTAAGGGATATCATCATGGAAAAAGATCAGGTGGTTATTAATCTTACTTACCACGTAAACACTATTGAAAATCCCGAAGAGGAAATCCCACTGGCGCATTTTATGGCTATATGGGAAATCAGGGATAATAAATTATACAAAGGTCACCAAATTAGTCAGTTGGCTGATTAAGGAAAAAAACTTTTTACACGAATAATAGATTTCTGTTGAATTTTTCAGCAGGGATTTTTTTATGCCTGCAAAACACCCTCGTTATGTCCTTTAACTGGATGACGAAAATTGTCATTTTGCGAGTACGCTCATAAACTTTTCAATGTCTGTGTTCATTTTCAGATCCAAACCCATTCTGTTGCACAAACATCTATCAATAAACTTTCTAAAAGGCTTTAAACTTTATCTTTAAAAACTTACTTTTGTTATTCCAAAAAATCAATACATATTTATGAGCGTTTTAGTAAATAAAGATTCAAAAATAATCGTGCAGGGATTTACCGGAAGTGAAGGTACTTTTCATGCAGAGCAAATGATAGAATACGGAACAAATGTGGTAGGTGGTGTAACTCCGGGTAAAGGAGGCAGCAAACACCTGGACAGACCTGTTTTTAATACAGTTTCTGAAGCTGTGGAAAAAGTAGGGGCAGACGTTTCAATCATTTTTGTACCGCCGGCTTTTGCTGCAGATGCAATTATGGAATCAGCAGATGCAGGAATAAAAGTAATTATTACAATTACTGAAGGAATTCCGGTTGCCGATATGGTGAAAGCTTCAGAATATATAAAACATAAAGATTGCCGTTTGATTGGCCCTAACTGTCCCGGAGTAATCACTCCCGGAGAAGCAAAAGTAGGGATCATGCCCGGTTTTGTATTCAAAAAAGGAAAAGTAGGGATCGTTTCAAAATCTGGAACGCTTACTTATGAGGCAGCAGATCAGGTTGTAAAACAAGGTTTGGGAATTACTACAGCTATTGGAATTGGTGGAGATCCTATTATCGGAACTACCACAAAAGAGGCTGTGGAATTACTGATGAACGACGATGAAACAGAATGTATTGTAATGATTGGTGAGATTGGTGGACAGCTAGAAGCCGATGCAGCTAAATGGATTAAAGAAAACGGAAACAGAAAACCTGTTATAGGGTTTATAGCTGGTGAAACTGCACCTGCAGGAAGAACAATGGGCCACGCCGGAGCCATTGTTGGAGGTAGCGAAGATACTGCACAAGCTAAAAAAGCTATTTTAAAGGAGAACGGAATCCATGTTGTGGATTCTCCTGCTGAAATAGGTAAAAAAGTAGCTGAAGTTTTGAACGGATAAACTTCAAGTTTTATAGAATTAAATCCTCTTATTTCTGAAAATGATTTAAGAGGATTTTTTATTAATGTTATATTTATAGCTTATAAGATTGAAATAATATTTTTAATTTATTTCTTGATTCCTATGAATACTTTAGCAGAAATAAAATCGAAATTAGTTAAACACAGGCCTGTGCTTTTCCGAAAGTATGCCATTAAAAATTTGGCTATTTTTGGTTCCTATGCCCGCAATCAGCAAAAAGAAGATAGCGACCTCGATATTATGGTCGAATTTAAGGAGAACATTGGTATTAAAATTATAGATCTTGCTGAAGAAATAGAAGATTTGGTGGGTTTTAATATCGATTTGGTTTCCAGGAACGCCATTAAGGAGCGATATTTAAAACATATTGAACAAGATTTAATTGATGTCTAGCCGTGGTGAACTTTTACTGCCGAAAGATGTTTTTGAGGCTATTAAAAAATTCGAAATTGAAACAACAGGATTAAATTAAGCAATACATGAAATTATTAGAAGAAAAAAATGCGATAATTACAGGTGGAAGCCGCGGAATTGGTAGAGGAATAGCGAAAGTTTTTGCAGAACATGGTGCTAATGTTGCTTTTACTTATGCCTCTTCAGCACAAGCTGCCGAAGAGCTGGAAAAGGAATTATCCGGAATGGGAATCAAAGCCAAAGGATACAAATCCAATGCTGCCAGTTTTGAGGAAGCTCAGGAATTAATAAAAAATGTTGCTAAAGATTTTGGTGCCATAGACGTACTTGTTAATAACGCGGGGATTACCAAAGATAATTTGCTTATGCGAATGAGTGAAGAAGATTTTGACCAGGTAATCGAGGTGAACCTGAAGTCAATTTTTAATATGACAAAAGCCATTCAGCGTACCATGCTTAAGCAAAGAAGCGGCAGTATTATTAATATGAGTTCAGTGGTTGGAGTTAAAGGAAATGCCGGTCAGGCGAATTATGCGGCTTCCAAAGCGGGAATAATAGGTTTTTCGAAATCTATGGCTCTGGAACTTGGTTCAAGAAATATTCGCACTAACGTTATCGCGCCGGGATTCATTGAAACTGAAATGACCGAAAAACTGGACGAGAAAACTGTAGAGGGTTGGAGAGATTCCATTCCGCTAAAAAGAGGTGGTACACCGGAAGATATCGCCAACGCCTGCGTATTTTTAGGAAGCGACCTTAGTACTTATGTGACAGGACAGGTGCTGCATGTAAACGGCGGAATGCTAACTTAGGAGGTTAGAAATTAGAGGTGGGAAGTATAAAAATCAAGTTGGAAATAAGAAGTATGAGGTTGGAAATCCAGGATTAAGAAAACTTTTAGCTAGTTTTTTCGTTTTTAACCCTAAATCACATTTCTCAGACTTCATCAGTTTTTCACTTTTAACTTCTTACTTCTAACATCTAATCTCGTACTCCGTAGTTCTACCTTCTAACTTCGTATCTCATACCTCTTACTTCCAATGGTATTAAGCACTATATTATTTATAGCCCTGGCTGCGATCTTCGCGCTGGGGTTTGCTTTTTTTCAATATCTCTTTAGAAGTAAAAGAAGAACCCGGAATGTGTATATTTTCTTTGCTCTTAGGTTCCTGTCGGTTTTTGTGTTGCTGATTCTGCTTATTAATCCTGAAATGTCATCAACCACTTACAAAATCGTAAAACCAAACTTGGTTCTAGCAGTAGATGATTCGGAATCTATTGCACACCTGGATCAGGCAGATGCGGTGCGGGCGATCGTTCAGCAATTAGAGCAGAATGAGGAAATTCAGGAGCGGTTTAATTTGCAGCAAGTCAGTTTTGGAGAAAAGCTTTCTTCAGGCAGCGATCTAAAATTTAATGAGCCACAAACAGATATTTCAGCAGCTTTAAATCAGGTTGACAAATTGTACCGAAAGGAAAACACGGCTGTAATAATAATTTCAGATGGAAACCAGAGTATAGGCAGAGATTTTCAATATTTTAAAGTCCGCGATAATGTTGAAGTTTTTCCTGTGGTTGTTGGCGACACTGCGAAGTATGCAGATTTGCAATTATCGAACTTAAATGTAAATCGTTATGCTTTCCTGAATAATCGGTTTCCTGTAGAGGCTATCATCAACTACACCGGTGAAGAGAATATTTCTGCAAATTTCGTTATCCGCTCCGGAGAGAACGTGATTTATTCAGAAGAAGTAAAATTGAGTGATGTTCAAAATTCTGCAATTATCGGCACTACGTTACCTGCTTCGCAACTTGGCGTGCTTACTTATGAAGCGGAAATCATTCCGTTGGAAAATGAAAAAAATAAGATTAATAATGCGGAAAAATTTGCTGTAGAAGTTATAGATGAAAGGACGAATGTGCTTATTCTTTCGGCTATTGCGCATCCCGATCTTGGCGCTCTAAAGAAGTCAATCGAGTCGAATGAACAGCGGAAAGCTACAATTCAATATATAGATTCTGAAAATGTAGAACTACAAGATTTTCAGCTAACTATATTGTATCAACCAAATAATAGCTTTAAGATGGTAATCGATGAAATTCAGCAGGAAAATATTAATTATTTTCTGATTACCGGCACTAAAACCGACTGGAATTTCCTTAATTCCAATCAGGAGCAGTTTCAGAAAGATGCGTCTTTTCAGGATCAGGATGTTTTTCCTGTAGTAAATGAAAACTTTAATAAATTTCAGTTTGAAGATATCGGTTTTGTAGATTTTCCTCCTTTGCAGGGCAAGTTTGGCAGCATAGAACTTTTAAATAATTCATTTAATACACTTTTGTTTCAGCAAATAGAAGGAATAGAAACAGAACAACCTTTACTGGCTATTTCAGATAAAAATACTTCAAAACAAGGTGTTTTATTCGGTGAGAATATCTGGAATTGGCGTTCACAGTCCTACCTCGAAAATGACAATTTTCGGCAATTTGACGACTTTTTGAGTAAAGTAATTCAGAATTTATCTTCTAAGAAAAGGAGGGATCGCTTAACCGTGGATTATGAATCTTTTTACTACGGAAATAACAGCGTAACCATTTCTGCTCAATATTTTGATGAAAATTATGAGTTTGATCCACGTGCTAAAATAACAATTCAGCTAACCCACCAGGAAACTGAAGAAAATATCGAGGCTCCGCTACTGCTTCGGAACAATCAATACGAAGTTAATTTGGGGAATTTGAAAGCAGGAGAATATTCTTTTAAAGTGCAACCTGAAAATTCAACAATATCGGAAAACGGCAGCTTTACAATTATAGATTTTAATGTAGAGCAGCAATTTATTTCTGCAGATATAGAAAAACTTCAATTTTTAGCTGAAAACAATGACGCAACGCTGTATTTTCCGGATTTGACACAGAATTTAATTTCTGATCTTTTACAAGACAAGCGTTTTCTTCCTGTGCAGAAAAGCCGCGAAAAAACAGTACCTTTGATCGATTGGTATTTTCTACTGTTTCTGCTTGTTTTACTGCTCGCAGCGGAATGGTTTTACAGGAAATACTCCGGTTTAATCTAAAATTATCTTCGCTATGGAAAAAAGCTTAAAAAATCAGGTTGCATTGGTAACCGGAGCCAGCTCCGGACTTGGAAAAAGTGTCGCTATTTATCTTGCCAGGGCAGGAGCGAAAGTTGCAGTGAATTATCATAGCGACGAAGAAGGCGCAAATGATACTGTAGATACTATTAAAAAGGAAGGTGGCGAAGCTTTTGCACATCAGGCAGATGTTGGGGATGAAAAGGAAGTAGAGGGAATGTTTGAAAAAGTCTTTGATACTTATGAGAATTTGGATATCCTGATAAGTAATGCCGGCATCCAGAAAGATGCACCTTTGGACGAAATGACTTTAAAAGATTGGGAGCTTGTTATAAAGACCAATTTGACCGGAGCTTTTCTTTGTTCCAGGGCCGCGGTACGATATTTTTTGAAACGCGGAGTTGTAGAAGGGGTAAGCAAATCTGCCGGAAAAGTAGTTTTTATGAGTTCGGTTCATCAGGAAATTCCGTGGGCAGGCCATATAAATTATGCTGCAGCCAAAGGCGGGTTAACAGAATTTATGCGGACTCTTTCCCAGGAAGTGGCGAATAAGCAGATACGTGTGAACAGTGTCGCGCCCGGAGCTATAAAAACTTCTATTAATGAAGACGTCTGGAAGGATGAAAAACAGGTAAAAGAACTTTTAAAACTTATACCCTACAATAGATTGGGAGAACCCGAAGATGTTTCTGAAGTTGTGCTTTGGCTGGCTTCAGATAAATCTGAATATGTAAATGGTACTACCATTTTTGTGGATGGTGGTATGTCACTTTATCCCGGTTTTATCGGGAATGGTTAAACACAAAAACAAATAAATTAAATACAAGAATGGAAAGATTACCAAAAATTGCAATTCCGGCATTTATTGTTGCCGTATTTCTAATTATCCTCATTGCAAAATCTGCGGTTACCGTGGAGTCCGGAGAAGCCGGAGTTTTATATAAGACTTTTGGAGGCGGGGTTGTTACAGATGAACCTCCAATGAGTGAAGGTTTTCACATTGTGGCACCCTGGAACAAAGTTTTTATCTATGAAGTTCGCCAACAATCTCTAGATGAGAATATGCAGGTTTTGTCTTCCAATGGTCTGGAGATTAAATTGGATGCCTCAGTATGGTTTCAGCCGGAGTATAGTGCGTTGGGAAAACTTCATCAGGAAAAAGGAGAAGCTTACATCCAGCGTTTATTGCAACCTGCAGTGAGATCTGCAGCTCGTGCCGTAGTTGGTCGCTACAATCCGGAGCAGCTTTATGCCAGCAAAAGGGAAGCGATTCAAAAAGAAATTTTTGAAGAAACCAATATTTTACTGGCCGAACAATATGTTCAGGTGAATGAGGTGCTGGTAAGAGATGTTTCTTTACCTGAAACAATTAAAGATGCGATAGAGCGTAAATTAAGACAGGAACAGGAGTCCCTGGAGTATGAATTCCGGTTAACCAAAGCAGAGCAGGAAGCAGAGCGGCAGCGAATTGATGCTGAAGGTAAAGCTCGTGCAAACAGGATACTTAGTGAATCATTGACCGATAAGGTTCTACAGGAAAAAGGTATCCAGGCTACAGTTGAACTGGCTAAATCTGGTAATGCAAAAACAGTAATTATTGGTTCAGGAGAAAACGGATTGCCGCTAATACTTGGGAATAATTAAAAAACAATAGATAAAAATTGAAAAGCTGTTTTGCTTTTTAAAAATTATAGTTAGATTTGTGACAGTTATGAAAGCAAAGCAATTACATCATCATCATGTTTACTTCTACGCTTAGGCGAGGTAAGTTTGGTATGCTGTAGTTTTCACCATATTTCAAAACCCGTTTGAGCCACTCAGACGGGTTTTTTATTTTTAATATTGTTGAGTAATACTATTTAGAATTATAAAGGAATACTGAAACGGAAAAAGGAAAAAGAAAAATGAGTACAGAAAAACTTAGAATAGCAATACAAAAGTCCGGGCGACTTAACGAAGATTCCTTAAAAATATTAAAAGATGCAGGAGTTTCCATAGACAATGGAAAGGAACAGTTAAAAGCTTCAGCACGTAATTTTCCTTTGGAGGTGATGTACCTGCGAAATGGTGATATTCCGCAGTATTTAAGAGATGGCGTGGTAGATGCAGCCATTATTGGGGAGAATGTGCTTATCGAGAAAGGTAAGGATATTATTCGTGGAGAAAAACTTGGTTTTTCAAAATGCCGTGTTTCCCTGGCAGTGCCAAAATCTATGAAGTACAAAGGGCTTCAGGATCTTGACGGTAAAAAAATAGCTACTTCTTATCCAAATACGGTAAACGATTTTCTAAAGGAAAAAGGCATAACTGCAGATCTTCATATCATCAACGGTTCTGTGGAAATCGCACCGAATATAGGTCTTGCCGACGGAATTTGTGATATCGTTTCCAGCGGAAGTACGCTCTTCAAGAATAATCTGAAAGAAGTGGAAGTAATGCTGAAAAGTGAAGCCGTATTAGCGATCTCTCCGGAAATTTCTGAAGAACGAAAAGCTATTCTGGAAAAATTACAGTTTCGTTTTAAGTCTGTGCTGAATGCGCGCACTTCTAAATATATCCTGCTGAATGCTCCAAATGAAAATCTGGAAAAAATCATAAAATTGTTACCGGGAATGAGAAGCCCTACAGTCCTTCCTTTAGCTGAAGAAGGTTGGAGTTCTATACATACTGTGATTAATGAAGAACGCTTCTGGGAAGTTATTGATGAGCTGAAGAACAATGGGGCAGAAGGTATTTTAGTTGCGCCTATTGAGAAAATGGTGCTTTAATTTTTTGAAAGAGGAAACCATGAATAAAATATATAATCCTGCGGCTTCAGAATGGCTGGAACTTTTAAAAAGGCCCACCAGAACCGTAAATGACATTGAAGAAACGGTAAATAAAATTTTTGCTGAAGTTATTCAGGATGGCGATGCGGCTATAGAAAAGTACACGGAGACTTTTGATGGTTTTAAACCTGAAAATGTACGGGTTACTTCTATGGAAATTGATGATGCCTGTAACCAGGCTTCGCAGGAATTGAAAGATGCTATACACCTGGCATATGCCAATATCGAAAAATTTCATGCTGCTCAAAAAACAGAAAAAATTACTGTAGAAACTGTTGAAGGTGTCCAATGCTGGCAGGAAAAACGGCCAATTCAAAAGGTTGGCTTGTACATTCCGGGAGGTACCGCTCCGTTATTTTCGACAATCCTTATGCTCGCAATCCCGGCGGCAATTGCAGGATGTAAAGAAATTGTGCTTTGCACTCCGCCAAATAAAGAAGGTAGCGTAAATCCGGCAATTTTGTACACCGCGCACCTGTGCGGAGTGACAAAAATATTTAAGGTTGGGGGAATACAGGCGATTGCGGGAATGACATTCGGGACACAGACGATTCCGAAGATTTATAAAATTTTTGGCCCTGGAAATCAGTTTGTGACCGTGGCAAAACAGTTGGCCACAAAACATAATGTAGCCATTGACATGCCGGCGGGACCTTCCGAGTTGTTGGTAGTGGCAGATGAATCGGCTAATGCTGCTTTTGTAGCTTCAGATTTATTGAGCCAGGCAGAACATGGAGCTGATAGTCAGGTAATCCTGATTTCCACTTCAGAAAAGTTTATGGATGAAGTAGAAAAAGAAATTGAAAACCAGATAAAGGTGTTGCCGAGAAAGGAAATGGCAGAAAAAGCTATAGTAAATTCGAAGCTGATATTTGTTGAAGAGAAAGAAACAGCACTCGAAATCATCAATGAATACGGACCTGAACATTTTATTGTCTGCACGACAAATGATAATTTCTATGTCGAAAATGTGCAAAATGCGGGCTCGGTTTTTATAGGGAATTACACCCCTGAAAGTGCAGGGGATTATGCTTCGGGTACCAACCATACATTGCCAACAAATGGCTATGCAAAACAGTATAGCGGGGTGAACCTGGATAGTTTTATGAAGAGTATGACTTTTCAGAAAATTTCTGAAGAAGGAATTAAGAATATTGGACCTGCAATCGAATTAATGGCAGAAGCGGAAGGTTTGCAGGCGCATAAAAATGCTGTGAGTTTGAGGTTAATAGATTTGAATAAATAAATTGTCACCCTGAGCGAAGTCGAAGGGTTTTTGTTATGATTAAAAATTTCAACATAAATTCTTTAGTCCGGGAGAATGTAGCGGGGCTAAAACCGTATTCTTCGGCAAGGGACGAATACCAGAGTACAGGATCTGAAATGGTGTTTCTGGATGCCAATGAGAATCCTTTTCAGACAGATGTGAACCGGTATCCAGATCCGCAGCAGCGTAATTTGAAGTCGGAATTGGCTAAAATAAAAGGTGTAGATACATCAAATATACTTTTAGGCAATGGAAGTGATGAAGTGCTGGATCTGCTTTTCAGAGCTTTCTGTGAACCAGCAAAGGATAGTGTGATTACGTTGCCACCTACTTACGGCATGTATAAGGTTTTGGCAAATATCAATAATATCGAAAACAGGGAAATTCTGCTGACTCCCGATTTTGAACCTGATGTCGCCAAAATTCTGAAAGCAACAGATGAGCAGACAAAAATGATCTTTCTCTGTTCGCCAAATAACCCCACAGGGAATTCTTTTTCTGAAGAAAATATTACTGAAATCCTTCAGAATTTTAATGGACTCGTTGTGATAGACGAAGCGTATATAGATTTTTCAGCAAAGGAAAGTTGGCTGCTTCAGCTGAAAAAATATCCGAATCTGGTGATTACTCAAACTTTATCCAAAGCTTATGGAATGGCAGGAATAAGACTTGGGATTTGTTATGCTTCCGAAGAGATTATTCAGATTTTAAATAAAATAAAGCCACCTTATAACGTAAATGAACTTACGCAGCAAAGAGCGCTGGAGAGGGTGTTGAATCAGGATAAAGTAAATTCAGAAGTATCTGATATTCTTGGTGAAAGGCACCGTTTATTTAAAGAATTAGATGAAGTAAAATTTATCCAAAAAACATATAATTCTGATGCCAATTTTATCCTTCTGAAAGTAGATGATGCAACCCGCAGATATAATGAATTAATTTTAAAAGGGATAGTAATCAGGAATAGAACAACGCAGCCGCTTTGTGAAAATACACTGAGATTTACGGTAGGCACAAAAGATGAAAACGACAAATTAATCAAGGCTTTAAAGAGCCTTAAGCAACAATAAAAATGAAAAAGGTTTTGTTTATAGATCGTGACGGTACTTTAATTCACGAACCTGAAGATTACCAGATCGACAGTCTGGATAAGCTCGAATTTTATCCGGAGTCACTTTACTACCTTACCAAAATAGCTAAGGAACTGGATTATGAAATGGTGATGGTAACCAATCAGGATGGATTAGGAACAGATTCTTTTCCGGAGAGTGATTTCTGGCCCATTCAGAATTTTATCACTAAAACTTTAGCCAACGAAGGTATCAAATTTACCGATGCTCTTATTGACCGGACTTTTGCTAAGGATAATGCACATACACGAAAACCAAATACGGGATTGCTTAAGGAAAAATATCTGAATAATTTGGAATATGACCTCAAGAATTCCTTTATGATTGGCGACAGATTAACCGATATGGAATTTGCCCACAATTTTGAAGGTAAAGGTATATTTATTAATACGCATGAAGAGTTGGGTGCAGAGGAGCTAAAAAATGAAAAGAAGATCCTGGATAAATGCATAGCGCTTAAGACAGATAGTTGGAAAGAAATCTACGAATTTCTAAAGCTGAACGACCGTACGGCAGAGATTAGCCGTAAAACAAATGAGACCAATATTTTTATAAAACTTAACCTGGACGGCACCGGAAAATCCCAAATATCGACCGGAATTGCCTTTTTTGACCATATGCTGGATCAAATAGCGCGACATGGACAAATGGACCTTGTGGTAAAAGTTGAAGGAGATCTGGAAGTAGATGAGCATCACACCATTGAAGACACGGCGATAGCACTTGGAGAAGTCTATAGTAAAGCATTGGGAAATAAACTGGGGATAGAACGTTATGGCTTCTGTTTACCAATGGATGACTGCCTGGCACAGGTGGCGATTGACTTTGGCGGAAGGAACTGGCTGGTATGGGAAGCTGAATTTAATCGTGAAATGGTAGGTAAAATGCCTACAGAAATGTTTTATCATTTTTTCAAATCTTTTACTGATGGAGCAAAAGCAAACCTGAATGTAAAGGCTGAAGGTAATAACGAGCATCATAAAATAGAAGCGATATTTAAAGCTTTTGCCAAAGCCATTAAAATGGCAGTAAAGCGTGATGCTGAGAAAATGATTTTACCATCGACAAAAGGAATGTTATAACCAAGGTTCTAAATCGGCCATTTTCAGTAATTTTTATATTATGAGTGATAACAAATTAAAAAATGAACTTGAAGCACCCCCTTTGGGGGCTGGGGGGATAACTATTATAGATTACGGCGCGGGAAATATCCAGAGCATCAAGTTTGCTGTACAAAGACTTGGTTTTGAAGCGGTTCTTACCAGTGACGCAGAAGAAATACGTGCTGCCGATAAAGTAATTTTTCCGGGTGTGGGGGAAGCCAGCAGTGCCATGAAGATGCTGAAATCTACCGGACTTGAAAAAGTAATTCCGACTCTAAAACAGCCAGTGCTGGGAATTTGCCTGGGAATGCAGCTTATGTGCGATTACTGTGAGGAAGGGGATACCACCGGACTCGGAATTTTTGATGCGCAAGTAGTGAAATTTAATAACAAACTAAAGGTGCCGCAAATAGGATGGAATCATATTTTTGATCTTAAGTCAGAACTTTTTGAAGGAATAAACGAAAAAGAATATGTGTACCTCGTACATAGCTTTTATATTCCCGAATGTGAGGAAACTATAGCTTCTACTGAATACGGAGTGGAATACACCTCTGCCATTAAGAAAAATAACTTTTACGGAGTCCAGTTTCACCCGGAAAAAAGCAGCAATGCCGGGGAAAAGATTCTTCAGAATTTTCTGAAAATAGAAGGGTAATTAGAAATACGAAATTGGAGGTCGGATCAGAGTGAAAAGTGGAAAGAGGAAAGTTCAAATCAGGAATCAAAATTTTCAGATCTTGATAAAGAATAAAAATAGAGAATAAAGAATTATCTAACAGCGGAGCGGTCTAATATCTGGCAGCGAAGCGGTCTAACATCTAAAGAATGAGAATCATTCCAGCCATAGACATCATTGAAGGAAAGTGTGTAAGGCTCTCTAAAGGAGACTACAGCACGAAGAAAATATATAACGAGCATCCTCTTGAGGTGGCGAAGAAATTTGAAGCGCACGGGATTAAGTACCTGCATTTGGTAGATCTTGATGGTGCAAAATCAAAGCATATAGTGAACCATAAAATTTTGGAGGAAATTGCTTCCAAAACAAATTTAAAAGTAGATTTTGGCGGCGGATTAAAGTCAGATAAAGATTTGGAAATTGCTTTTGAATGTGGTGCAAATCAGGTTACGGGAGGAAGTATAGCGGTCAAAGATCCGGAGGTATTTAAGTCATGGTTACAAAAGTTTGGTTCTGAAAAGATTATTTTGGGAGCAGATGCCAATGAGGAAAAGGTGGCAATTAGCGGCTGGCAGGAAGAATCGGAGAAAGAGCTTATTCCGTTTATAAAGGAATATCAGCAGGAGGGAGTGAAGTACATCATTTGTACCGATATTTCCAAAGACGGAATGCTGGAAGGTCCGTCTTTTGAATTGTACCAGAGGATACTGGAGGAAACTTCGGAAACTGGCAACAAATTGAATCTAATCGCTTCCGGCGGAATTTCAACGTTTGCTGAGCTTCCGCGTTTAGCTGAAATCGGCTGTGAAGGAACAATTATAGGAAAAGCGATTTACGAAGGAAGAATTAGCCTGAAGCAGCTGGAAGAGTTTATTCTGAATCAACTATATTGATTTGAAAATTTGTAGATGTGGTAATTCGAAAATATGCTAATTGGGTATTAATTAAATAGCTAAAAAGTAGAATATACTGGATGATTTATTTAATTGTGCAAGGTTCTCTAAAAATAGTGTATAGCAAAATTATATCTTATTTTACAATCTAATTTTTACTTATCTTTGGCGTTAGTAACGTGAAACAAAATTATTTGTGATAAAATCATTTGCAGACAAAGAAGTTGACAAAATTTGGAACGGAACCCAATCAAGAAAACTTCCTGCTAATATCCAGAACGTTGCTAGAAGAAAACTAAGGATGATAAATAATGCTCAAAATATAAATGACTTAAGAACTCCACCAGCTAATCATTTGGAAAAGTTAAGTGGAAATTTAGAAGGTTTTTATAGCATTAGGATCAATAAACAATGGAGAATTATGTTTCAATGGGAAAACGATAATGCGTTTGAAGTTCAAGTTGTTGATTACCATTAAACCCAAAAAAGATGAAAAAGTTAGACAACATACATCCCGGTGAAATTTTAAAGGAAGAATTTCTGGACCCAATGGAAATTACTGCATACAGACTTTCCAAAGAAACTTTTATTCCTCAAACAAGAATAAGCGAAATAATAAAAAAGAAGAGAAGAATAACAGCAGACACAGCATTACGATTTTCTAAATTTTTCGGAACAACTGCTAAATTCTGGTTAGGATTACAAGATGATTACGATTTGGAAGAAGAAAATACCTTAAAGGAGAAAGAATTCAATAGTATTAAACCCTTAGAAAATAACGCAGCATAGCAGAACATAACCCATTAAAACTAAGAAATTTTGCTAACAAAAAGAATAATACCCTGTCTGGATATAAAGAACGGACGTACTGTAAAAGGCGTCAATTTCGTGGATTTGCGTGATGCGGGAGATCCGGTGGAACTGGCAGCTATTTATGCTGAATCTGGCGCAGATGAATTGGTTTTCCTGGATATTTCGGCTACAGAAGAGCGTCGTAAAACTTTGGCAAATCTGGTCCTGCGCGTTGCTGAAAAGGTAAACATTCCGTTTACTGTTGGCGGCGGAATATCTTCAGTAGAAGATGTGGATGTTTTGCTTCAGAATGGGGCCGATAAGGTTTCGGTGAATTCTTCCGCAGTAAAGAATCCGGGGCTTATAAATGAGCTGGCAAGAAAATTTGGGAGTCAGTGTATTACTGTCGCTATAGATGCCAAGCAGGTGCATGGGAAGTGGCTTGTTCATCTCGTGGGAGGAAAGGTGCCGACAGAGCTGGATCTTTTTGAATGGGCAAAGGAAGTTGAGGAACGCGGAGCCGGAGAAATCCTGTTTACATCCATGAATAACGACGGTACAAAAGGCGGCTTTGCGAATATTGCACTGGCAAAATTATCTTCAGAATTAAATATTCCTATAATTGCTTCAGGTGGAGCGGGGAGTATGCAGCATTTTACCGATACTTTTAAGGAAGGAAAAGCTGATGCGGCACTTGCTGCAAGCGTTTTTCATTTTAAGGAAATTGAAATAAAAGATTTAAAAGAAGAATTGCGAAAGAACGGAATTGCAGTTCGACTGTAGATAAAAAATCAAAGTTTAAGATTTACAAAATTATAAGATGAACATAGACTTTAATAAAAACGGGGACGGACTCGTTCCAGCCATTATTCAGGATGCTTCAACAAAAAATGTGCTGATGCTTGGCTACATGAACGAAGAAGCTTTCCTGAAGACCAGCGAGACCAAAAAAGTAACATTTTTCAGCAGGACCAAAAACAGGCTATGGACAAAAGGCGAGGAAAGTGGCAATTTTCTTCATCTTGTTGATATCAAAAACGATTGTGACAATGATACGCTGTTAATTAGTGTAAATCCTGAAGGTCCTACCTGCCATAAAGGAACAGACACTTGCTGGGCCGAAGAAAATGAGCCTAATTTTGGTTTTATTTCTCAATTGGAAGGAATTATAGCGAAACGCAAAAGAATGAGTGAGGTGGAGCCGGAATTACGAGAGGATAAATCCAGTTATGTGGTTTCTCTTTTTGATGAAGGTATCAACAAAATTGCCCAAAAGGTAGGGGAAGAGGCTGTGGAAACAGTTATTGAAGCAAAAGATGATAACGAAGAATTATTCCTGAACGAAAGTGCAGATCTGCTTTTCCATTACCTGATTTTACTGAAGGCAAAAGGATATTCCTTAAAAAACGTGGTGAAAGTCCTGGAAGGAAGGCATTGAACCACCCCGGCCTTCGGCCACCCCTCCTTAAAAAAAGGAGGGGAGCAGTAAGTACTGTGAACGAAGTGTAGCCTTAGAAATGGCAATTATCGACCTTTGTTTCTACGAAGTACTAACTTGCGACTCGAACAACGAATTCTAAATCGCAAACAAAAAATCCCGAAAAACTGAAATAGTTCCTCGGGATTTTTTAAAATTTCGTCTATGGTTTAGATATGAATTACTTCATCATAAGCAGCGGCAACAGCTTCCATCACTGCTTCGCTCATCGTAGGGTGAGGGTGCACTGCTTTTAGTACTTCATGACCGGTAGTTTCCAGTTTTCGGCCCAGAACAGCTTCAGCAATCATATCTGTAACTCCGGCGCCAATCATATGGCAGCCCAGCCATTCTCCGTATTTTGCATCAAAAATCACTTTTACAAAACCATCAGATTTTCCAGCAGCTTTAGCTTTTCCTGATGCCGAAAATGGGAATTTTCCAACCTTGATCTCGTAACCGGCTTCCTTAGCTTGCTTTTCTGTCATTCCCACTGAAGCAATTTCAGGAGTAGCGTAAGTACAACCAGGAATATTTCCGTAGTCCAGAGGTTCTACTTTCATTCCTTTGATTTTTTCCACACACAGAATTCCTTCCGCAGAAGCAACGTGTGCAAGGGCAGGACCGTGAACTACGTCTCCAATAGCGTAAATGCCGGAAACATTGGTTTTGTAGAAATCATCAACAATAATTTTATCCTTTTCAGTCTTAATACCGAGTTCTTCAAGTCCGATATTTTCAATATTCGTCTTAATTCCTACTGCAGAAAGTACGATATCAGCCTCCAGAGTTTCTTCACCTTTTTTGGTTTTAACCTTGGCTTTTACTGTTTTTCCGGAAGTATCCACACTTTCCACTGAAGAGTTGGTCATTACTTTAATCCCGGCTTTCTTGATGCTTCTCTCAAATTGTTTTGAAATATCTTCGTCTTCCAGAGGAACCACATTAGGAAGGAATTCTACAACGGTAACATCTGTTCCCATAGCATTGTAGAAATGCGCAAATTCTACTCCAATAGCGCCGGAACCAACAACGATCATAGATTTAGGCTGCTTTTCGAGAGTCATCGCTTCTCTGTAACCGATAACTTTTTTGCCATCCTGCTTTAGGTTTGGCAATTCCCGTGATCTGGCGCCGGTTGCAACAATAATATTTTCTGCTTCGTAATCTGTGGTCTTGTCCTTGCTATCTGTAACAGCAACTTTTTTACCCTTTTTCAGTTTTCCGAAGCCTTCAATAACATCTATTTTATTTTTCTTCATAAGAAACTGCACACCTTTGCTCATTCCATTGGCAACGTCGCGGCTTCTTTTAATTACAGCTCCAAAATCTTTATCTGCGTTTTCAAGCTTTAATCCGTAATCGTCGGCATGCTTTAGGTAGTCAAAAACTTCAGCACTTTTAAGAAGCGCTTTTGTAGGGATACAACCCCAGTTAAGACAAACGCCACCAAGGCTTTCTTTTTCTACAATTGCAGTTTTAAAACCCAGTTGTGAAGCACGAATTGCAGTTACGTAACCGCCCGGGCCACTACCCAGCACTATGACATCGTATTTACTCATATTCGGAATAATTTTTAAATCGGTTATAGAAGTAGCGAATTTAAGGAATTATAGGCTAAACTGAAAGCATTATGCTTTGGCATTATTTCAAAAGATCGGAATAAAAAAAGCTTACCCATAAGGATAAGCTTTATTTGAATAAGACATTGAATGTTATTTGCTGCTCGGGGAAACGGTTCTGATCTTTTTAGTATCAAAATTTAGCTTCTTCATTACGGCATTGTAGTCGGAAATATCTACACTCTGCGTTTCAGCAAAAGTCGCAGGAACCACTACAATTCTAAAGAGTTGGTTGTCTGTGTAAGTGGCATCTATAGTGTCAAAATCTTCATAAGGAATGCTGCTATCTAGAAAAATTGTGACGTCGAAGAATGTAAAGTCAAAATTGTATTGAATTTGTTCCCCGTCTTCGGTATAATAGATCTGCGGAAGCTGGCGCCAAACATAATACGGAACTCCGTCAGAATCGTCAAATTGACCTGTGGCTATATAAACGAGAATAGCATCGTCTTCTTCAACAGTTACTCCCTCTTCTTCAAAATCCAGAAAGAGCGTGTAATCATTGGCCTCATTAAAGTTTGATACCTCCAAATCGAGAACCGTACCGGTAATTGCATCTCCAGGTTCGCCTTGTGGTCCTTCAGGACCTTGGGGCCCACCTGCCGGACCCGGTTCTCCTTGCGGTCCCTGTTCACCCTGCTCACCCTGTGGCCCCTCCGGTCCAGGAGGTCCTTGTTCTCCTTGTGGTCCCTCAGGACCCATTTCCCCATCTTCTGAACATCCTACAAAAAGCGCAGCGGAGATTAATAATAGTGTAAAAATTTTTCTCATAATTAGGTTTTGTTTATTGGTTCACGGTTAATTACAAGGAGCCGGAGTAGGGAAGCAGACCTGTAGTTTTAACCTTAAATTTGTTCGGAACTAATTTAGCTTTTTTTTATGAAATCCACTATTCGGAATACCGGCTTTCAGAAAATTTATTTCTAGAAATATTCGATGCCTATTCCGAAGCCAATCCCCTGAATTAAGTATTTGTTTGATGGTCTGTTAGAGCCTGAAAAAGATTTATATAAAGACTGGTAGGTATAAATTCCTTTAAAGAACAATGAAAAATGATTGAATAGCGGAACATAATACCCCAGATCTACTCTTAGATAAACCCCGTTTTTATCAACCTTTCCCAAATGTGTACCAATTCTACCCGAAAAAGTGGCAAATCCTTCTTTTGGGTTTTCAGATGGAAGTGGTGTAAGTTCGAAAAAAATTGGAGAATAATCTATTTGACTATTTTCTAAATGAAGCGTTTCCGAACCAATTCCTGCTCCAACACCAATTATGGATTTAAGAACTACTGAAGTAGAAATTTCAAGGCCATAAATCCTCGAACTTCCACCAATTTCAAAATCGGGATCTCTTTTTGAAGAAAAATGTTTGTACGGAACAAAAAATGTCGAAAATTGCGGTTTTATGCTCAGTTCAAGTTTGTGGGTGGTTTCTTTATTTTGTGCATTTACCTGATAACTGAACAGAAGAATTATTAAGTAAATAAAAGCGTTTTTAAACTTCATTCTTAGTTGAACTTTTTCCGGACCTTATTCATACTATTTTAGGAGAGGATTAAATTTTGCCAGCTGTGAAGATATAAAATTACCTAAAATGGTGAGGAAATTTTCATTGTCACTCAAATTCAGACACAAAAAAAGCCTGCCGATTAAAGCAAGCTTTATAATTCTAAATTTAGGATTAGACTAAAATTTACTCTTTATTCTCTTTATTCATGGCTTTTAATACAGACTCCATATTTGCCGGATCTAATCCTGAAGTAGCAAAAACATCTGAGGGTACCACTATAACTCTAAAAGTTTGGCCTTCGGTAAAACCAGAATCTAAATTACTCAGATCATAATTCCCATCAATAATGATTTCAACATCTCCAACGGTATGGTTGTAGACATATTGAATAGTTCCTCCTTCCAGAAAAAAGTTCTGCGGAATTAAACTCCAGCCATCTAAATCATTACCGTTTTCATCCTCAAGAATTTCTAACCGATAAACCAAAACAGCATCTGCATCAGGATTTATAGTTTCTACATCCTCGGGAATATCTATTATTGCAGAATACTGGTTCGCATCCTCAAAATAGTCAAAATCAATGGTTTCTTCAAAGGTATATCCTAAGCCATCCAGTCCATCTTCGCCAGGAGGACCTTGTGGACCACGTGGTCCCATTTCTCCGTCATCGGAACAGGAGGTGAAAAGAAAGGCAGTGATAAATAGAAGTGAGAATATCTTTTTCATAATGTGTGGTTTTAAATTATTTATTAAACTCTATACTTGCTGAATTCACGCAATAGCGTTGTCCTGTGTCTGTAGGGCCATCGTCAAAAACGTGTCCTAAATGACTTCCGCAGTTGGCGCAGAGAATTTCTGTTCGAATCATCCCAAAGGTTTTATCCTGTACATACTCTACTTTTCCTTCTATGGCTTCGTCAAAGCTGGGCCATCCGCAGCCGCTTTCAAATTTTGCATCACTTTCAAAAAGTTTTGTGTGGCAGGCCGCACATTTATATTCTCCCTCTTCAAAGTGAAGGTTGTATTTACCTGTATGAGGAGCTTCGGTTCCTTTTTTCCGAAGAACCCTGTATTGCTCTTCAGAAAGTTGCTCCTTCCATTTTTCCTCTGATTTTTCTATAGTGTACTTTTTCATATTTTTTATTGTTTTGCTGGTTCAAAATCCATCGCGATTCCATTAATACAATGTCTTTTTCCAGTAGTTTCCCGGGGCCCGTCGTTAAACACATGCCCCAAATGTCCGCCGCATCTTGCGCAGTGCACTTCATCGCGGCTATAGCCTAATTTAGAATCCCTTCCATAAGCCACTCCGCCTTCAACAGCACGATCAAAGCTTGGCCATCCTGTACCGCTCATAAATTTATGTTCGGTTTCGTACAATTCATTGCCACAGGCTGCACAAACAAAAGTTCCGGGTTCTTTAATATCATTTAAATCACTGGAAAATGGTCTTTCTGTAGATGCCTTACGCAGTACCTGGAATTCTGCATTGGTAAGTTCCTGTTTCCATTGCTCTTCAGATTTTGTGATTTCAAATTTCTCTGAAGATTTTTCTTCCTGGGCATTGCCCCCGCAGCTAACTGTAACCATGGCAAGAAAAGCGAATATTAACTTTCTCATACTTTTTTAGCTTAAAAGTACAAAGATCATACCGCGATGAATGTTGCTATTTTGTTAATTACCACGGGATCACCTAAAATGCGCCGGTGACCGAGTCTTTCTGTAATAATGAGTTCGCTATTTTTCAAAACTTTATCTATTTCATAAGCAGAACTCACATCTACATCTACGTCATTCTTATCGTGTATTATTAAGGTTGAAGTTTCTATACCTTTAGCGGAAACAGCCCCGGAATAATTGTCCATATCCTGTCTTAATTTGAGGTCGAGATAAGCTTTCATTTTGCCGGCAACCTTATCATTCATTTTCATGTTCCGTGCAAATTCTTTAGTAATATGAGTTATACTATTTGCGGTACCTAAAAGAACAATTTTTTTGGTGGAAACTCCGTCGCTTACTGCCTTTAAGGAAGACATTCCACCAAGAGAGTGTCCAATAATGGCTTCAAAAGGTCCGTGGATTTTGTTCAGATAGTGAATAGCTTCTATAAAAAAGGGCATCATACTTATTTTACCTGGTGCTTTTCCATGTGCCGGGGCATCAAAGCTTATGGTGCTGAACCCTTTTTCGAGTAAAGCTTCAGCTATTTTACTTAATTGAGTTCCCCGTCCACTCCAACCATGCACGAGCAAAATTTTTCTGGAGGACTCCCCATATTCATAAATAACAATCTCCCTGTCGGCTATGGGAAGTTTTATTCGTTTTTGAATAGATTCCTCGTCCATTTTCTTTTCTCTTTCCGGAAGTTTATATCGGAAGGGGGTAAGGAAAAGTTTTGCAGCAAATCTACTGGCAAGGTGAGGGGAAAGCTTTGTGAGAATTTTATTAAATTGAAGGATGTAACCTGGGATTAACAGCCGTTGTACAGGAATATTCTCTTTGTTTTCTTTGTTTTTCTTCGTCATGCTAGCAAAAATTGACCTGCAAGTTAGCTAATATTTACTTCTGCTGATTCCCCGATTTGATGTGTTTCTCCTGTAGCCGAAAAATGTGGTACTATAATTGGTTTACTCAATTTGTTAAATCCTACTTAAACGCTTCAGGAAGAACAGGTGCTTTTGTAATTTTAACACCTAAACCAGATAATATGAGTCTTAGAAAAACAGTGCTAATGATTAGTGCAATGCTGCTGATGGTAGTGGCTTGTAAAACTAATCCTTTTACAGGAGAGAAAAATTTGAACTTCGTGTCCAACGAGCAACTATTCCCGGCATCCTTTGAACAATACAATCAGTTTCTTTCTGAAGCTAATGTTGTTACAGGAACAGAGGAGTCCCGAATGGTAAAGCAAGTAGGGCAGGAAATAATTACAGCAGCAGAAAGATACCTTAATGCTAACGGCTATCAGGGCTTTATGCAGGGGTTTGAATGGGAAATTCAATTGGTGAAAGATGACCAGGTAAACGCCTTCGCTATGCCAGGTGGAAAAGTAGTAATATATACCGGAATACTTGATGTAGCAGAAACGCGAACCGGTCTTGCCACAGTTATGGCGCACGAAATTGCACATGCTCTTGCAGATCATGGAGCGCAGAGAATGAGTGCAGCCCAACTTCAGCAGGTGGGTGGCGCTGTAGTGGGTGTTGCTGCAGGTGGACAGAGTCAGGCTACGCAACAAATTATAGCTCAGGCTTACGGGATAGGTAGCCAGGTAGGAGGAATGCTTCCTTTTAGCAGAAGTCATGAGGCCGAAGCAGACAGGATTGGTTTAACTCTAATGGCAATTGCAGGATATGATCCTGATGAAGCTGCCGAATTGTGGAGAAGAATGGCTGCACAAAGTGATGGACAGGCACCACCGGAATTTTTAAGTACCCACCCGTCTAATCAAACGAGGATAAATAATCTTACTGAATGGGCGCCGGAAGCTAAAGCAGAAGCCAAAAAATATGGTGTGACCAGTTTTAGATAATAGCAAATAAAAATTAATCGAGAATTGATATTGAAAAGCTGCCTTTTACGGCAGCTTTTTTTATTTTTAGCATCATGAAACAACTTCCAAAGGGAAATAAAAAGCTCATTAATGCATGGGCTTTTTATGATTGGGCAAACTCCGTTTATCCACTTGTAATATCTTCGGCAATTTTCCCAATATTTTATGGAGCGCTTACGATCGTCAAAAATTCGGAAGGAAAAATTATTGATGATACTGTTCCTTTTCTCGGAATCAATTTTAATAACGACAGCCTTATAAGCTATGTGACGGCAGCAGCTTTTCTGGTTGTTTCGATATTGAGTCCGTTTTTATCGGGGATTGCAGATTATGTTGGAAATAAGAAGAATTTTCTGAAATTCTTCTGTTATCTGGGCGCAGTTTCCTGTATAGGGTTGTTTTGGTTTCAGCTGGAATTTTTATGGTTTGGACTACTGTGTTACTTTCTTGCGCTTGTCGGATTTTGGTCCAGCCTTGTTTTTTACAATTCTTACCTTCCGGACATTGCTTTTCCAGATCAACAGGACAAAGCAAGTGCCAAAGGCTTTTCCATGGGATATATTGGCAGTGTTATTTTGCTCATATTGTGCCTGGTTATGATCCTGAAATACGAGTGGTTTGGGTTTAAAGATGAAGGCTTACCTACCCGATTATCTTTTGTATTAACCGGAATATGGTGGATAGGTTTTAGCCAATATACTTATCGCTATCTGCCAAAAGGTAACAGAAAGGCACGATTAACGCGGAATGTTCTTTTTAACGGATTTCGGGAACTCAGAAAGATTTGGGTTTCGCTGAAGGAGGATGTCCAGTTATACCGCTACCTGATTGCTTTTTTTGTGTACAGTATGGCGGTGCAAACCATCATGCTTATTGCTACTTATTTTGGGATTGAAGAACTGGATTGGGGTGGGCAGGATGCGACCACAGGCTTAATTGTTAGTATCCTTCTTATTCAACTTGTAGCAGTGGCCGGGGCAATGCTTACTTCCAGACTGGCATTAAAAATTGGCAATATCAAGACCCTTATCTATATTAATCTTATCTGGATTGCCATTTGCGGTTATGCGTACTATATTGTGACACCTCTTCAGTTTTACTTTGCTGCTGCTGCGGTGGGGCTGGTAATGGGCGGAATCCAGGCGCTTTCCAGGTCTACGTATTCTAAGATGCTACCGGAAAATGCGATTGATACAGCAAGTTATTTCAGTTTTTATGATGTTTCTGAAAAAATAGGTATTGTAATAGGCATGTTTTTATACGGAATAGTTGCCCAAATCACCGGAAGTGTACGAAATTCCATACTTTTTCTTGTGGTGTTCTTTATAGCAGGGGTTTTTCTATTACTTCGTGTTCCGCAGAAAAGCAGAGGAGAGAGGAATGTTTAAACAATGGTATCTAAATGAGAAATGTAAATCTTATATTAGAGTTATCATTATTGAATCATGGAGATTAGGAAAAAATTAATCAAAGAAATTCAGCTCTCCAACAATGAGGAATTATTGGAAGAACTTTATCACTTTCTGCATAGGGAAAATAAAACTGAGGCGGTTATTAACCTAAGCAGAGAACAACAATTTGCCATTGAAAAATCATTAAATCAGGTCCGACATGGTCAATATTTAACCAATGAAGAAGCCAATGAGGAAATAGAGAGATGGCTAAACGGGTAATTTGGTCAAAAGACGCCCAGGAGAGTAGGAAAGATATTCTTGTATATTGGAATAACAGGAATAAATCCAGTATACAGCAGAAAATTAAATCAACTATTTATTGAAGCAGTCAACTTGATTGCAGTTTATCCTGAAATAGGGAAATTAACTGATCATGAAGATGTAAGAATAAAAATTGTTCGCGATTATTTCATTATTTATAAAGAAGAATCGAATCGGATTGTCATTTTAAGTATTTGGAATAGCAGGCAAAATCCCGGAAAATTGAAAAGTATTTTCTAAAAGAGTTAAAAAAGGAAAAGCCCCGCCAATTAAAGCGAGGCTTGAAATTTGCCAATTTTCGACCCTAATAGGAAGAAACGCTTCCAGAGCCTGAAGTTTTGAAGTCTTCTTTTTCAGGATTTCCTTTATAAGATATATCCCCAGATCCGGATACTCTTGCAGTTAACTTTTCTGAAACATTTACCATAACATCACCAGAACCGGAGACAATGGCTTCCACAAATCGTGCTTTGAGATCATAAGCTTCAAAATCTCCCGATCCTGTAACCTTACATTTAAAAGTATTTGCAGTTCCTTTAAAATTCACATCTCCGGACCCTGTAATTGCTCCCTCCAGGTTGTCTACATCCAGATCCAGGTTCATATCCCCGGAACCGGTTACACTGGAGCTAAAGCTAGAAGCCCTTATTTTGTCGCGAGTCCAGATATCTCCGGAACCTGTTAATGAAACGCCATCAAGATCTTCAAAAGGAACGGTGATTTTGATCTCATTGCCACGAGAAGGATCTATTTGTACTCCTTTTTCTACTGAAATCTTAAGTTTTCCGCCAGATACTTCGGTTATAATATATTCCTGAAGATTACTTTCGGCTTCTACTATTAACCTCCCTTCTGTTCCTGCTACAAGTTCTACGTTCATAAAGCCTACCAGCTGTACTTCGTCATAATCTGGTGTGGAGCGATTATCTGTTACTACTTTTCCGTTTCCTTTAATTTTATCATTTCCCCACCACTGTGCATTTGCAGAGGTGAAACTTAAGGTTAGTGCTGTTAATACGAGAATTGCTTTTTTCATAATTTAATAATTTGATTGATGTTTAGTTATTGTCTGTTAAATGAAACACTGCCGTAACTGGTAGAAATAGTTATTGTACTTCCGCTGTTATTGGAGAGGTGATAGCCTTCATAACTACTACTTGTGCCGGATTCATTTCTTTTGTTCACTTCAAAATCGTTTATACCTTTTACACCGCCGTAAGAGGTTTTAATAATAAAATCAAAGGGCTGTGCAGCATCATAGCCAATTTTTACTCCGGTATAATCTGTATCAATTTTTACTTCTTTCATTCCTTTTACGAGTTTTTCTATAGAAGCAGAGCCATAGTCAAGATCAAGGACCAACGAGGTAAATACCCTGCCGATTTTCGTACTCAGATAATCTCCGTTTCCGGCAAGCTTTCTTACTTTTTCTATAGTAATACTTCCATAATCGCAATTGAAAGCGACGTCTTCAACTTTTAGTATTTTTGAGTTTGTATAGTCTGCATTTATATCAAGTTTTTCAGCCTCTTCGATGATGAAATCTGAATAATCTGCGTTAATCTCTGCATTCTTTACGTAGCCGATATGGCTGTTCCTGGTGTAATCAAAACTGAGATAATTGGAGCTGCCCCGTAATTCACCAATATCGATCTTACCGTAATCACAGGATATCTTTGAATTTCCCAACAGCCGGTCAATATAAATTCCGCCGTAGTCGTTGTTAAGGTCCACATTATTTCTTTCTGGAGCTTTTATTACATAATTCACTTCCATATTTACGTTACTACTACCGCTAAAAAGCTGCTCCCACCAGGATTTGTCTTCCCTGGAAAAGTGAGTTTTTGCAATTACTCCTGAAGAATTCTGATTAAATTCAATATTAATATCATCCAGTTTTCTCTGCACCGCTTCTTCATCATTTCCGTTAGTTTTAATGAAGACTTCTATTACCACCCGATTCTCATTCCAGGTAGAAATGTCAATATTTCCATAGCTGTTATTTACCAGAAGTTTTGAGGTCGCGGCGACTTTAAATTCTTTAGAAATCTTTTTGGTCTTGGTATGTTTTCCATTCAAATCGTTGTTGCAAAAACCAAGGCCCGGAATAAGTAGGGCTAGCAGCAGCAGTTTATATAAGGTTGTTTTCATGATTTTGATTTTTTAATAGTTTAATTTCTTCAATTTGGGTCAATACGGTGTTGAGTAAGTCGATGCGCTGCTGGAAATTGTTTATCATGGCATGAATTACCCGGTTATCTTTTCCGCTTCTTAAAAGATCCCTTTTTAGTTTTGCATATTCAGTATCAAGCTTTTCCATTTGTGCAAGCGCATCCTTTACTATGGCTTCAGTTTCCGGAGATTTTTCTTCCTGAATTTCCTTTAATTCGTTTTCAATTAAAGAAGTGTAAAACTCCTGGGTTTGCTTCATTTCCGGAGAAACACTCGCCAGATCTCCTGATCTTCCCAGCGCTTGGTGATTAAAATACATTCCGCCTAAAAAGACCAGCAGTGCAAGACCGGCAGCAATTCCAATAAAAGGTGCCCATAAGTTTCGTACCCGATTTTTTTTCTCTGCGGAAGGATTTTCATCTTTTAACTTTTCAAAAAATCGCTCTTTATGGCCTTCCCGCGGTTCTGAAGTGTCGAAATCCAGATCCCTGAACAGCTCTTTTATATTATCGTTCTTCATGGTTCAGTAATTTGTTACGAAGACTTTCTTTTGCCCTGGAAATTGTGGT
Organism: Autumnicola lenta; assembly: GCF_031846515.1. Classification (NCBI taxonomy): domain Bacteria; kingdom Pseudomonadati; phylum Bacteroidota; class Flavobacteriia; order Flavobacteriales; family Flavobacteriaceae; genus Autumnicola; species Autumnicola lenta. The sequence continues at coordinate 123,737 of NZ_JAVRHO010000009.1, forward strand.
TCTGCAGTTGGCATAACTGATATCCATAATTTCACAAATTTCGTCATAATCGTAGCCTTCAATTAGATGCAGCGTTAAACACATCCTGTAATTTTCTTTTAATGAATTTAGTTTAAATAAAAGCACCTTCACTTTTTCATTGGTGTTCTCTTCGTTAACTATGTAGCCTTCAGAATCATCAATTTCATTCTTCAACTCATCATTATAGCTTACTTCTTCATATTTTCTTTTCTTATTATAGACACTTATGCATTTGTTGACCACAATCCTTTTTAGCCATGCTCCAAAAGTGGATTCACCGTTGAAACTTTCAATTTTGGTAAAGGCATTAAGAAACGCTTCCTGCATAATATCTTCCGCTTCAGCAGAATGTTTTACGATGCGCAAAGCTGTATTATACATCGCCTTGTAATAGCGATTGTAAATTTCAATTTGTGCACGTTGATCACCCTTACGGCAAGCGGCAACAAGATCATTAATATGTGTGATGGTTGGTGTCAAAAAACTCTTGTTATCTACTTATAAAGATATGCCCGTTTCCGTTTTGTTACACTTTCGAGAAAATTAATTTAAAGAAAAGCATGGCACAGGAATTGAAATAGTGTTCAGGAATCTGAGCCCTCTCAGATAAAGCCTTGGAATTAAGGGGCTGGGGCAGGATCAAATTTTAATACAAATAACAAACTGTAGTGACAGTTTGACCTAAAATAAATTATGGCTAACACAAAATTTACTAATCTTGACAGTTTGTCATTGCAGGGTATTGATGAAGATGCAGAATTAATACCGTTAATGACTCCTGAAGATGAAGAAGAAATAAACAGGGAAGATCTTCCCGAATCCTTGCCAATCCTACCATTGCGGAATACTGTATTATTTCCGGGGGTTGTAATTCCAATAACAGCCGGAAGGGACACTTCTATTAAATTAATTAATGAAGCAAATAACGGCAGCAAGATTATTGGGGTAGTATCGCAAAAGGATGAAGAAGTTGAAAATCCTTCAGTAAAAGATATCAACCAGATTGGTGTTGTAGCAAGAATCCTTAGGGTGCTTAAGATGCCGGACGGGAACACCACGGTGATTATCCAGGGAAAAAAGCGTTTCAGTATTTCTGAGATTACCAGTGAAGATCCTTATTTGACTGCAAACATTCAGGAGGTTCCGGAAGCACGGCCTGCAGTAGATAACGAAGAATTTTCGGCTATTACAGAATCAATAAAGGAACTGGCTTTGCAGATTGTAAAAGGAAGCCCAAATATTCCTTCTGAAGCTTCTTTTGCTATTAAAAATATCGAGAGCTCCTCGTTTTTAATCAATTTTGTTTCTGCTAATATGAATCTTACGGTAGAGGAGAAGCAAAAACTTTTGGAGACGAATGATTTAAAAGAACGGGCTCTTTCTACCCTAAGATATATGAATGTGGAGTTTCAGAAACTGGAACTTAAAAATGATATTCAGTCCAAGGTGCAGAGCGATATGAGCCAGCAACAGCGTGAATATTTTCTTCATCAGCAAATGAAAACCATCCAGGAAGAACTTGGTGGAGTTTCACATGAAGATGAAATCGAAGAAATGCGCATCAGGGCTAAAAAGAAGAAATGGGATGAGGATGTGCAACAGCATTTTGAAAAAGAGCTTTCCAAAATGCAGCGTATGAATCCGCAGGTCGCAGAATATTCTATACAGAGAAATTACCTCGATCTATACCTGGATTTGCCATGGAATGAATTCAGTAAAGATAAATTTGACCTTAAAAGGGCAAAGAAAATTCTTGACCGTGATCATTACGGACTGGACGATGTAAAACGGAGAATTATTGAATATCTCGCGGTATTGAAACTGCGTAACGATATGAAGTCGCCGATTTTATGTCTTTACGGACCTCCCGGAGTGGGTAAAACTTCTCTTGGTAAGTCTGTTGCCGAGGCCTTAGGTCGCGAATACGTGCGAATTTCCCTCGGAGGTCTGCGTGACGAAGCAGAAATAAGAGGACACCGTAAAACATATATAGGAGCAATGCCGGGAAGGATAATTCAGAGTTTGAAAAAAGCCGGAACCAGCAACCCCGTTTTTGTTCTTGATGAGATTGATAAGCTAAGCATTGGGAATGCAGGAGATCCTTCTTCAGCATTACTTGAAGTACTTGATCCCGAACAGAACAGCGAGTTTCACGATAATTTCCTTGAGATGGGTTATGACCTTTCTAAGGTAATGTTTATTGCAACCAGTAATACATTACAAACCATCCAGCCTGCCCTGCGTGACCGTATGGAAATTATTAATGTTACCGGTTATACGATAGAGGAGAAGGTAGAGATTGCAAAAAGACATTTGTTGCCTAAGCAGCTGGAAGAGCATGGAATGACCAAAGAACACATTAAAATTGGCAAATCTCAACTGGAATCTATTGTTGAAGGTTACACCAGGGAATCTGGAGTACGTGGGCTGGAAAAGCAAATCGCGAAAATGGTGCGTCACGGGGCCAAGAGTATTGCGATGGAAGAAGAGTATAATATTAAAGTAACAGATGAGGATATAATTGAAGTACTCGGCAGCCCAAAAATGCAGCGGGACAAATACGAAAACAATGATGTCGCAGGAGTGGTTACAGGTCTTGCCTGGACACAGGTTGGCGGGGATATCCTGTTTATAGAATCCATACTTTCCAAAGGAAAAGGAAATCTGAATATCACTGGAAATCTGGGGAAAGTAATGAAGGAATCGGCTACTATTGCAATGGAATATATAAAATCCAATGCCGAACAACTGGGGATAATTCCTTCGATCTTCGATCAATATAATGTACATATTCACGTGCCGGAAGGAGCAACTCCAAAAGACGGTCCAAGTGCGGGTATTACAATGCTAACCTCACTCGTCTCTTTATTTACTCAGAAGAAAGTGAAGAAAAGTATTGCGATGACTGGAGAAATTACCTTACGTGGCAAAGTGTTGCCGGTTGGTGGTATAAAAGAAAAAATTCTTGCAGCCAAAAGAGCGAGAGTAAAAGAGATCATTCTTTGCGAGGAAAATGAGCGTGATATAAAGGAAATTAAAGAAGATTATTTAAAAGGACTTAAGTTTCATTATGTGCGCGACATGAGCGAAGTAATAGATATTGCAGTTACAAAGCAGAAGGTGGTAAATGCAAAGAAATTGTAAATCAAACTTCCTGTAGTAGAAAGCCTCCAAAAAGTTATCAACTTATTGGAGGCTTTTTTATGGCTCAAGCTTTTCTGTTCTGTGGCATTTATAAACCTATCAAAAGTTTTTTAGTTATACTCTAATTCCGGCGGTTTTATTTCCATGCACGTGGACATCAGTTCTATTAAAATGATAACCTCCAACATCTTCAGGGTGAGTTTATAACTTTTTCGGCTTCTAAAAGCCAATTTTCCTGGAATATTCATCTCCCATAAGTCCCGATTCTCTTTTATTAAAAATCTTAATAGATCTGCTGCCATATTAGTTATAATAAGATCTAAAATCAAAAAATTTTGATTTTATTCAGATGAAAATTTATCTATATTTACTTAATCTAGGTAAGACCTGGTAATTATGATTAGCTATTAGGCATAGGAGATTTTTTTCCTTATATATTTTTAAATTTCAAAATTTGTTGTTTAATTCTTTTGATTTTGGCATTTTCTTCACCATAGTTTTTAGTATTTACTGGATGATAGGGGGAAAAAAGATCAGTTTTCAAAATCTTTTCCTTCTTATTGCAAGCTATTTCTTTTATGCTTGGTGGGACTGGCGCTTTCTTATTCTTATTATCGCGAGTACGGTTGTAGATTACGCCCTTGGACTTCAGCTGGAAAGAACATCTAACACCAGTCTTCGTAAAATTTGGCTTTATTGTAGTTTATTTTTTAATCTGGGTCTCCTGGCATTCTTGAAATACTTCAATTTTTTTATAGAAAGTATTAATTCAGGTGTACAATTTTTGGGAATAGACTTTTCCACAGAAAGCCTCAATATTATTCTTCCGGTAGGTATAAGCTTTTATACTTTTCAAACTTTAAGCTATACAATAGATATATACAGAAAACGTTTAAATCCTACTAAAAATTTTATTGCCTTTGCCACGTATGTTACTTTTTTTCCTCAATTGGTGGCAGGTCCAATTGAGCGTGCAATAAATCTTTTACCGCAGTTTCATAAAAAACGAAGTTTTAATTATAGGGAGGCTGTAAATGGCTGCAAACAAATTTTATGGGGACTGGCTAAAAAAGTAATTATTGCCGATAATTGCGCAAGGTATGTGGACATCATTTTTGATGATCCCACACAATACAATAGCAGCACTCTACTTCTGGGAGCATTTCTTTTTGCTTTACAAATCTATGGTGACTTCTCAGGATACTCAGATATTGCTATTGGAACGGCTAAGCTGTTTGGCTTAAGGTTGTCTCAAAACTTTAATTTCCCTTATTTTTCACGCGATATTGCGGAGTTCTGGCGCAGATGGCATATAAGTTTGTCTACCTGGTTTCGAGACTATCTTTATATTCCGTTAGGGGGAAGCAAAAGAAGCCGCAGCATTACCACCCGAAATGTTTTCGTTATTTTTCTGGTTTCCGGTTTCTGGCACGGCGCAAACTGGACGTTTATTGCCTGGGGTGCCATGCACGCTCTTTTATTTCTTCCACTAATATTGCTTGGCTGGAACCGGAGAAATACTAATTTAATATCCCCTACTAAATATTTGCCTGGTATTAAAGAATTTTTCCAGGTAACCTTCACCTTTTTAATAATTGTGCTTACCTGGATAATGTTTAGGGCTGATTCTATTGAAGAAGCGATGTTGTACTATTCAAAACTACTATCCTTTTCTTTATTGGAGTTACCCAATATTAATGTTGACTATCTTTTTCTGATAATTCCAATATTTTTGTTATTTATCCTTGCTGAATGGTTTGGAAGGAATGGAGAATATGCAATTGAACATCTTTTCTCTTCTAAACCCCGCTTTATAAGGTGGTCCATGTACCTCGCTATAGCATTTTGTATCTATTTGATGCAGCCTATTAAAAGTTCTGAATTTATATATTTTCAGTTTTGAAGAAATTTTTATTAAACCTCTTTTTCCTTGTCACGGCACTTGTAATACTATTTCTTTTATTTGAATATAGTACTTCAACATTAATTGGTGACAGACTGCAAGTAAAGAAAGAAGGAAAAGATATAAAATATTTTGTTGTTGGTCATTCTCATTCCGAAATTGCTTATAACGATACTATTATAAAGGAACTTAAAAATATATCCTATGCGGGTGAATCCTATCTCTCATCTTACTACAAAGCAAAAATTCTTCTTAAAAACAATCCGCATATAGACACAATTTTTGTGGAGCTTAGTAATAATTATCTTGACAAACATATGGATGAATGGATATGGGGTTCTGATTTTTTACTAATGGGATATCTGGATTTATCATCAACGGTTAGTGCCGAAGATAAATGGTGGCTATTTAAAAAAAATCCTTCCGGTTTTCTCGCAGCCTCATCTCTGGCCGGAAAAGTAAGACTTAAGAGAATAAGGTCTGCGTATTATGATTTTGATTATGCAGGAGGTTTTCGGTATCTAAAGCGGGACAAAACCGATTCACTTTTAAAGGCCATTGTACGTAATGCACCCGATACTATTTTTGCGGGCACTGCCGAAAAGTTTAGCACACAAAATCTTCGTTTCCTTAAGAAGCTTGTGGAGTTTTGTGAAGACAACGAAATAAAGATCTATCTTATTAGAAGTCCGCTGCATTCCTTCTATCGTGAACACCTTAATGAAAAACTCTATTATCGAGTTCTTGAAACTGATTTAAAGGGTGTGGAATTTTTGGATTTTTCACGTTTTCCCTTAAGTAATACCGAGTTCGGAGACCTTTCACATTTAAACTATAAAGGAACCCGCAAATATTCAATTTGGCTAGATTCATTACTACAAAGCGGTTTCTTAGATAAAAAGAATAAGCAGGAAATTATAGATAAAGAGTTTGACAGAATTAATTCCGGCAGGTAGGTTTATTTAGATTTTCGATCTGTTTTTATCACTGGATTTTTTGGTAATATGTAGTTCTATAAATCAGCGATATCAACATAGGAGGTACTCTTGTCTCTAAATACATGGTTGCAGACAACCCCGTCTTTATCTCACTACTCCTTGAAATGCAGACAACAGCTTTTTTCATCAGTAAAATGAACTCCAAAAGAAAATAAACCCATAATCAATCTTATTTATTCCAAATAAATAGGAGAATTTAGGGATGTATAATAAAAACTTTTAGAGGTCAGTATTTAATTTCATACCCTAAAAATTAATAAACTTAGGGGAATTATAAATATTTTTAAGGGTCAAAATCTCCTAGAGTTCTCTGATTGGTTATAAACAGATGGAGATTGTAAAGAATACCTGGCGGGGATTAAATGGAATGATGGTTTTGAGTGCCGTAAGTGTGGTCATAAAAAATCCCAGGTAAGAAAGGATTTCTCAAGAATCTGCAATATTTGTTCGCACCAGGAATACACTACTTCCAATACCCTTTCCATAAAGTCAAGTTTGGCGTGCGCAAGGCTTTTTTTATCGTCTTCGAGATGGCTACCAGCACCAAAAGCCTTTCGGCGAGTTATGTTTCTGTACGTTTCGGGGTGACAGAAAAGACAGCGCGGCTGTTTATGCACAAAGTTCGGGAAGCCATGGAAAGCAGCGGTAACGATACTATGGATGGAACTGTCCACGTTGATGAATTTGTTCTGGGTGGGCATGAAAAGGAAAAAATTGGCAGAAGTTATAAAGCCAGGAAAAAGAAAGCGATAACGGCTGTTGAGCTAACGAATGATGGCAAGATCAAGAGAATGTAGGTAATGCGTATTGGTGATTTTTCGGCCAGATCCCTACAATATATCTTTGTTGATCATATCAGCCGTGACGCTAAATAACAACAGATAAATGGCGCGGTTATAGGCCGATTGCAAAAGCGTATGATTTTCAGGTTTGAATTTCAAGGCCTTGCACACGAAGATCCATCAAATTAAATCCTGGATAAGAACAACATATTTTTTGGGTCAGCGATTTCAATATCAACAGATATTTTAATGAATTTTGTTTTAGGATCAACCGCTCACAGACCAAGGCCACAATCTTTGATAATCTAATAACCAAAATGGTCAACAAGGATAAAGTGTATCACAAACAAACTATATGTAACTAACAACTGACCTCAAAAAACTTAATTTAGAAACACTTATTATTTAAAAATGTTTTACTATTCAAAATTTGTTTTCCCCCGGTCTCCTTTCTTTTATAACGAACTATCTTTGTAAATTCCGGATTTAAAAAGCAGCAGCTACTTGAAAATATTTATATCAAATTTTTTAAAAGATCTTCTAAAGTTTCTAAGGAGTACAGACTTTTCCAAAGCCATTGTACTTACGGTAGCGATAATTATCCCAATAGCACTCTTTTCATATTATTCAAACACCTTAGTAGGAGTTGTAATTGCTTCCGGTTGTCTTTTAAGCTCTCCTAGTGATGTTGCCGGAAGTTTTAAACATAAGGTTATAGGGGTGAGTTGCGCAGCAATTCTTGCCGGATTGTCTTCTGTAATATCTGGATACGCACAGGTAAGTCTGTACCTTATTATTCCGGTGCTGGGTATGCTCATGTTCGCTATCAGTTATTTGGCAGTTTTCGGCTTTAGGGCCTCACTTATAACCTTTTCCGGATTATTAGCTGTGGTAATCAGTTTTGCCAATCTTTCTAAAGATCTCGAAATTTGGCAAAGAGGGATTCTTATCATTCTTGGAGGATTTTGGTACCTGAGTTTAAGCTTGCTATGGGATTTTTTAAATCCAAGGAAACAAACCGAACATTTACTTGCAGGAACAATGGAGCTTACTGCAAAATACCTCCGGATAAGAGCTAAACTTTATACTGAATTTGAGCAACGGGATCAACTTTTAAAGAAATTATTTCTACTTCAAACAGAACTGAACGAAAAGCATGAAAGCCTGCGTGAAGTTCTTATAAGCTCACGAAAAACATCTGGTAATTCTAACTACGCCAGGAAACGACTGCTTATTTTCATTGAACTTGTAGATATGCTGGAGCTGGCAATGGCAAATCCCGTAGATTATTCTAAAATGGATGAACTATTAGGACAAGAGCAGCAACAATTTGAAAATATACAGGATCTGCTTAATGCTATGGCAGAGCATCTCGAACAAATCGCTTCCGCATTAAAGTACAACAATAAACTCCCGCCCAACAATCTTAAAAATGCATTAGATAAATTACAGTCGGGGCTTCTTGCCTTTCGTGAGAAAATAAATATTAACGAAAGTAGGGAAACCATGTTGTTGCTGAGAAATCTTATTGATTATCAAGAGCAACAAGTGCAAAGGATGAACAGTATTTTTAGGATTTTGAATAATCTGGAAAGCGAAAAGAACCTTTTTATTAAAAGCAAAGAGGTCTCTCGGTTTATTACTCCGCAGGATTATGATCCTAAAATTTTGGTCGAAAACTTCAATTTTAACTCCATCATCTTCAGGCACTCCATTAGGCTTGCAGTAGTTGTCATTATAGGTTTTTCAATAGGAATTTTCTTCTCTATACAAAATGCTTACTGGATTATTCTGACAATTGCGGTGATAATGCGTCCCAATTATGGACTAACTAAAGATCGGTCTAAACAGCGAATTATAGGGACACTAATTGGAGGTGCAATAGCCGTTGGGATTGTTTATATCACGCAAAATGAAATTGTGTATATGGTCCTGGGAATTGGCTCTCTTACCCTGGCTTTTTCTTTGCTTCAGAGAAATTACAGGACAGCAGCAATTTTTATAACCCTTAGTATTATTTTTATTTATGCTTTACTGCAGCCCAATGTGCTAAATGTTATTCAATATAGAATTGTTGATACTCTTATTGGAGCTGGTCTTGCGGCTCTAGGGAATCATTTTCTTTGGCCATCGTGGGAAGTACACGGGATAAAAAGCTACATTCAAGAAAGTATTGCTGCCAACAGGAATTACTTAGAAGAAGTAGATAATTTTTATCATAATAAAGGAAAACTACCCATATCTTATAAGTTGGCTAGAAAGAAATCTTTCTTAGAAATGGGAAATCTTAGTGCGGCTTTTCAGCGAATGACGCAGGAGCCGAAATCCAAACAGAAAGATATTAGCAGGATATATGAAATTGTTGGCTTAAATCAGACTTTTTTATCTGCTCTGGCGTCTCTTGGTACATACATTCAAAACCACGAAACCACAGCTGCTTCTGTTAATTTTGAAACCTTTACCAATTTTATTTCTGAAAATTTAAAATCTTCAGAAGAAATACTGCAGAAGAATAATCCGGTAGAAGTATCCAGACCATCTTCAGAAATTGAAGGAGCAGCGATGGCCCTCAGAAAAACGTATGAAGATCTCGTAGAAAAAAGAACTATTGAAATTGAGGAGGGGAAACAGAATATAGATCTCCGCATGCGACTGCAGTTGCAGGAAGCTCAACTGGTAAATAATCAGTTAAGATGGCTCGCAGATATTTCAACAAATATCAGGAAAACAGTTTCAATATCTAAAGAGGTATTACAAATATCTAAAATTTAAATGAGTAAGAGAGCTTTAAAAAAATATCTAGGTACACTTGAGAAGGAACAGCTGGAGGAGCAAATCCTGGATTTATACGAAAGATTTGGCGAGGTAAAAACTTTTTACAATTTCGTATTCAACCCCAAAGAAGATAAGCTGGTTCAGGATGCAAAATTTAAGATTTCAAAAGAATATTTTCCTACCACTTCCAGACGACCAAAGGCCAGAAGATCTGTAGCGCAAAAATTCATTAAGCACTTTATAAAGCTCGGGTTAGATCCCATTTTGTTAGCAGATGTTATGCTCTACAATATTGAAATAGCCCAAGCCTATTCCGCAGACCGGGAAATAAAAGAGCCTTTTTACAGAAGTATTTATAAATCTTTTGAAGAAGCCACTACTTTTATACTAGCGAATAATTTAACTCCAGAATTTCTTCCCCGGATGCACAAAATTGAAGTAAATACTCAAGAGCAGGATTGGCCAAATAAGTATCAATTTGAGAAAGTAATGGATCAGTTCCATTAAAAATCCGACCTTTATTTCTAGCAATTTGATGTACATTTGAAAATGACCAGATTAGTAGTTCTTCTTTTATTTTTACTTAGTTGCAGTTATTCTTTTGCACAACTCGGTTTTTGTGAAGGTAGTAAAGGAGACCCTATTTTTTACGAAGATTTTGGCACCGGGAGTGGTAGCGGTCCGGCTTTTCCTTCGGGCACAACAAGTTATTCTTACGTGACTGGCGATCCACAGGATGGACAGTACACAATTTCTGCAGGAATAGGCCAGCAAATATCTTCCTGGCACAATTCCCTCCCAAATTCCACACTTTCTAATGAGCGGGCGTTAATTGTAAATGCAGATTTTACTTCAGGGCAGTTTTTTAAAACCGAAATTAGCGGACTCTGTGAAAATACTTCTTATGAGTTTTCAGCATATCTCATAAATATCTATGACAGGCAGGATCCTATCTGTCCTAATGGTGGAATACCTATTAACGTTCGTTTTGAAATTTGGGACGAGACAGATTCTCAGCTTCTAAGAGAAGGCAGTACCGGTAATATTGCTTCTGCTTCCAGTCCGGTATGGGAACAGTATGCGCTAACTTTTCAGAGCGAGGCAGGTCAGGATGCTGTTATTTTAAAGATCTTTAATAATGGAGACGGTGGCTGCGGAAATGATCTTGCCATAGATGACATTATATTTAGATCCTGCGGCGATTTTACCACTGTTACTTCTGAAGAAAGTAACGGAAGCGAATTAGCGGTTTGTGAATCTGATGCTCCGGTGAATTTAGAATTAAAAGCAACGCCAGATTATTCTGTTTACCAGGATCATTTTTTCCAATGGCAGGAAAGTGATGATGGCGAAAATTGGCAAAACATAGCAGGCGCCACGGGAGATAATTATTTCACAGGTTCTTTAAACACAACGCGATATTACAGGGTAAAAGTAGCTGAGGATGAAGTGAACTTAGCAAATAATCTCTGCAGTTCTGCTTCTGAAGCTTTTTATGTTAATATTGTAAGTACTCCAGAGACTCCTGTGAGCAATGGAGATCGTACTGTTTGTGGTGGAGAGCCCATACCCGAGCTTTCTGTACAAATTAAAGGCGACGAAACGGCAAATTGGTATGATGCAGCCACTGGAGGTAACCTTGTTGCCGAAAATACTGCTTATTTTACTCCAGAGAGCGCCGGTATTTATTACGCTGAAGCAAAAAAGACAAACTACGATTGTGAAGTGAGTGCAAGAACTGCTGTTGAGCTCACTATTTATGAAGTGCCGGAAGTAGAGGACGAAAATTGGCAAATTTGTGCAGACACTTTACTTACGCTTGATGCCGGAATACCGGGGATGGAATACAGCTGGTCCACCGGAGAATCTTCTCAAATAATCACCGTCGGAAATCCAGGAGAGTACGACGTACAAATTGTTACTGCTGAAGGTTGTGAGGTAGTTAAGAATTTTACGGTTTCACCTACAGATGTAGCGGCAATAGCAGATATTATTTCTGAAGAAAATACCGTTACCATAGCGTCTGCAAATAGCGGCACATTCGAGTATTCGCTGGATGGTACAAACTTTCAGGATTCGAATGTTTTTACAGGAATTTCCGGCGGAATTTACACTGCATACATAAGGGATCTCAGCGGCTGTGCCACAGTCTCAAGCGAATTTCCGCACATTGTTGTGCCAAAGTTTATTACCCCAAATGGTGATGGATATAATGACGCCTTCAGTTTAAGCGGAGTGGAATATTTTTTATCTTCAGAAATCAGAATTTTTAATCGCTATGGTAAATTGCTCAAAATTGGCAAAGGGGAAGGCTTTTCATGGAATGGAACTTTTAAAGGAAATTCTTTGCCTGCTTCAGATTACTGGTATCAAATCACTATCGAAGGACATAAAATAATAAAAGGCCACTTTAGCCTGGTGCGCTAATTTTCTTGAATTTCCGCGACATCCGGTTCTTCAGGCGTTATTTGAGCAATTCTCTGGCAATTTAGAACCACAAGTGCCATTGCTGCAAAAAGGATCAGCATAATAATGCTGAAACTTATTCCCAGGTCAATCATAAAACCCACAATTAAAGGTCCCAGAGCTGTACTTAATACCATAAACATTGTAAAGACACTTCTTATAGCTCCCATTTTTTTAATTCCGTAGATTTCGGCAATTACAGATGTTTTTACAGTTCCTGCCATTCCACTGGTAATTCCTGCCAGGATTAAAAATAGGAGTGCTCCTATAATACTCTCCATAAATGCAAAAGGTAGCAGACCTATATTCATTGGAATAATGTAAAAACGAAACATTTTTTTAGCAGAGATTTTATCTACCCAGCTTCCCCCAAGCAAAGAAAAAATTAGCCGGGCTATAGCATAAATTGTAAAGAAAGTGGCGTAAAGCTGTGGAGACCAGCCTTTATCTTCAACAAAAACATACTGGTAGAAAAAGATTGCTGTGTTTGTAAAGCCTAAAATAAAGCTGGCGGGCATCATAATTCCAAATCTTTTATCGAATACTACATTCTTGTAATCCTTTAAGAGGGAAAAAGTTGAAGGTCGGCCCTCTGAAGACAGATCCTGATCAAACTCTTCAAGATTTGTAAATTTTAGCTTTATTAAATAGAGTAAAAGTGCCACGCCACTCACAATTGCTGCAATACGCCAGTCGAAATAAGCTATTATAGAAGCTATAATTACCGGAAAAACTGCTTCACCCATAGAATATCCTAGTGATGAAACACTTAATGCCTTGCCGCGATTTTCTATAAAACGTTTAGACATAATAGTCATACTAATATGGCTTAACAGGCCCTGTCCACATAACCGCATCCCAATAAGCGCCACAAACAGAAAAGCGATATGGTAAGAAAATCCAAGAATGATACTGGAAATTGCGAGGCACACGACAGTAAATGCAGTTACTTTTTTTGCAGGCTTATGATCTACGGTATGGCCAACGCTTAACATAATCACAGAGGCGGCCACCGTGCAGGCAGCATAAATAGCTCCAAAACTGCCCTCAGAAATAGCAAAGGCTTTAACGATCTCCGGAACATATAAGGAAATGAGGAAAGTTTGTCCAAAACTCGAGAGGAAAGTCAGAAGCCATCCAAAACTGACTTTTCTGAAGTTGGTTTTTAAAAAATTATAGTATTCTTTCAATTTGTTCTTTCAGAAAGGCAAAGATAGTATTACATGATTTGCTGAAAAGAAAAGTGCTTAATATTTACAGATAAAAACCATTTCTGATATTACCGACCAGGATTAAAAAAGCCACCCTTTTGAGGTGGCCTGAAAAAAATTACTAAAAGGTTACTTTCTGGATTTATCCATCTTTTCCCCTTGTTTTTGAGGGGCTTGTTTTTGAGGGGCTTGTTTTTTGTCAGAATCTTTTTTCTTTGGATCCTGTTTTTTGGGTTTGTCTGCCATGATTAAAATATTAATGGTTAATAAATATATCTATAAATAAATTTACGCGGAAAGAGATTTGAGTGTATACAGATTGGCAAATAATTAACTCAAAGCAACTTAAGATGAAAGTGGTATTTCATAGATAATCATATCAATAGCATTTATTGAAATATAAAGGAGATTTCATTCGCTATTGTTTATTTTTGGTTTTTAAACTTTAATTCCGGTAATAAGTGGCAGTAATAAATAAACAATCGGTAATTGACCAGATTCAGAAGAATAAAAGGAATCCTCATCTAAAGTTCCGTATTAAAGAGAAAACAGAAGAATTTACCCGTACACTTTTTTATACGCTTTTTGATAATGACACTCCTGTTCCGGAAAATATTGATTTACTGGAAAAGCTCTTTGAAGAACTGGCAGACCTTGTTTGCTGGTCTCCGGATAAACCCTGTAGGGATATCTGGTCAGAATATCTGGAAAAGTTACCCGAAATCCTGAGAAAATTAAACGAAGATGCCCGCGCAATCGCCGTTAATGATCCTGCAGCAAATTCTATAGAAGAAGTTTATCTTTCTTATCCGGGTTTTTACGCTATTGCAATTTACAGGTTAAGCCATGAATTTTACAATTTTGGACTCCCGCTTGTTCCGCGGTTAATGACAGAGTTCGCACACCGTTTAACAGGTACAGATATTAATCCGGGGGCAAAAATAGGAACTCCTTTTTTCATCGATCACGCTACGGGAGTTGTAATTGGGGAAACGGCGATTATAAAAGACAACGTCAAAATTTACCAGGGAGTTACACTTGGTGCTCTATATGTAGATCGTAAAATGAGAAGTGTAAAACGTCATCCAACAATAGAAGAAAACGTTACTATTTATGCTAATGCCACCATTCTGGGAGGAGAAACCGTGATTGGTGCTAACAGCATAGTAGGAGGAAATGTATGGCTAACTGCTTCTGTTCCTGCCGATTCAATGATTTCGCACAACCCCCAGATTAATATTAAAAAAGCAGCTCAAAAATGAATGAATCCATTTTAAAATTAATTGGCAATACTCCGCTTGTAAAAGCAAATACGCTGTTTCAAAACCCGAGAGTTGAGCTTTATTTTAAATTAGAGGGACAAAATCCCGGAGGTAGCGTAAAAGATCGTGCGGCGTATTTTATGATTAAAAACGCGCTGGATAGGGGAGAGATTACTAAAGAAACTAAACTTATTGAAGCCACCAGTGGAAATACAGGTATTGCCCTGGCGATGATTGCTGGAATTTTTAAACTGGATATTGAACTTGTAATGCCTGAGAATTCTACTTTAGAACGAGTGCAGACGATGCGCGCCTACGGTGCAAAAGTTACCCTTACAGATGCTGAAGGAGGTATTGAAGGAGCAAGGGACTATGCTGAAGATAAAGTTAAAGGAGGTGGCTTTTTTATGTTTAACCAATTTGGTAATAATGATAACTGGAAAGCACATTATAATACTACCGGACCTGAAATATGGAAGGATACTGACCAAAAGGTGACTCATTTTGTTTCCTCTATGGGAACAACAGGAACCATTATGGGAACTTCTACTTATTTAAAGGAACAAAATAGTAAAGTCCAGATTGTGGGAGTACAACCCACAGATGATTCCAGCATACCCGGTATCCGGAAGTGGCCGGAGGCTTATCTTCCTAAAATTTTTGATGCAAAAAAAGTAGACAGAATCCTGGAAGTAAGTGAAGATGAAGCCAAAAAGATGACCAGAACCCTGGCTACAGAGGAAGGTATTTTTGCAGGGATGAGCAGTGGTGGAGCAGCCGCCGCAGCCGTTCGGCTTTGTGAGGAAATAGATGAAGGTCTCGTTGTAAGTATTATTTGCGATAGGGGAGACCGCTACCTCTCATCTGAATTATTTAAATAAGGAGGATCTGCTTAAAACAGAATCCTCCTTATTTTCAGACCAATCTAAATATTACACAATATTAATTTACTGCCAGGGCATCACTGGATCTCTTGACTGAGGTGTTAGTGGAATAAATTTTTAGGCGTTGCTTTTGATCATCATTTTTCACGATTATTTTATAATAACCCTTATCAATTTTCTCTCCTGTTCCTCTGGCTATAAACGTGCTTCTGGTAACATCCCAGCCTTCATATTTTCCAAAAATTTCATTTCTTACCTCGTAAGGTAGGGACATGTCTGTAAACCGCTGTGATGTTTTAACCAAATCACCCTTAGAATTATAATGAGCTCTTAAAAAACCTTTCCGGCTTTTAAAATTAACCTGATAAGAGTCAAAATCTCCCATTAAATTAGTACTGAGATACTCCTTCATCTTAAAATTTCTGCAGACGAAGCCAATGGCATCCATTTCAAATTGATTGTCATATTCTTCTGCAATAACGAATTCATTACCCCCCTTAAAATCTATGGGTATGGTATTATTCTGCGCGGTAATCTCGGTTTCCTCCAAGTGAATAACCTGTGCCTGTGTACTGAACAGGAAACCTGTCAGTATTAAAAGTGTAACTGCAATTTTCATAATTGGTAGTTTTTTAAGTGAGTAGTAAAGCTACTAGTGTAACTTACTACTGAAAACTACCTAAGTAGCACAAAATCAATATTTAGCGTTTTTATTCATATTTATTTTCCTTTTTAAGAAATTCGATTAAAATACCAAGATCGATTATTTGCAGGTTTTCTCTCGAGGTATGGATAGAACCACTTTTCTTTAATTTCTGAATCTGCCGGTTAACCACCGCACGTGTAGAACCTATGAGATAAGCAATTTCCTTGTGGGAAAGATCATTGATTAACTCCAGATTTTTAGAATCTTTATTGACATTCCTTAGGAGGAGTTTTACTAACCTGGTTGAAATGTTAGCGAATATTATATCTGAAATATAATTCTCCATCGTACGCAGCTTTTTACCTGCATAGAACAGCAAATTTTTATAGTATTCCGGGTGCTTTCGGAACCAATCATGGAGATTTTCCATGGGTACTTCCAGCACTTTTACCTCGTCCAGACTTTCGTAGTATACCTTGTGCTCTAACCCATCGAGAATGCAGAAAAGATCCATAAAGTCTCCCTTGTGCAGAAGGAATAAAGTTACTTCTTTAGAACTTGTTTCATCGAGCTGATACATCTTTACCCTGCCACTAATAATAATATAAAACTTACAGAGAAACCTGTTCTCATCTACTAAACAGGTGTTCTTAGGCCATGTTTGCTCACTAAATAATGAAATCAGGCTGTTAAACGTAAGGTCATCCATATTTTCAAGAAGATGGCAATTACTTAAACTTTTACGGTAACGCTGGTAATCCGTGTCTTTATTCTTCATTTTGTGGGAATTAAAATAAAGGGGACGGGGGAACTGTTTTGATATAATAGTTTAAAGAGTAGAAAGTTGGAGACTATTCTATACTGCTGATTACACATAATTTACGAAATATTTTGGAAGCCTCATACACAAAAATTAAAATCTTATTTTCTTCAAAACATTTTATATTACTTTAAAAATCTGTTATTTTTGCAAAATTGCAGACTTAATAGAACCTATGGAGACCAAAACATTTGGAATTGAAAATAAAAAAGTAGATAAAGAGCTTTACGGCTATCAGCAGAAAGATATTGAGAAAATCTTTGCAGTTATTGATGAGCATCCAGAGCACTATAATCTGCTTTATCAACTTCCGACAGGAGGAGGGAAGACCGTTATTTTCTCACAAATTGTAAGGGAATACATCCAACGTACCCAGAAGAAGGTTTTGATACTCACGCACCGGATTGAACTTTGTAAGCAGACTTCTAAAATGCTTACCGATTTTGGGGTTCGTAATAAAATTATAAACAGCAAAGTTAAAGAACTTCCGGACCAGGAAGATTATATGTGCTTTGTTGCGATGGTGGAGACATTAAATAACCGTCTTCACGATGAGAAGCTGGATTTGCAGAATATCGGCATGGTGATTATTGATGAAGCGCACTACAACTCCTTCAGGAAATTATTTAAGTTTTTTGAGAAATGTTTTATCCTTGGGGTAACTGCAACTCCGCTAAGTTCCAATATTAAGCTTCCCATGAAGGATAATTACCGGGAACTTATTGTTGGGGATTCTATTACTTCGTTAATTGAAAAAGGCTTTCTTGCCAAAGCAAAAACCTTTAGCTACAACGTTGGCCTTTCCGGACTTAAAATTGGTATGAACGGGGATTATACAGTGAAATCTTCAGAGGAGCTATATTCTAACTTCTCAATGCAGGAGAAGTTGCTGAATGCCTACATGGAACGTTCAAAAGGAAAGAAAACGCTGATTTTTAATAACGGAATCAATACGTCAATTGAAGTCTATGAAACGTTCAGAAATGCAGGACTTAAAGTCAGGCACCTGGACAATACCACCAGCAAACAGGACAGAAAAGATATTTTAAAGTGGTTTAAACATACGCCAGATGCTATTGTAACTTCTGTAAGTATTCTTACCACCGGTTTTGACGAACCTACAGTAGACACCATCATCCTTAACCGTGCAACCAAATCCCTTACGCTTTACTTCCAGATGATTGGCCGGGGATCCAGAGTATTGCCGGGAAAAAAGGAATTTAATGTTATTGATCTTGGAAATAATCTAGCGCGTTTTGGTAATTGGAGCGCTCCCGTAGACTGGAAGCAAATTTTTAGATCTCCAGATTTCTATTTCGAAAATCTTCTAAGTGACGAAGAGATCGAAAGGGAATTTAAGTACCAGATGCCACCGGAAATTCGTGAGAAATTTGCTAATTCTGAAGATGTGGATTATGATGTGGAAAACGCTTATGACGAAGTGATTAAAAAGGGCTTAAAGTCTAAAACCGTACTGGAATGGTCTATGGAGCAACACGTTAAAATGTGTGTGGAAAATAGCGAAGACGTTTTTGACGCACGTATTCTGGCAAAAGAGCTGAAGGACGATATTTCGTCCAGGATTAAGCAATATTCTTATTGCATTAGTAAGAGTACCAAAAACTACAGAGATTGGCTGGAAGAAGATTATTCCCGAAAATTAAGAATGGAAATCAATAAAGAATTCTAAATTTTCTGCGGAAGCAATTATTTGTAAGAGACCATTCAAAAATGACAAATATCGACCTTCAATTATTTTAAACATAATCCTGAAGTTTACCGGAAGGTTGTAATAAGGATGAAAATTGTCATTTTTGAAGCCTCGCTTAATCTTTATCTTTTTTTCCGAAAAGCCGCTTAAAGAACCCTTTTTTCTCCTTTTCTCCTTCGGAAGTTGCCTCTTCGTCCTTATCAGAACCTGAAAAGAGGCGTTTAAAGAAGCCGTCACGCTTCTTTTCGTCGCAATCCAGCATTTCAGCAACTTCAGAAGAGACAGGAGCAAAGCGGGCATTGGTGATATTGGTGAAATATGGATCCTGATTCATTTTTTGCATTAGCCTGGCAAAAATTGGCAATGCAGAGTTAGCGCCCTGGCCAATCCTCGTGTTTCTGAAACCTATACGATGATCATCTGCTCCAACCCAGGTTACCGCCACAAGTTGCGGAGTAATTCCCACAAACCAGCCATCTTTATTGTTTTGAGTAGTTCCGGTTTTGCCGGCAATGTCATTGTTTAATCCGTATGTAGACCGCAGTCTCGTCGCTGTTCCCTCATTCACGGTTGCCTGCATAAAATTTAGTATTACCTGCCGTGTGGTCTCACTATAAGCCGGTGTGGGCGCTACTTTTGGCTCAAAAGACGCCAGAAGATTACCATTTCCATCTTCTATCCTCGTAATATAGTAGGGTTCGCTGGGCCTTCCGTTATTTACATAACTGGTATAAGCTCCTGTCAGTTCTTCAAGATTTAATGAAGCTGTTCCCAATGCTATAGAAGGTACTGCCGGGAGATCAGATGTTATACCCATTTCTCTCGCTTCCTTGATAACATTGTCTATTCCCGTTTCCATCAGCACTTTTACTGCTATGGTGTTCATGGAAGTGCTAAGTGCTGTTTTAAGGTTGTAATTCATGTGAGGGTCGTCACTGGCAGACGAATTTGCCGGTGTCCATCCATTTTCATAGGTGACTTCTTCCGCAGAAAAGTACGTGCAGGGTTCCATTCCGTTTTCGAGGGCTGCAGTGTAGACAATTGGTTTAAAAGTAGAACCGACCTGTCTTTTGCTCATCGAAACATGATCATATTTAAAATACCTGAAATCCACGCCACCAACCCAAGCCCGGACGGCTCCGGTTTCCGGCTGTACGGCCAGCATTCCTGCATTCAGGAATTTAAGGTAGTGTGACAGGCTATCGATAACACTCACGTTTTTTGTGGTTGAACCATCATAGCTAAAGAGTTCTGTAGGTTTTGTTTTTCGTAACTCCTGCATGATTTCCTGATGGTTTAAACCTTTGTCACTTAGTTTCTGGTAAGATTCAGTTCCTTTTACAGCATCTTCAAGGATGTTTTTGTTTTGCAGCCACGGCGCATTCTCTCCATAAGAGGCTTCGTGCTGCTGCTGCAGGTCCATCATATGCTCGCGCATAGCTTCTTCAGCCAGTTGCTGCATTTTATGATCGAGGGTGGTGTGTACTATGAGTCCGTCGCGATAAATGTTATAGGACTGTCCTTCAATGTTTTTGAGCGTATCCAGAATCTTGCTTACATCTTTTCTTACCTGTTCCCGAAAGTAAGGGGCAAGGCCTTTATTATTGCTGTAATTACGGTAATCCAGCACAAGATCTGTTCTTTTAGCTTCCAGAGCTTTTTCTTCGGAAAGATAATCGTACCGAGCCATTTGCATTAGAACAACATCCCGGCGTAACCTGCTCCTTTCAGGAAAAATCCGCGGATTGTAGGAATGGGAAGCCTTCAGCATTCCCACTAGGACGGCGCCTTCTTCCAAACTTAATTCTGAAGTATGCTTATTGAAAAACTTCATGGAAGCACTTTCAATTCCGTACGTATTATCACTAAAGGGAACAGTATTAAAATAGAGGGTTAGAATTTCATTTTTATTATAAATATCCTCCAGTCTTTCGGCAATAATTGCCTCCTGAACTTTATTAATTACAATGCCAAAGGCACCGTAATCTTTTCTTCCGTAGATATTCTTTGCGAGCTGTAAAGTGATGGTGCTACCACCACCCGCAGATTCATCCTGTAATAAAATAGATTTAAAAAATACCCGTAACAAGCTGCGGTTATCGATACCGTCATGTTCAAAAAATCGAACATCTTCAGTTGCTATAAGTGCTTCAATAAGATGTTGTGGTAGTTCTTTGAAAGTAATAGGCTGCCTGTCGAAGATGTAAAATTTTCCGATTAATTCTCCATCTGAAGATAAAACCTGTGTAGCTTTGCTTTGCTCAAGTTTCTGCAGTTCTTCGGTAGATGGTATTTTGCCCCACATTCCAAAGTAAATACTGGAAAAAAACAGTAGCGCCAGCGCGAGAAGACTTAATAAGATAATGAGAGCCCATCTTATTTTGGGGGAGATTTTTAATTTTGATAGCATAATAAACTGAGACTGCTGCAAATAAACGAATACTTCTAAAATATAAATTTTATTTTAAGCCAAATTTTAGAATATGTGGAAAGGGCAGGAGCAGGAGAAAAAAAAGCCGAGGACAATGTTTGTCCCGACTATATAGGAAGTAAGTTCATGGATTCGGGCCTTAAATTAAACAGCATCTTTTTCTGTTAAACCTTATATCGCTATTTGAGACCTGCCTGATGTTCAAAAATATTTTTCTATGAGAGAAATTTAAATCTCTTAATTCTGTGATGTTTTCCAAAGCTTCCATGATAATGATGTTTTGATTGATGAATTTAATTAGTTGTGGCGTCTTCGGCTATACCAACTTCCTCTGTTGGAAGGCTGCTGAAAGTTCAAAAATGATCTCCTGTGGGTCAGATCTCCGTCTCTTAATCCTGTAATGTTTTCTAATGTTTTCATACATCTTAT
>NZ_JAVRHO010000090.1:0-397 GCF_031846515.1 Autumnicola lenta
GGAGCTCATTCAAAAAGAAAACCTTCAACCGCTCTTGAGAAAGTTAAAAACTACGTCAATGAAGTCATAGCTGGTATTCTCGGCAGTTTGTAAAAAGCAAAGGTCCAAATCCGTATACGGATTACCATATTTAACGACTGTTCAGAGTTTTGGCTACAAAATAATAAGTGTAGAGAAACCAATCAAGTGACAAGAAAAAACCCTTCCGCAGAAATTACGGAAGGGTTTTGGCATTTTTATTTACGGCTTTATAGCTCGTTAAGAATTATTGCTTTTTAAGATACACAACACCCATTGGGGGAAGGGTAAGCGCAACAGAGTTATCTTTACCGTGTGTTGGCAAAGGCTTGGTTCCTACAGGCTCGTTATTGCTTATATTACTTCCTCCAAATTCTTC
>NZ_JAVRHO010000091.1:0-355 GCF_031846515.1 Autumnicola lenta
CCGTATAAAAACTGTGCGAGCGGGCGGGCGATGATTTTCCGCAGGAAAATCAGAAGCAGCAAACATACACGGACTTTCGAATTGAGACAGGTTTTAGCATTGTTTTTATATGTTGTTGTGAGGCGTCTTTTTAATTTTGTCCGCTGCAAATAAGCCTCAAATTTGCCAATTTTGATACTGCTCCTGGTGATCTAAATCGGCTTAAAGTCAGCTTATTCACAAGCCCAAATATCCAAAAACAACAAAAAAAAGCGCCACTTGCGCCCGAGTGATAATTCTAACCCGTAGCTTTTTTTTTCATCCCGCAGAAAACTACAGTTGCCGATAAACTGGAAAGTGCCGACCACGATCCGCT
>NZ_JAVRHO010000092.1:0-330 GCF_031846515.1 Autumnicola lenta
TAAAATTCCGTAAACCGGCTGTGCGCTGCTGATAATACTTGCCGTGGTTACCGAAAAATTCCTAAAACTCATAAGTAGCAACGTGTGGCCAAAACAGGTTGTCACAATTGCCAAAACCAGGATTGGGGCTAATTGCGAAGGCACTGCAGAAAGATCGAATAAAAATAGTACGGGCGATAGCATTATGGTTATAATAATCATTTGATACATCATCAAAACCGATCCGTTATATTTTTCTACTTCTTGTTTCATTAAAAGGTTTCTTAGTGAATAGAAAAAAGCTGAAATCACCCCAAAAGCAACGGCGAGCGTCTGATCATTTTCAAAACT
>NZ_JAVRHO010000093.1:0-315 GCF_031846515.1 Autumnicola lenta
CGTTTCCCGTAATATTGATTCATGTCTCCTGTTTCCTGATTCAATTTAAACGGCAGCTCAAAAATGCCAACTATCCACCTATTGTTTTTGTTAAGAATAAAAATAACAGGGCTTCGACAAGCTCAGCCGGACTGGCAAACTCTTTGTCCCCCTGAGCCTGTCGAAGGGTGGATTTCTACGGACTTTTTCTTACTGAAGTAACCAACAGCCTGGGGCGACATTCGTTTCCCGTAATCTTGATTCATGCCTCCTGTTTCCTGATTCAATTTAAACGGCAGCTCAAAAATGCCAACTATCCACCTATTGTTTTTGTTA
>NZ_JAVRHO010000094.1:0-314 GCF_031846515.1 Autumnicola lenta
GTATGAGTAAAGGCAAGGCTCACAAAAAATACGAATACGGGTGCAAAGCCTCTGTGGTCCTGACCCAGAAAACCGGGATCATCGTAGGAGCCATGACTTTCAAGACTAATGTGTATGATGGGCATACCCTGGAGGAAGTACTTGAACAAACAACAAAACTAACGGGAAGGACTCCCAAAACAGCCACGGCAGACCGGGGCTATCAGGGAAAGCAACAGATTGGCAAAATTCGGATTCACCTTCCAAAGCCACCACTCAAGCGCGATAGTGCTTACCAGAAAACCTGAGTTCGACCTAAGCAATTAGCAAAATAG
>NZ_JAVRHO010000095.1:0-313 GCF_031846515.1 Autumnicola lenta
AGCCCCTAACCCCTAAAGGGGAATGATTGACTTTGATGCCTCACCCTTTCTGGTTAAGCGGCTGCAAATATACACCTGAATTTAGATTACACAAGCACCATCGTAATCTTTTTTTGTGCTTTCTTTAAGAAACAAGCCTAACCTGCTGAAAATTGCCAGTTTAAGCCTATATCTTTTTTTCACTTAAAATTAAAAGCTCCAGCCTTACCCTACGTCGCAGTCCAAATTTGGCAATTATTGGCCTTCTCCTTAGTATATGTAGCACAAGCTATTCTTTAAAAATTTGATTTCTGCTTTAAATAATGTTTTTACC
>NZ_JAVRHO010000096.1:0-310 GCF_031846515.1 Autumnicola lenta
AATACACCTCTGGCTCATGTAAACTGTAGATCTTGTTCTTACTGTTTTTCTCCTGGGCCAGTACTTTTTTTTTAAAAAGATCCAGTTCTGCGGCAAATTCTCCAGGTGCCAATTTTCGTTCCAGCTCCCTGATCAATCGTCCTGCAATGGTCTTTTGATTTCCCCCTGGAAGCTTTGGCTCTTTTGCGGCGCCTGGGATGGCTGCCGTTATAGCTGTCGCGAAGCAGTTGTTTGCTGGTGCGTTTGTAGCTCCTGCGAAGTACCACCCCATCTTTTTTCGCCTTCGCCATACATTTGTCAATAATCTTTT
>NZ_JAVRHO010000097.1:0-262 GCF_031846515.1 Autumnicola lenta
AGCAGCCACTGGGAGGTCCACCATGGGCTGGTTCCACGGTTTTAAGCTCCATATCATTGTGAACGATAAGGGGGAAATTCTAAATTTCGTTATCACCCAAGGAAATGTGGATGACAGGGAACCGCTTAAAGAAGGGAATATATTGAACAAAATATTTGGAAGCTTATATGCAGATAAAGGATATATATCAAAGAATCTCGCAGCGATGCTATTTGATGATGGGCTGCACCTGGTGACCGGCATACGCAATAATATGAAAAAC
>NZ_JAVRHO010000098.1:0-258 GCF_031846515.1 Autumnicola lenta
TCAAGCAAGCACTATCACTCTAGCCACATTGTTAGTTGGAGATACTACTACCGGTGGAACTTTCACTGTAGATGGAACAACTGCTACAACTTTTGATCCTGCAACTATGGGCGTAGGTACTTATGAAGTCACCTACACTGTGAATGGTGATGAATTGGAATGTGTAACTGGAATGGACTCTACTACTTTTGAAATCGAAGTAACAGATGAAGTAAGCGAAGCAGTTGTTCAGGATATTGCTGACTTCGATACTTGTAC
>NZ_JAVRHO010000099.1:0-236 GCF_031846515.1 Autumnicola lenta
AGCTGAAGAACCGGTGGAGTTCAAAAAAGCTGAAAAAATTTATAGGTCAGGCTGAAGAAAATTACGATATCGCCATTAAGGATATGTTTTACAGGCCGGGAGTGTCCCGCTGGAACTAGTCTCTATTGAAACAGCAAAAAAACCCGGACAGTTTTTTAGCACCATCTCCCGGGAAGTTCAAAAGGAGTTTACTAACGTAAAACTAGTCCAGATCCTGGAGTTTCCCGTGCTTTTTC